>CP134492.1:4108826-4424890 GCA_031761875.1 Bacillaceae bacterium IKA-2 | reverse complement strand
AAAAAAAAGTACATTCGTAATTGAATGTACTTTTTTTGTGTGGAAAAGCATTGAAATTTAAACGATCAATAAAATAGCGAATCCTGTTCCTTTGGTACTCCTAATCGTATATCAATAACTTATTAATCAATGCGAAATAATATTATTTGATAATAGTAATAACAAGTACTTTTACTAATAGTTAAAACCATGATAAAATCATTTTATTACCAATTTTGATTAAAAACTTATTTCGATTTGTTACAGAATTTGCTAACTTAATGGAGGCATTAAAATGACATTTAAATTTAATACTAAAACAGTTCATTTCCAACAAAAAGTTGAGGAGAACAATATTAGCAAAGCGCAACCTATATACCAAACCTCGGCTTTTTCATTTAAAGATTTAGACGATATGGAAGGTTTCTTCAGAGGAGAGAAGGAATTTTTATATACAAGATATAGTAATCCAAACACAGAAGACTTAGGAAAAGGCGTGGCAGACTTAGAAGGTGCTCCCAAAGGAGTTGCTACATCTTCTGGGATGTCAGCGATATTAGTAGGTGTTTTGGCAGTTGTAAGTAGTGGTGATCATATCGTTGCTTCCGAAGATATTTATGGTGGGACGTATCAGCTCTTCGCTCACGAGCTTAAAGATTTTGGAATTAGCGTTTCTTTTGTTTCGATGAATAATCCATCAGAAGTAGAGCAAGCTATTAAAGAGAATACGAAGTTAATTTACTCAGAGTCGATTACAAACCCATTACTTAGGGTTGAAAATTTAGATTTTCTCGTTTCATTGGCCCAAAAGCATAATCTTAAAACGATGATTGATAACACGTTTGCAACACCTTTTTTAATCAGACCTTTTCAAAAAGGGATTGACCTAGTTGTGCATAGTGCAACTAAGTATATTGGTGGACACAGTGATGTAACTGCTGGAGTGCTTGTTGGCGGTGAGTCGTTAGTTGCTAAAGCTAAAACAAAAGTGGTTAATTTAGGTTGCAATCTAAGTCCCTTTGAAGGCTGGTTAACTTGTAGAGGCTTAAAAACCTTAGCAGTTAGAATGGAGCGTCAAGTTAAAAATGCTCAAGCGCTTGCTGACTTTTTACGAAACAGTGAAGCGATTGCAAAGGTATATTATCCAAGCAATGTTTCCGAAAATGGAAACGGTGCGATTGTGACGATTGAACTTAGCGATGAGTGTGATTTAAACAAGTTCTTCAGATCTTTAAATTGGATTAAAATTGTTCCTACATTAGCAGGTGTTGAATCATCAGTAACTTACCCGTTAGGAACGTCACATCGTTCAGTGCCAGACTCAATAAGAAGTAAGTTAGGAATTTCCAAAGGTCTTGTAAGAATTTCCTTAGGAATCGAGGATAAAGATGATATTATTAAGGCCTTTGCAGAAGGAATTAATAAGTCTAGAATATAGATTTGCATTTGTATAGAACTTATGTTAATATAAGAAAGTAGCTTAAGCAGATGGTTAAAAACAACTGCTAATACAGTTTATATTATCGCGGGGTGGAGCAGTCTGGTAGCTCGTCGGGCTCATAACCCGAAGGTCGCAGGTTCAAATCCTGCCCCCGCAACCAAATATTTAATTAACTTACGGAACTAATTAGTTTCGTTTTTTTGTTTTTAAGCGTGTAATGACTAGGTTTTTTTTCGGAAATAAGATAAACTAATATGAATATGAATTGCCTTAGGAATTATCCTAAGGTTTTTTTAAAAACAACAACAACAACAAAAATAAAAATAAACAGGTGTGATCCAATCTTGTTACATGATGAATTTGATTTTATTAAAAAAATAAAGCCGAATAAGACTCATCAAACCTCTTTATCAAGAGGAATCGGTGACGATGCTGCTGTTTTTGAAGGTAGTAGCAAGTTTGATGAGCTTGTATGTATGGATACAATGGTAGAAGGAATCCATTTTACTAAAGGAACAATGACTCCTTTTATGATTGGACATAAAGTTCTTGCCGTTAACATTAGCGATATTGCTGCAATGGGTGGAACACCAACGTATTACCTTGTTTCGATAGCAATCCCAAAAGATTGGCATGAAAAAGATTTAGCAGCGATTTACGCGGGCATGTCTAGAATAGGAAATCAATATTCAATGGATTTAATTGGTGGAGATACTGTTTCATCTAAACAAGGATTGATTATTACAGTGACTGTCTGTGGACGAATTGAAAAGGGCAAGAGTCTCTACAGAAGTCGGGCCCAAGCAGGAGATTGTATTTTTGTAGTAGGAGAAGTCGGTGCATCAGCGGCAGGCTTGCAATTACTATTAGATAAAGGTCTTGATTTTTCCTACAATGAAGAGGAAAATATATTACTAGCAGCTCATCAATTGCCAATACCACAAATTGAAGCAGGTAAAATCTTAGCTACTAGTGGGGAAAGAGTTGCCTTAAATGATATTAGTGATGGACTTGCAAGTGAAGCGAATGAGATAGCAGAGGCAAGTGATGTAGTCTTACATATTGATTATGATAAAATTCCGCGCAGTCCTTTCATTAGGAACTATTCAGAGGAACAGCAAAAACACTGGAGTCTTTTTGGTGGCGAAGATTATCAGTTGCTAGGAACAATGCCAAAAACAGCCGTTTCAAAAATTAAACAAACGTTTGATCAAAAAAGAATTCCATTTGCCATTATTGGTAAAGTTACTTCTGGTAATGCAGGTGTCTATCTTAACTATCAAGATAAAAAAGAAGAATTGCCTAAAAAAGGCTTTAATCATTTTAACAAAGGTGAATAGATGAAAACTTATGAAGTAAATACATTATCTCCAGAGGAAACAATGGAATTGGCCCAACGTTTAGGTGAGCTTGTCTGGGCTGGGACAATTTTAACTCTTGAAGGGGACTTAGGTGCAGGAAAAACTCACTTCACAAAAGGACTAGCAAAAGGTTTAGATGTAAAAAGAACCGTCAGTAGTCCAACTTTCACCATTATTAAAGAGTATAAAGGTAGGTTACCTCTTTATCATATGGATGTCTATCGAGTTGGTGATGGCGATGAAGAATTGGGATTGGATGAATATTTCTATGGTGAGGGTGTAACCGTTGTTGAGTGGGCAAGTCTTATCAAGCAACAGCTTCCTAGCGAACATCTTGAGATTGAAATTACACATCAAGGTGAATTTGGCCGAAAAATTATTTTTATTCCAAAAGGTGAAGCGTACATTTTATTATGTAAGGGGCTATTAAGTAAATGAAGGTTTTAGCAATCGATACGTCGACTTTTGTTATGGGTATTGGATTAGTAGATGGAGATAAAGTGTTGGGAGAAATAGTTACAAATTTCAAAAAAAATCATTCAATCCGCTTAATGCCTGCAATTGACGCCCTAATGAAGGACGCCGGGGTTCAGCCGAGTGAGTTAGAGCGAATTGTCGTTGCTCATGGGCCAGGCTCTTATACAGGAGTAAGAATTGGGGTCACGACGGCAAAGACATTAGCTTGGTCGCTTAAAATCCCGCTTGTAGGTGTATCAAGTCTTGAAGTGTTGGCTCAAAATGGACGATACTATGATGGCGTTGTTGCACCGATTATCGACGCGAGAAGAGGACAAGTATACACGGGCCTTTATCAAGGCGAAAAAGGGGTAATCAGATCTGTTTTCGAAGATCAAATTTGTCTAATTTCCGATTGGACTAATTATCTTGCTGAAAATTATCAAAATGTACTTTTTTTAGGTAATGATCTTTCAATTCATAAACAAGTAATTGAAGAAAACCTAAGGGAAAAAAAGCAATTTGGTTCACTAAGTGATCATAATCCACGCCCAAGTGAGTTGGCAAAGTTAGGGATTGAAAAAGAACCGTGCCTTAATATTCATCAATTTAAACCTAATTACATTCGCTTAGCGGAAGCTGAAGTTAATTGGTTAGCAAAACAAAAAAATAGTATTGAGATAGGGTAGTTGTAATAATGGGAGACAATTATCAAATTCGCTACATGATAGAAGACGATATAACGAATGTTTTAAAGGTTGAAGAAAATTGTTTCGCTACTCCGTGGACTAGGGTAGCCTTTATCAATGAGATTAACAATAATCAATTTGCCCATTATCTTGTCATTGAAAATAATCATGAAATAATTGGTTATTGCGGAATTTGGGTAATTATTGATGAGGCTCAGATCACGAATATTGCGATACATAGTCTTTATCGTGGCCTAAAGCTAGGTAAGCAGTTATTAAGTCACTCAATCGAGTTTGTTCGCATGTTAGGTGCCCAAAAGCTGTCATTAGAAGTGCGAGTGTCTAATGAAGTTGCACAAAGCCTTTATCGTAAAATGGGCTTTCAAGATGGTGGGATCAGAAAAAATTATTATACAGATAACCAAGAGGATGCTCTTGTGATGTGGGTGATATTAGATGAAGGATAAACTAATTTTGGCAATTGAAACAAGCTGCGATGAGACAGCGGCGGCAGTAATTAAAAATGGAAATGAAATAGTAGCTAATGTCGTTGCATCACAAATTGAAAGCCACAAACGATTTGGCGGCGTCGTACCAGAAATTGCCTCTAGACACCACGTTGAACAAATTACCGTGACGATTGAGGAAGCAATGAAGGAAGCGAACGTTGAATTTTCCGATTTAGCCGCAATTGCGGTAACTGCTGGTCCAGGTCTTGTAGGTGCACTTTTGATTGGAGTAAATGCAGCAAAGGCGCTTGCATTTGCCCATAATTTACCACTAATTGGTGTACACCATATAGCTGGCCATATTTATGCGAATCAACTAATTACGACGTTAAAATTCCCGTTAATGACTTTGGTTGCATCAGGTGGACATACAGAACTTGTCTACATGAAAGAACATGGAAGTTATCAGGTTATTGGTGAAACGCGGGATGATGCTGTTGGAGAAGCTTATGATAAGGTTGCCAGAACGCTAAATTTACCTTATCCTGGTGGTCCATATATTGATCGCCTGGCAGCAGAAGGAGAGGCGACGATTAAGTTACCAAGAGCTTGGTTGGAGCGAGATTCATATGATTTTTCTTTTAGTGGCTTGAAATCAGCAGTTATCAATACGCTTCATAACGCAAGTCAAAAAGGGATTGAGATCTCTAAACAGGACCTTGCCGCTAGCTTTCAAGAAAGTGTCATTGAAGTCCTCGTCGGAAAATCAAAACGAGCAGCCAAGGAATATGTTCTGAAACAGTTTTTAGTTGCTGGTGGAGTTGCTGCTAATACGGGCTTAAGAAAAAAACTAACAGAAGAATTTGCTGAACTTGGAATTGAATTAGTTATTCCCCCGTTGCACTTATGCACAGATAATGCCGCCATGATTGGGGCTGCGGCTTTTGTTCAATTAGAGAAAAAACAATTTGCCGGTTACGATTTAAATGGTAACCCAGGTTTGGAATTAAAGTGAAGTAACTGAAAAAAGGCTGTTCCGGCTGAAAGCGGAACAGCCTTTTTTTTGACTAAAATGTCAAGAGAGAACGTGGGTACTTATTAACAACTCAATTGTGGATAGTGTGGATAACTCCAAAAAACCTCTTTAATATATGAAAAAATACTGTTAATAAAAAAACTGTGGGTAAACTAGAGGATATGTGAATAACTTTAAAAAAACCTTATCTAATCATGTTTAAACTGTGGGTAAATCTGTTGATAATGTGGATATGTCAGAAAATTATAGAATATTATAAATCCAGTTTAGAATAAGAGGGAATTATGAATAGTGCGAAAAGTATGTTTTTTATCTTGTTAGTTGTTTTGTTATTTACTTGTGGAAAAGTGGGTTCAGCTACTGAAATGGAGAAAAGGTTCATACTAATAATCGTCCCAGACTTCTCTTTTCAAGAAGTAGAATGGCTAAACGAAAATGGAGAAAAGTATAACTTGTGGAGAACCGGTGGTATGGCAGCGATGAATGTTCGATCAGATGGCCACTATTCATATTTAAATAGTATTGTAAGTATCAGTTCTGGCGCCCGGGGTCTAGGTGTTGAAGGTTGGAATGCTTTTATAAAAGGAGAAAAAATTAACGGTGTGTTAGTTGAAGAAGTATATCAGCAGTACACTGGGAATTTTGTTGAAGAGGGTATGATTTTCCATCCATTCTTGCATAAACTTGTCGATAAAAACAAAAACACGACTTATCGAGGGGAAATTGGTGTATTAGGTCAAACGTTAAAGGATTATCAAGTAAAAAGATTTGTTATTGGAAATAGTGACTTTGGCGAAGAGAAAATTCGTTACGGTTCACTTTTAACTATGGATCAAGATGGCTTAACAGAGGGTGTCTTGCTTGAGGCAACGTCTAAAGAAGTTGGTGCAGCGGCAGGCTTAGTAATGGATACCGATAAAATAATCAGTCTATTATCGGTAATTAATGATCGAGTAGGAAATTCGTTTACGGTTATCGAGTGGGGAGATCTAGCAAGATTAATGAAACAAAAAGTAAATATGACTCCTGATTATTATCACGAACAATATGAACGAACTTTATTAAGATTAGAGTCTTCTGTGGATAAAATTTTAAAGGAAGGTTATTCACAGCAGTTACTATTGTTATCCCCAAGTGTTCATAACGACGCATACCAAAATAAAGAAATGCTAGCACCGATATTTTCTTGGGATGGAGATCTAGTTAATGAATCGTTTTATTTAGAATCGGAAACTACTAGGCAACGTTTCCTTGTTAGTAATTTAGATATTGTGCCGACAATTTTAGCTTTTTATGACATAGACGAGAAAAACGACAACCGATTTTTTGGAAAGCCTCTGCTAAAAAAGAAAGTCGATAACCCAGTTTTAGAAGAAGCTTTAACAAATATAAATTTTATGTTCCAGGTCTTTAAGACACGTAACCTTGTTTTGTCTAGCTATATTACGTTACTAGTGATTTTACTAGTACTTGTCAGTTTAATAATTGTCATTAAAAGTAAAAAAACAGCTTGGAAACATATAGCAAAGGTCTTATTGATCAGTGGAATTAGTTCGCCAATGTGGTTATTAGTAACTCCGTATTTGTTACTTTATATAAATCCACCTAGCTATTTGATATTATTGAACATTTGTAGCTTCTTAACAGGATACTTTGTTGTAAAATACATACCAAAGAAAGCTGTTTTTATCCTTTGTAGCGCACTTTTTACAATGATAACGGTGGATTTATTACTTGGTAATTTTTTTATGCAACGATCATATTTAGGTTATGATCCGATAATTGGAGCTAGATACTACGGGATTGGAAATGAGTTTGCGGGTGTCTATTTAATCTCAGGATTACTTTTATTAGAAACTACAATTATGCGAAGATGGATAGTTTTAGCGACCATAAGTATAGCGATGATCACTTTATTAAGTTCAGCCAATTTAGGCGCAAATGCTGGGGCGACAATCTCGGCAGGGGTTATGTTCGGATTTTTTTCCTATCGAAACTTCTTCCCTAATTTACGCTGGAAAACTCTGCTGATTTTGTTCGGGCTATTAATATCAGCTGTTGTAGCGATTTTATTTCTAGCGCAACTAAATGGCAATGAATCTCACATTGGATATGCTTTTACGAAGCTTTTTCAAGGCGATTTGGTCTATATCACAGATACAATCAAACGAAAATTAGCAATGAATTGGAAAATCTTCCGCTTTAGTAATTGGACACAGCTATTCGTTACCACATATCTTTTGATTGGCGTATATTTATGGCGTGGGAAAGCCATTGTACAAGATAAAACAAAGCGACTGTTAATTCAAACAGGAGTTTTAACATCGATAGCACTACTCCTCTTAAATGATTCAGGAGTAGTTGCTGCAGCGACTTCGATGTTTATTATCGTTTGCGCTAGTTATTATTGGGCATTAGCGGATTAAATTAAAAGGAGAAAGTGGTAACTAAAGAAAAGTTGAGCTTGAGATACAGACTCAAGCTCAACATTTTTAAAAGGTAAGAAAGTATATACGTTGTTAATTAGAAATCTGTCTAGCTCCAGGTGCCATCGGCTCGAACACTTCAGTCCTGCACTTGCGGTCGGTCTAAGAGCTGACCGCTACGTACAGGCCTTCCAGTTTTTTTCGCCGATAGGTGGGCGCCTTGCGCTTTTCTTACTATTCTTCTAATTTGCTCCATTCTTCCAATAGCTGTTCTAATTCGCTTTTTTGCTGTTCAATTTCGTTGTTTAATTGGCTGACACGAGTGTGGTCTTGAAAAACTTCTGGATCACAAAGGGAAGCTTCCTTATCAGCTATAGAAAGCTCAACTTTTTCAATCAGCTCTTCGGTTTCTTCAAGCTGCCTTAAACGCTGCCGCTCTTTTCTTTTTGCATCTTTGTCTTGTAAAAAAGTTTGCTTACTTGATTGATCATCTTGTTGCAAAATAGGTTCTTCCTCAATATCTTTAAGGCGTTGCCGTTCGATATTTTCTTGTTTTTTCATCATGTAGTAGTCGTAATCGCCGATGTAATCAATAAGTTTTTCTTTGGTCATTTCTACAACCCGAGTTGCCATCCGATTGACAAAATAACGATCATGAGAGACGAATAATAGTGTGCCTGGATAATCTAATAGAGCATTTTCAAGAATTTCCTTACTATCTAAATCGAGATGGTTGGTTGGCTCATCTAAGATAAGAAAATTTGATTTTTGCATCATTAGTTTTGCTAAAGCAACCCTAGCCTTTTCTCCACCACTCAAGTCAGAAATATTTTTGAGCACATCATCACCACTGAACAAAAAATTCCCTAAAATAGTCCGAATTTCTTTTTCAGGTGTTAACGGATAATCATCCCATAGTTCATGCAAGACTTGTTTGTTTGAATGAAGCTTAGCTTGTTCTTGATCATAATAACCGATATGGACGTTACTTCCATATTTAATGGTTCCTGCTAATGCATCAAGTTGTTTTACAATAATTTTTAATAAGGTAGATTTTCCGATGCCGTTTGGACCAAGAAGGGCGATACTTTCTGAACGGTTAATCGCTAAATCAACATTTTCAAATAGTGGCTTTGAAGCGGTATAACCGCCAGAGAGTTGGTCAGTTCTTAAAACATCGTTTCCTGTTTGCTTTTTAATCTGAAATGAAAAATTGGCCTTTTTCTCATCGCCTTGAGGTCGACCAAGTAGGTCCATTCGCTCTAGCTGTTTACGTCTGCTTTGGGCTCTTTTTGTAGTAGAAGCTCGAACGAGATTTTTTTCAATGAATGTTTGCAGTTTTTCAACTTCACCTTGTTGCTTTTCGTATTGTTTCATTTCAAGTTCAAAGCTTTTTGCTTTTTCATCTAAGTAATAACTATAGTTTCCTGTGAATTTCGTCGTCTTCGTGCGTGAAACTTCGTAAACAATTGTTGAAACCTTATCTAAAAAATAACGGTCGTGAGAAACAATGATAATTGCACCTTCATAATGGAGCAAATATTGTTCTAGCCATGAAAGTGTTTCTAAGTCTAAATGATTTGTCGGTTCATCGAGAATTAACAAATTAGGTCGAGTTAATAACAATTTGCCTAAGGCTAGTCGAGTTTTTTGGCCGCCACTCAATGTTGAGATTGTTGCTGTGTAATCTTTATCAGAAAAGTGTAGGGCAGATAAAATACCACGAATATCAGCTTCATATTTATAGCCGCCCTTTTGTTTAAAACTTTCTGAAAGAAGATCGTATTCAGAAAGCAGCTTTTGATAACTTGTTTCATTATCTATAAAAGCAGGATCAGACATTTTTGCCTCCAATCCACGTATCTCTTTTTCCATTTCGATAAGAGGTTGAAAAACCGATAACATCTCATCCCAAATAGAGCGACCAGATTCTAATCCAGTATCTTGGGCTAAGTATCCCATGGTAATACCTTTAGGAATAATAACATCACCAGAATTAAAAGAGAGCTTCCCAGCAATAATTTTTAGCAGTGTTGACTTTCCGGCACCATTTCTTCCAACAATCGCAACACGATCTTTCGATTGGACTTCTAGTTTTATATTCGATAATATTGTTTCAGCACCAAAGTTTTTTGTTAATTGAACGCATTGTAAAAAGATCATTTTAATCATCCTAACATAGAGTGGCAATGTGACTTGAAGTCATTTATAATCCTAACGATAGTGTAACGTAAGCCAATAGCGACACGCAATAAAACAAAAGTATTTTTATCAAAAAATAAAAAAGTTAATTATATTTTATTTGCATGACAACTTTTGAAACGGTTACAAATTTTAGATAATAGTGTACAATATATCTGTGATGAATGGAGAGGGGACATTATCTATGTCAGCGTTTACACACTTTAATAAACAAGGTCGCGCAAAAATGGTAGATATTTCAGAAAAAAATGAAACTGTTAGAACTGCTTTAGCACGAACAAGTGTAGAAGTTAATAGTGAGATTTATGGAAAGATTAAAGAAGGTACAATGGGTAAAGGTGATGTTTTAGGAGTAGCGCAAATAGCGGGGATTATGGCTGCTAAAAGAACTGCTGATTGGATCCCGATGTGTCATCCACTTTCACTAACAGGCGTTGATGTAACGTTTGCTTGGTCCGAAAAGGTAGACGCTTATCTGCTTAAAATTTATGTGGAAGTTAAAACAAAAGGTAGTACAGGAGTTGAAATGGAGGCTTTAACAGCAGCTAGTGCTGTTGCTCTAACGGTTTATGATATGTGTAAAGCTGTTGATAAGGGAATGGTTATTGGACCTACATATTTAGTTGAAAAAACAGGTGGAAAAAGTGGCGACTTTAGAAGAGAAAAAGAATTAGATTAAAAGTTATTTGTCCTCAATAAAAGGAAAAATTGCTGGGCTAATACTTGTGAAATGGTATACAGACAGTCTGGTTACCGCTGTAAGAAATAAAGCATTTGGAATAGATAGGTGGTTTTTTCTCCCACAGTTTTAGTTTTGTCTTTTTTTAAGAAGTTGCAGGGAGGAGGCGGAGTATGAATATCGATCAAGCAAAAATACCTCAAGCGACTGCTAAACGATTACCTTTGTATTATCGGTTTTTAGAAAACTTACAAGCATCAGGTAAGCACCGAGTTTCATCATCGGAGTTAAGTGAAGCAGTTAAAGTAGATTCAGCAACGATTCGAAGAGATTTTTCTTATTTTGGTGCATTAGGGAAAAAAGGCTACGGTTACAACGTAAATTACCTATTATCTTTTTTCCGGGAAACGTTAGATCAAGATGAGACGACAAAAGTAACATTAATTGGTGTTGGTAATTTAGGAACAGCATTTTTGCACTATAATTTTTCCAAAAATAATAGTACCAGGATCGGAATGGCATTTGATGTCGACAAGAGTAAAGTTGGAACGGAAATTGGCGATGTACCCATTTTTCACCTAGATGATCTAGAGAAAAAAATAGATAAAGATGTATCAGTAGCAATTTTAACAGTACCTTCAGCAGTTGCTCAAAATGTAGCCGATCGTCTGGTTAAAAATGGCGTAAATGGAATTTTAAATTTTACTCCAGCTAGATTATCAGTACCTAATAATGTCAGAGTGCATCACATTGATTTATCAGTCGAGCTTCAGTCATTAATTTATTTTTTAAAGCACTATCCAAAGTAATTTGATCAGTTAGTTAATAGGGTATAGTTCTTATCTTTTTTTAAATAGCAAAAAGATTATCACCTAAATTGGGTGATAATCTTTTTGTATTTGGCTAAGGTTACTTTGTCCGAAGATATTTTCCATTCTAATATTTCGGATATCGTGATATAGTTAGGATTGAAATTATTTCGAGAAACGAGGAATTTTCGTGAGAAAAATATTTCAAGAAAAGTGGCTTGTAGTAATAGCCGTCTTATTAGGAACTTTTACAATTATTTTAAATAATAGTATGTTAAACCCAGCAGTACCTCACTTGATGACGGTGTTTAATACGGATGCTGTTTCAACAGGTTGGGTTATAACTATATTTATGGTGACAATGGGAATTACAATGCCGTTAACGGGTTATCTGGGAGATAAATTTGGGAAGAAAAAATTGTATGTAATTGGTTTACTTATTTTTATAAGCGGTTCATTATTAGGCTCATTTTCATGGGATTTAAAATCGCTTGTTTTCTTCCGGGGGATACAAGGAGTTGCTGGGGGAATTATGATGCCTCTTTCAATGGCGCTTATTTTTGAAGTTTTCCCCAGGCATGAGCGAGGACTTGCCACAGGCATTTGGGGAATTGCAGCAATGATGGCACCGACTATTGGCCCTACCATTGGTGGATTTATTATCGAAATGGGTAGTTGGCAGTGGTTATTTTTGGTTAATGTGCCGACAGGATTATTAGGACTAATCTTTGGAGTTATGTATTTAAAGAATTCAAATCAAGTACAAGGGATAACTTTTGATAAGTGGGGCTTCTTAACAATAACTTTAGGTGTAGGTTCAATACTTTTTGCTTTAGCAAGAGTTTCGACATTAGCCAATTTAACAGAACCTCTTAATATCAGTTTAATTATATTGGGGCTTTTCTCCGTATTTATATTCGTCAAAATTGAGAATAGGATCAAACAGCCACTTCTTGACCTATCAATTTTTAAAAATAAAGCATATACGTATAGCGTTTGGATAGCTGTCTCAACTTCCTTAGCGTTATTTGGTGGTATTTTTCTGATCCCTCTACTAATTCAGCATGTCTATGGTTTAGGAGCAATTGTAACAGGATTGATTTTTCTTCCTGCAGCACTTTTTACTGGCATTTTTATGACGATTGGTGGTAGAATTCTTGATCGTAAAGGGCCATTACTTGTCGTAACAATTGGTTTAGCAGCGACAGCAATAGCAACAATTTCGCTAGGTTTTCTGACAACTGAAACATCACTTGTTGCCATTTTTGTCTTAATGGCAATTCGTGGTATGGGCCAAGGATTTTCAACAATGCCTGCCCAGACAGCTGGAATGAACGCGATCCCAGATCAGTTTATTTCAAGGGGTTCAGCTATCAATAATGTTATGAGACAAATGAGTTCAGCGTTAGGAATTGTTTTTATATCAATTTATTATGAGGTTCGTAAAGTGCAAGTGTTTACAGTTGTCGAATCAATGGAAGAAGCCAGTCTTCAGGCGATTAATGAAGGTTTTCTTATTCTTGGTTTGATCGCATTTCTGACAATCCCATTTGGCTGGTTACTAGGGAAAGAAACCAAAAAACAAGAGGAAAAATCAACACTTACTGTATAAGTGTTGATTTTTTTAGTTTATTCGGTGTTAATTAGAGTAGGTTAACCATAGTGCAGATGATGAGGTATGGAAAAAAATTAATAACCAACTGAGGTGAGATCATGAATAAGTTTATTATTGGAATCAGTGGCTTAATTACATTTATAGCGATAGTAATAGTATTAATTTTGTCTTTAGAAGATTTAGAGAAATCTTCTTACAAGATTGGCGTATTAATGACAGGGGAAAATCGTCTAATAAAGCTCGATGGGATGGAAAGTGGTTTAGAGAAGTTGGGATATCAACTAGATTCAATCGAATTTATTGTCGAGGATGCAGGCGATGATGTGAGTAAGTTAGATGAGTTAGCGCAAGATCTTCTGAAAAAGAAGCCAGATTTAATAGTTAGCTTAGGTGGTATCGAGACTCAAGTTTTGGAAAAAAATATGAAAAAAATCCAAACGTTTATTCCAACAGTTTTTGTAGGAATCGCCGGGCCATATGAATTAGGGTTAATTAAAGAGTATAAATCACCAGGATCATATTTTACAGGTGTTAATAATTTTCATATGAATTTATCTTCAAAGCGGTTAGAAATGTTTACAGAATTAGTTCCTAATATGGAAAGAGTCTATGTTATCTATAGTGGAGGCGTTGATATTAGTGAGATGAGTTTAGACATTGTCCATGAAGCTGCTTTAAAAATGAATGTCGATATTATTGAAGTTGATTTAAATAGAACAGGGGCATTGAAACAACTTGAGGCTAAACTTATAAATAGAGACGGGATTCTTACGTTACCTAGTTATCAAGTTGAGTTGGTAGCAGAAGAAATCTCAGCACTTGCGCTCAGAAAAAATGTTCCAACAATGGGAATATACGAGTATGAAGTCGAAGCAGGCTACCTGTTTTCTTATGGTTCAATGTTCTTTGATCAAGGATACCAAGCGGCTAGGCATGTAAGTTTAATTTTGCAAGGAAATGAAGCTAGTGATCTCCCAGTAGAGCTTCCAGATTCAATCAGATTTATTATTAATGAGGAAGTAAGAAAGACTTTGGCAATCGACGTTAATCAAGATATTAGCAAACTTGCGGAGAAATACGAAAGGGGGAGTGAACGTTAATGAGACTTCCCACAAAGTTTAGAATTAGAAATCAAGTTTTGGTGTTTGGCTTAATTATGTCGACGCTACCCTTGATCCTGATGTCGACATACTATTTGCTGCAAGTGAAAGCAGAATTAGAAATAAGAATTGATGAAAGGCAAATGTTAAAAATTGAAAATTTAGCTAACCAAATTAGTATTGAAATGGAGCAAACGTTTCAAAGAATGGAAATGCTTTCAGTGGTTTATGATTTAGAGAAGCAAAGAGGATTGCTTTATGATTTTTTACGACAAAATCACTCTATCGAAGAAGTTGTTATTTTAAATGAGTTTGGTCAGCTATCTTCTAAAATCTCCCGTTATGACTTAAATAATGTCGAAAAAGAATCATCGTGGATAACTACCGGTATGCTAGACCAATTAGCTACAACGAATCGTGTATTTGGAGAAGTCGAATTTAATCTGTTTGGACAGCCAATTATGAAGTTGGTGACCCCTGTTATGACAGACAATCGAGAAAACTCCAAGGCTGCAATCGGTGTAACGTTACACTTACAAAAGATCATTGGCGAAATTTCATCTTACCAGTTAAATGAACCTGGTTATGTGTATTTAGTTGACCAGAAAAAGCAAATTATTGCTCACCAAGATTATACACAGCTATGGAGTCAAAGAACGCAATCATCGTCGGAAGAAGTTGTTCAAGCAACGACAGAAATTGAAGATTTACAGTGGAATCTTGTCTTAGAGCAAACAAAGCAGGAACTGCTATCGCCTATGTATGAAATGCTCAAAAAGGGAATTTTGGTGGCAGTTGTTATTATCTTATTTGTTAGTATCCTTAGCATTTATGCGGGGCTTTATTTTGTAAAACCAATTGAAGTGCTTCAGAGAGCGATGACCCATTTGAAAAAGGGGAAATGGCCGAAAAAAGTGAAGATAATTCGACAGGACGAGCTAGGTGATTTGTCGATTGCTTTTAATGAAATGAGTAAAGAAATTGAAGAAAAGTCAAATAAACTGTTACAAGAAAAAGAGCGATTAGACATCATCGTCAACAGTTTAAGAGCAGGTCTTGCGGTAATGAGATCTGATAACACGGTAGTCTGGGTAAATCCGACTTTAAAAGAATGGTTAAATGTTGAAGTGGGAATTCCTTGCTATGATATGTTTTGTGATGACAAGACTAAGTGCTCGGGCTGTCCTGGAATAAACGAAGAATATGATGAAACGGTGATGAAGCAGAATAAATACGGCGAAAAGCGGATATTCCGTCATCGTGTCTACCCTTTAAAGCATTCTTCAAACGAGACGAAAGAATCGCTAATTTTAATTGAGGATATTACAGATCAAAAAGAGATGGAAGAAGTACTTATTCAAACGGATAAGTTAAGTGCGCTAGGACTAATGGCATCTAGCTTTGCTCATGAAGTAAACAATCCGCTTGCGACAATTAAGGTATACGCTGAGGATCTCCTAGATCGTATTGATGAAGAACCAGATTTACAAGAGCAAGAAATTAGGCGCTATTTAAAAACGATCAATGAAAATACCGATCGTTGTAAAACAATTACGAGTAATTTATTAAATTTTTCCAGAAAGTCAGATTGGGTGAAACAAAGTGTTGATGTTAATGAAACGATAGAGAAGAGTATTGAACTAATAAAACATGCGATTACTAAAGGCGATATTCAACTGCAACTTACACAAGTGCCAGCCGTTTTTGGAGATGCCTTAAATCTCATGCAAGTTATTGTTAATGTCGTTAATAATGCAGTCGATGCAATCGAAGAGAATAGTGGGACGATCACCATTGAAAGCAGTTATTTAGAAGCAGAAAAGCAAGTAGTAGTCTTAATTAAAGATACGGGTGTTGGTATTGAAAAAGAAAATATCCAAAAGGTTTTTGATCCATTTTATACGTCTAAACCAGTAGGGAAAGGAACGGGACTTGGTTTGTCTGTATGTTACGGAATTATCAAACAATTTGGAGGCACGCTAACGATTACAAGTGAAAAAGGGAAAGGCACAGTTGTTACGATTGATTTACCTGTTGGGTGAAATGGATTGTTAATTGAAACTAACTATTAAACTGCACTTATAAAGCAAGGAGTGATCATCAATGTCGGAAATAAAAGTTCTCGTTGTAGATGATGAAGTAGACTTACTCGAGTTACTTGTTCAGCGCCTAATACGAAAAGGGTTTGAGGCGAGAGGAGCTACATCTGCTGAGGAAGCGCTTGTTTTATTAGAAGAGGAACTATTTGATGTCGGGATTTTTGATATTCGGATGGAAGCAATGGATGGTTTAGAGCTACTAGCTGAATCTAAAAAACTCCAATCAGATATAGAAGTAATTATGCTAACCGGACATGGTACGATCGATACTGCTATTGAAGCAATGAAATTAGGCGCATATGACTATTTATCGAAGCCATATAAACTGACAGAGCTTGAGATGATTCTCTTGAAAGCAGTTGAAAAAAAGAGTTTAAAAGAAGAAAATGAAAAAATGAAGCGTCTGATTTCGAAGGATGACCAAGGTGTCAAGATTATTGGAGAAAGCCACCAAATTAAAGCAGTTATTGAACTTACTAAGCAAGTAGCAAATAGTGATATTCCGATTTTGATCCAAGGAGAAACAGGGACTGGTAAAGAGTTGTTTGCGAAAGCGTTGCACGAATGGAGCGAAAGAAAAAGTGCTCCATTTGTCGCAATTAATTCTGGTGCGCTATCAGAGCAACTATTAGAGAGTGAGTTATTCGGACATGTCAAAGGCGCATTTACTGGAGCACAGAAAGAAAAAAAGGGGCTTGTGGAAGTAGCTAATGGTGGCACGTTATTTTTAGATGAGTTGGGAGACATGCCACTGCCATTACAAATTAAATTATTACGGTTTCTAGAATCAGGAGAACTACGACGAGTAGGTGATGTGAAACTTCGTAAAGTTAATGTTCGTGTTGTTGCAGCTACAAACCGTGATATGGAGAAGGAAGTGAAGGAAGAGCGCTTCCGTGAAGACCTTTATTATCGACTTCACGTTGTAAAGCTTGTTGTTCCACCACTTAGAGATCGAAAAGAAGATCTTTCAGCGCTAATAAACTATTTTTTGAAACAAAAAAAGCAGTGGCAGGGAAAGGAACTTTCCAAAGAAGCATTTGAGAGCTTAAAGAAATATGATTTTCCTGGAAACGTCCGTGAACTTTTTCATATTCTAGAACGAGGATTTTTATTATCGAAAGAAAAAATAGTGAAACCGATTGATTTAATGTTGCCAATATCGATTGTTGAGCAAACGAGTGAAGTTGGAACGAAGACATTAGCGGAAATAGAAAAACTGCACTTAAAAGCTACATTAGAAGAAACTGGTTGGAATAAAACCGTAACTGCTGAATTGTTAGGAGTAAGTGTCCGAAATATATATCGTAAAATTGAACAATATCAATTAGAGAATAAGAACCTTGAACAATAAATACCATGTCAAAATGGCAGAGTAAACTGTCAAGATGGCAGGATCATTAAAGCTGACAAAGGAGCCTTTACTTTCTTTGTCAGCTTTTTTTTGTGTTTAAATTTTTTTTAAGCCTTTAAATAGCGATTTTTCTTTGCTGAAAATCGAAAACTAAATATTTGAAATAAAAATTGGCACGGATGTTGCATTATTAAAAGGTATAGCTATAAATTCAAGAAAGGGGGGAATAAATCATGCTAACGAATATTGGTATTCCTGGTCTTATTTTAATTTTGGTGATCGCGTTAATCATTTTTGGTCCAAAGAAACTTCCTGAAATGGGGAGAGCAATTGGTGACACATTAAAAGAATTTAAAAAATCTGCTAGAGAGATTGCGGAAGATAAAAGCGATGATAATAGTGAAGATAAGAAATGATCAAGAGGAGGGGAATAAACAATGAGTGATCGATTATTAAATCAATTTACCAACGTTGCTAAAAAAGCCTTAGAGGCATCGAAATATAGTACAACGCTCGGAATGAATATGGCAGAAGATGCAAGACGACTTTCTCGAGCAGAAATGAATGAAGAGGACTTTGTTCGGAAATATCAAGGCATGGTCCAAAAAGAGTTTGGCAAGAAAATGGAGTTAGCAGGAATTGAAGAAACAAAAGACGGCCCGAAATGGGGGATGGTCATTGATTTAAGAAAATGCGTCGGTTGTGATACGTGTACAGTATCGTGTAAAGCGGAAAATTTAACGCCACCAGGTATTTCTTATAATGTCGTCCTAGTTGAAGAAAAAGGTATATTTCCTAATGTAAGTAGAACGAACACGCCAAGACCTTGTATGCAATGTGACAAACCTCCATGTGTGACAGTTTGTCCGGTTCGCGCCACATACAAATCAGGAGATGGAATTGTTGTTCAAGATAACGATCGCTGTATTGGCTGTCGTTATTGTATGGTTGCTTGTCCTTATGGAGCGAGGTCGTTTGATTTCGGAGACTCATATGAAGGTGAAATGCTCGGGTATGGTGCAATGACTGCTCCTGATCATGGTATGGATCGCGGTGAAAGAAAGAAAGGCCATTCGCCAATTGGTACCGTACGTAAATGTACATTTTGTTTCCATCGTCTCCAGCGTGGTGAAGAACCAGCTTGTGTTGAAACTTGTGTTGGTGATGCTCGTTATTTTGGGGATTTAAACGATCCAAATAGTGTTGTTTCAAAGATGGCGTCAGAAGCTAGGGCGTTCCGGATGAAAGAGGAATATGGCACAGAACCAAGAGTTTATTACTTGCGTTAGGAGGGGGAAGTGAAAAATGGCTATGAATCAAAGTGAATTAAAATATGAAGAAGAAACAAACCCAAATGTAAATGTAGCATTAAGGTATAAATCATGGATGGTATTTCTTATCGTCGCCATGGTCGTTGGTGGAGCAGCAATTGGCTACCGTTTAGTTGAAGGATTAGCCGTAACGAATTTAACTAATTTCGTTCCTTGGGGAGCATGGGTAGCTTTTTATATTTTCTTTGTTGGCTTGAGTGCCGGAGCATTCCTCCTATCGACGTTAATTTTCGTTTTTGGGATGGTCCAGTATGAAAAAGTAGGTAGATTTGCTTTGTTTACAGCGTTAATTTGTATGGTTGTCGCCTTAATGTTTATTGCTCTTGATTTAGGGAGAATTGAGCGAGCGACAAATACGTTGATAAATTGGAATGTGATGTCGATCCTCTCTTGGGAAGTACGGTTTTATTTAATTTACATGGTGTTGTTAGCAACTGAGCTTTGGTTTGCAATGCGTAAAGATTTAAATCTATTAGCAAGATCAGGAAATTTATTTAAAAATAAGCTAGCAAGCTTTTTAACGCTAGGGAGTAACGATATTTCTGATATAGCCATTAAAAAAGACCACAGCTGGATGAAAATTTTAGGAATTATCGGAATACCAATTGCGATCATCGGTGTTCATGGTGGAACAGGAACATTATTTGCCGCTGTTACAGCTCAGCCGTACTGGGCTTCACCACTATTTCCGATCATCTTCGTTGTATCGGCGCTTGTATCGGGAACAGCTTTACTGCTTGCGATGTATGTTATTCAGCGTAAAGCACGAGGACTTGAGGTTGAACTAGGAATGATCCAAGGTCTCGCAATGCTAATGATTGGTTTCTTAGCGATTGATCTAACCTTAGAGTTTTATGAATTCTTAGTAGCTGGATTAAATAATAAACCAGAAAAAATGGCAATTTTATCAGTCATGTTTACAGGCCCATATGCATGGTCGTTCTGGGGAGTACAGTTATTTCTCGGTGCTGTAGTACCAATTTATATCGTCGCAAATAAACGACTTCGTAATTCGGTTACAGCGTTAACGGTTGCCGCAATATGTATTGTTATTGGGATCATTGGGGTTCGGTTTAACATCGTTGTGCCAACACAGATTATTCATCAACTAAAAGGGATGCCACAAGGTTATTATGCCCCTAATTTAGTTGAGTGGTTAAGTTCGTTAGGTGTCGTTGCGATTGGGTTGTTTTTATATTCGATAGGAGCAAAACTTTTACCATTAGAAGTCAATGACGAAGAGGTGATCGAGCATGAGTAAGCAAACAGTTGATAAAAAAGTAACAAGACGTTCATTTGTGAAAGGTGCTGGAATTTTAGGGGCAATGGCGTTAGCTTCGCCGTTCTTTGGAAGTCCGATGAGACAAATTACAGGTGGAAATGTCTGGGCAGATACAGAACATGGAATTGGCACAAGCTTTGAGGATTATTCAGCAAAAAACGTAATTTATACGACATGTGAGCAATGTAATACATTTTGTACAATTAAAGTCCACGTAAAAGAAGGACAGCTTGATGGTGGTTGTACGTCAATGATTAGGAAAATTTCCGGTAATCCTTACAGTCCATTAACGACAAAACCATATGGTCCGGTTGACTATGCAAAACCAGCAGCATTAGCGGCTTTAGGTGGTGGAAGCGTCGCAGTAGGAGGGCGCGGTCTGCGTGGTGGGCGAACATGTTTAAAAGGGCAAGCTGGTATCCAAACGGCATATGATGCATTACGTGTTAAAACCCCTTTAAAGCGTGTTGGACCACGCGGTAGCGGAAAGTGGCAAAGCATTAGTTGGGATCAGGCTATTACGGAAATTACAGAGGGAAGTAGCGACTTAGGGACACCAGGTTTAAAAGATATTTGGGCTTATGTCGAAGAAGAAAAAGTCATGGCTGATTGGGAACAGGTTAACAGTAACGAAATGACGCAAGCTGAATTTGATAAAAAATATAAAGATGTATTAATAGATACTAAGCACCCAGATTTCGGTCCTAAAGCTAACCAAATTGCAGGTCTTGGTGGAGATCGCCGCTACTTCATGGATACAAGATTTTGGAAGAAAACGCTCGGCAGTGTTAACTTTGATGACCACGGTGGAGTTTGTGGGGTAAATTCGGTTGTGGGGAATGCGAGGTCGTTTACACCTCCAAAACGAAGAATGTACGCAGACATGGAGTACGCTGAATTCATGATCATTGTTGGTACGAACCCATTAGTAGGTGCGCGTGGGCCAACATGGTTTGCACCAATTATTACGAATGCAAAAGAACGTGGCATGAAAATGGCAGTAGTAGAGCCAAGATTAAGTAAAACTGCTGAAAAAGCTGACATGTGGTTACCTGTCATTCCAGGAGCTGACGGAGCATTAGCATTAGCAATCGGACGTTGGATTGTTGAAAATGAACGCTATGATAAAAAATATTTATTAAATACTAATAAAAAAGCAGCAGAAAAAGATAACGAGCCGACTTGGAGTGACTCGACTCATCTAGTAAACATGGATGATCCTCGTCGCCAAAAACTCCGTACCAAAGATCTAGGTATCGACGAAGAGGATGCATTTGTTGTTTTTGCAAATGGTGAAGCTCGTTCATTTACTGAAGTAGACCATGCTGATATAGAAGTAGACACAACTATTAACGGTATCCGGGTAAAGTCATCATTCACACTTTATAAAGAAGAAGTAATGAAGATGTCTATGGAGGAATACGCAAAAATAACGGGTATTTCAGTAGCAGATATCGCAAAAGTAGGTCATGAGTTTACTTCCCACGGTAAGAAAGCAGTTGCTTGGGGTTATCGCGGAAAAGCAATGCATACAAATGGCTACTATAGCACTAGAGGTTGGAACATCTTAAACCACTTAATTGGTAACTATGACTGGAAAGGTGGAAGCCTAACAGGTGGAGCTAAATACGCTGCATTTAATGGTGCTTACGATTTAGATACAGTTCCAAACGCAAATAATGCATGGGGTATTCCAATTACAAGAAAGCAATCAAATTATGAACAAAGTACAGTATTTGAACGAGATGGAGGTTATCCAGCCATTCGCCCTTGGTTCGGCGCTTCTGGTAACTCATGTCACGAATTAATCCCAAGTGCTGATGCTGGTTATCCCTATCCGTTAAAAGCAATGTTTATTTACAGAATGAACCCAATTCTCTCATTCCCTGCTGGATTACAAGCTGAAGAAACTTTGAAAGATCAATCAAAAATTCCTTTACTTGTCGTTCTAGATATTTTAGTAAGTGAAGGTGGAGAATGCTCCGATTATATTTTACCTGATTTAACTTATTTAGAGAGATATGGACAAGAGGATATTCATCCAAATATGACGTTGAAAATTAGTACGTTGATGCAGCCGGTTACAAGAGTTGTACCTGAGTCAAGAGATGTTATTGACGTTATGATCGATATTGCTAAAAAGATGAATCTTCCTGGTGTTGGTGAAAATGCATTTGCAGATGGAAGTGCACTTCATAAAAGTGAAGATTATTTCATGAAAATGGCAGCTAACATTGCGATGGACGGCGAACCAGTCCCAGATGCGGACGCTGAGGAATTGAAAATATTTGAGGAAGCTAGAAAACTTGCTTTAGGAGAGTTCTTTGATATTGAGCGCTTGAAACAAGCAGTTAAGCCGGCGGAGTGGCCAAAAATCGTTTACGTTCTTAATCGTGGTGGTCGTTTCGAAGCTGGTGGCAGCGAATATGTTGGCGAGAATGGAGAGCATATTAAATACCAATTTGGTGCTCAAGCGAACTTCTATGATGAGATTACCGCTAGATCGAAACATTCGTTCACAGGAGAATTTTTCGAAGGTGTGCCTAAATATGAAGCGATTAAAACGTATGATTGCGAGTTGTATTCATCGACATTACCACTCATCATGACGAATTGGAAAGCACGAGCTTTAGGCTTAAACCGAACGATTTCAGATGCATGGCTCCGTGAAGTTGAACCTACAAACTATCTATGGATGAACCCGATTGATGCAAAAGCAAGAGGGTTAGAAAATGGTGATAAAATAAAAATAACCTCTACTGATCAAGAAGTTGAAGGAGAAGTAAAGGTTACTGAAGGTATCCGTCCTGGAGTAGTTGGTGCTAACACGAGCTTTGGTCACACGGCATCAGGGGCTAAGCCAGTCCAAATTGATAACAACTGGACAGGAGCAGCAAAAGATTATGGTCATACCAATTATAAGTTTTCTAAGCCTATGAAGGAAACTGGCATGTATGCCCGCAATCGTGACGCTGGATTTTCGGCAAATAGCTTACTATCTATCGATAAATCATTAGAAAATAACGCAATGTTTGATCCAATTGGTGGTGGCACAGCTCAGCTTTATTCAAAAGTTGAGGTGAAAAAGTTATAATTTATGAATAAGTAATCTCAAAAAGTAGCTTAAATTTTAACAAGTAAGAGGCCCATCAAACTGCTGTTGGTAAATGAAAAAAAGGTAGGTTATGTCGGGAAAAGTTAGTTTATAAAGCATTTTATTTTTATAAGAAGATTAAACTATGATATAATATTTTTGTAAGAATATCATAGTTACACAGCTACGGGAGCCTAGAGGACTAGGCTGAGAAGATGACTATTCCGTCACAGACCGTGAGAACCTGATCTGGATCATACCAGCGGAGGGAAGACTGTTGGTGGATTTTTTAATCATATGTCTTTTAGACCGCATCTGGGTGATGCGGTCTTTTTCTAGATTTTTTTCGAAAACATATTATAGGAGGAAAAATAATGGCTAAAGATTTACTAACTATTGGCGGGGTTGAATTAAACAGTCGCCTTTTAACTGGAACGGGAAAGTTTCACGATGATGCTCTAATTTCTGGTGTAATTGCTTCTTCTGGTTCTCAAGTTATTACAGTAGCGATGCGACGTGTTGATTTTGAAACAAGTCAAGAAAATATTATGCAGTATATTCCCAAGGAGATGATCCTTTTACCAAACACATCAGGGGCAAGAACGGCTGAGGAAGCAGTTCGAATTGCGCGACTTGCTCGCGCGGCTGGGATGGGTAACTGGATAAAAATTGAAGTTATCTCTGACCAAAAATATTTACTTCCAGATAATTATGAGACGATTAAAGCAACAGAAATTTTAGCAAATGAAGGCTTTATTGTTCTACCTTACATGAGTCCAGATTTAATGGTTGCCAAAAGATTAGAAGAAGTAGGTGCAGCAGCAATTATGCCTTTAGGCGCCCCGATTGGAAGCAACCGAGGTTTAAAAATGAAAGAGCTAATTCAAATATTAATTGATGAATGTACAAAGCCGGTGATCGTTGATGCTGGAATCGGCAAACCTTCACAAGCTTGTGAAGCGATGGAAATGGGAGCAGATGCTGTACTTGTTAATACAGCAATAGCAACAGCCGGAGACCCTATTGCAATGGGTGAAGCCTTTAAAAAAGCAGTTGAAGCAGGCCGGGCTGCATATTTATCTGGTGTTGGCGGCGTTTCGAAGCAAGCTAGAGCTTCATCACCTTTAACAGGATTTTTACAAAAATAAAGTCAATGGAAGGGAGCTTTCTCATGAGCTTTTATTATGAATATGAAAAATTAAAGGAACTACCTTTTCAACAATATTTTCAAGAGTTTTCAAATTTAGATGTTAAAAGAGTATTAAATAAGAGTAAGTTAAGCCCAGAAGATTTACTTGTTTTGCTTTCACCAGCGGCGGAAAATTTCATCGAGGAAATGGCTCAAAAATCCCATGAATTAACAGTACAACACTTCGGTAAGACAATACAATTGTTTAACCCGATCTATATTGCTGACCACTGTGTCAATCATTGTACGTACTGTAGCTTTAGTGTTGTCAATCACTTTGAGCGAAAAAAGTTATCGATGGCTGAAATTGAAGTAGAAGCTAAAGCGTTAGCCGAATCTGGATTAAAACACATCTTAGTTTTAACGGGTGAGTCAAAAACGCATACACCTGTTCACTATATAGCAGATTCAATAAAAGTATTAAAGAAGTATTTTCCGTCAGTAGCAATTGAGATCAATCCCCTGGATACAGACGAATACAAGCAATTAGTTGATGCGGGTGTTGATGGTTTGGTTGTTTATCAAGAAGTTTATAATGAAGAAGCATATAAATCTGTTCATATAAAAGGTCCAAAACGTGATTATCGCTACCGAATGGATACCCCAGAGCGTGGTTGTGAAGCGGGAATTCGACAAGTTAATATTGGTGCGCTCCTTGGCCTTGATGATTGGCGAAAAGAAGCATTTTTCACTGCTATGCATGCAAAGTATTTACAGTCGCGCTATATTGATGCAGATATTAGTTTGTCTTTACCAAGAATTCGTCCCCATCTCGGTGAGTATGAACCGCCTTCGATTGTAGAAGATCGTCATCTTG
Organism: Bacillaceae bacterium IKA-2; assembly: GCA_031761875.1. Lineage (GTDB taxonomy): Bacteria > Bacillota > Bacilli > Bacillales > Anaerobacillaceae > Anaerobacillus. Next base: position 4,399,482 of record CP134492.1, on the reverse strand, counting down.
TTCAAGCAATAACAGCATTCCGCTTATTTTTACCGAGATCAGGAATTACTCTATCAACAAGAGAACGCCCAGAATTTCGCGATAACCTCATTTATTTAGGTGTCACAAAAATGTCAGCGGGAGCAAGTACAGAAGTCGGAGGGTATTCGCAGTGCGATGCCGGAACCGGAACTCCGCAATTTGACATATCAGATGAGCGTTCATTTGCAGAAGTAAAAAAAATGATTAAAGAAAAAGGCTATCAGCCAGTATTAAAAGATTGGGAGTTGCTGGTTTAGAGCAAACTAATTTATTCATAGCTAGCATTTGCAGAGTGGCATTTTTTGGCTAATTTTTGAGCAGATTTTTATCTTTTTTCCTACTAGTCATCTATAATAAAAAGAAGCTAGTTTAAGTTAAAAGTTTGAGGAGGTGCAGAAAATGGCGAAAAAATGTACTTGCGGTCACACAAACAATCCAGAAGGAAATTGCGATGGTTCTCACGCAAATCCAGAAAACAAGAAATAATAAATAATTAAAGTAAAAACCCACCGATTTCATTAGAAATGGTGGGTTTTTGTTTTGGAATCGTTAGCTTGCCATGAATCCGACTAGTTAGTAACTACTCTTGCTTATTTTTCCCCTCTTTAGGCTTATAAGTTAAGTATTTTATTGCAATCATAAAGTCATAAGCGGCGATAGCCATTAAAGCAATTGTAAACAAGTCCCAATCACCAGTTCTTGTTTTCTGTTGAATAGCAAACAATACAAAGGTACTACCCATAAATAAGTATATATAGCCCCATAGGCGCGGTGATTTCATCTAATATAATCCTCCAATAAATCCTTGTATCTCTTCTAATTTTTTTTGTAGTTCCATTAAACGGTCTCCGTAAACAACTTGAACAATCATTACAAAGCTATTTAAGGCAACATGCGCCATAATTGGCACAATAATTCGTTTTGTTTTTACATATAGGAAAGCAAAAACAATTCCCATAAATGTGTAAACAAGTAAGTGCTCAAAATCTAAATGAACAGCTGCAAAAATAACTGAACTAATAACTGCAGCGATCCAAAAGTTAAACCGTTTATAAAGACTTCCGAAAATAATCATTCGAAAAATGATTTCTTCTAATATTGGACCAATAACAGCAATAACCAAGATCAAGGCTGGGGTAGCTTTTGCTAGCTCCACAATCATCTCTGTATTTTCAGATCCGGGCTCAATTCCAAAAACATTCATTTCGATGAGAACGGCGAGATATTGAGCGGAAAAGGCCATAAAAATCCCAAGAATTGACCAAAGGAGTGCTTGACTTCGCGTACTTCGCCCACGAGTTAAGTGACGTTCGGTCATATCTTTTCTTATTAAAAGCAAAATAACAATAAAGCCAATTGAAAAACTGAATAATGTCCATACTCCTGGAATTCGATTCTCGGCTACGCCTAATAACATTAAAATCGGAACACCAATGATAGCTGATAGTTGCATTGTGATATACGTCAGGAGCACTAACCAGTATCTTTTCGTCAAAACAACAGCTCCTTTATCTTCTTTTTGGTAAACTGAATTACTTGGTGGATAGAATAGAACTTTGTTATTATGGTGGAAAGAATTTTTTTAAAAAGAAAGGTAAAACTTTTTGATTCAAGTTTCTAAAATAACTTTCATCATTGTAACATAAGACTAGACTTAAGCGAGGTAGAACCACCTTCTCTAATCCATAAAAGTACTCTGTATAAATATACTCCAAAACGGCTAAAGTAATGAAGGATAAATTTTCTAGTAATCCAAAAATATTATTTGAGTGAAAAGTCGGAATAAAATAAGGATCAACAGCACTAAAGATGAAACTTTACCAAGTTTTTCTAAAAAAAATGCAAAATACTTGCAAAATGTCTTCAAAATGATTATTATAATAACTGTGTTAGCACTCAAGTCACTCGAGTGCTAATAACTAAAAATTGATTTCACTAAGGGAGGTTGTTTCCTTTGTTAAAGCCATTAGGTGATCGTATTGTGATCGAACAAATCGAAACTGAAGAAAAAACTATTAGCGGGATTGTTATTCCGGATTCAGCAAAAGAAAAGCCACAAGAAGGCCGTGTTATTGCTATAGGGTCTGGGCGCATTTTAGAAAGCGGTGAGCGCGTAGCTCTAGAAGTGAAAGCAGACGACAAAGTCATTTTTGCTAAATATGCGGGTACTGAAGTGAAATACGATGGTAAAGAATATTTAATTCTTCGTGAAAACGACGTATTAGCTATCCTAAAATAACCAAAGTTTTTTAACGGATTAGCAAGTTATTGAAATAGCCAACAAAAGACTAGTTTTAAATAGTAAGTAGGAAAGTTTCTACTACATAGAAAATCAGGAGGTAAATAAACAATGGCAAAAGAAATTAAATTTAGTGAAGACGCTCGTCGCGCAATGCTACGTGGTGTTGATGCTTTAGCTAACGCTGTAAAAGTAACATTAGGACCAAAAGGACGTAATGTTGTATTAGAAAAGAAATTCGGTTCACCGCTTATTACAAATGACGGTGTAACAATTGCTAAAGAAATTGAACTTGAAGATGCTTTTGAAAACATGGGAGCAAAGTTAGTTGCTGAAGTAGCTAGCAAAACAAATGATATTGCTGGTGATGGTACAACTACTGCAACAGTTCTTGCTCAAGCAATGATCCGTGAAGGATTAAAGAACGTTACAAGTGGAGCTAACCCAATGGTTCTTCGTAAAGGTATCGAAAAAGCTACTAAAAGAGCTGTTGAAGAACTTCAAGCTATTTCAAAGCCAATCGAGAGCAAAGAATCAATTGCACAAGTTGCGGCTATCTCTTCATCTGATGAAGAAGTAGGCCAATTAATTGCTGAAGCAATGGAGCGCGTTGGTAATGATGGTGTTATTACAATTGAGGAATCAAAAGGCTTTCTCACTGAATTAGAAGTTGTTGAAGGTATGCAATTTGACCGTGGTTATGCTTCTCCATACATGGTAACTGATTCAGAAAAAATGGAAGCAGTTCTTGAAAATCCATACATTCTGATTACTGATAAGAAAATCGCTAGCATTCAAGAAATCTTACCAGTTCTTGAGCAAGTTGTTCAACAAGGTAAACCAATCCTATTAGTAGCTGAAGATGTTGAAGGCGAAGCGCTTGCAACTCTAGTTGTAAACAAGTTACGTGGAACATTTAACGCTGTTGCTGTTAAGGCTCCTGGTTTTGGCGATCGTCGTAAGTCAATGCTTGAAGACCTTGCTATTTTAACAGGTGCAGAAGTAATTACTGAAGATTTAGGTTTTGACCTTAAGTCTGCAACGATCACTCAATTAGGTAGTGCTACTAAAGTTGTTGTAACGAAAGAAAACACAACAATTGTTGAAGGTTCAGGTGATTCTGCTAAGATTGCAGCTCGCATAAACCAAATCAAAGCACAATTAGAAGAAACTACTTCTGAGTTTGATAAAGAAAAGCTTCAAGAGCGTCTTGCTAAATTAGCTGGTGGAGTAGCAGTAGTTAAAGTTGGCGCTGCAACTGAAACTGAACTAAAAGAGAAGAAGCTACGCATTGAAGATGCACTTAACTCTACTCGTGCAGCAGTTGAAGAAGGTATCGTACCTGGTGGTGGTACAGCACTAGTAAACGTTATAGCTGCTGTTCGATCTATCGAAGCAGAAGGAGACGAATTAACAGGAATAAACCTAGTATTACGTGCTCTTGAAGAGCCAGTTCGTCAAATTGCTCACAATGCTGGTCTTGAAGGCTCAGTAATCGTCGAGCGCTTAAAGAACGAAAAACCAGGTATCGGTTATAATGCCGCTACTGGCGAATGGGTAAACATGGTTGAAGCTGGTATTGTTGACCCTACCAAAGTTACTCGCTATGCGTTACAACACGCAGCAAGTGTATCTGCAATGTTCTTAACTACTGAAGTAGTTATCGCTGATAAGCCTGAAGAAGGCGGCGGTGGCGGCATGCCAGATATGGGCGGCATGGGCGGAATGGGTGGAATGGGCGGCATGATGTAATCATTCGCTCATAAACCTAGTAACATCGGGGTTTATAGACCTTTATATACTCTGAAAATAGCCCAGGGGTAACATACGGGTAACATTTTCTTGAATAATGGTCTAAAATTTAAAAGTTAGAGGTTTTCCATGAGTTCTTTGAACTTTTGGGAAGCCTCTTTTTTTATTTCTTGCGTGACTTAGATATAAGGGAGTGGGGTAAACGCGGATGGTAATAAACTTCTTAAGAATCTCAAGAAATGGAACAGCAACTCCAATTTTGTCAGATTAATAACTATTGACAAGTTTATCAGTTCATGAAATTATTATATAAAATACCTCGTATTACCTCTAGTTTTTACCTACTTTTTTTAAAACCTTGTTAACTTTAAATCCCTAAATAATAAAAGCAAATGATGAATTATGCCACCGTAACAACCTCTAATTGTAACTTCACGCAATTCTACAACAACACCCTTTTTCTTCCATGCCGTTTCAACAAAAATTGTTAAATATAGTAGCTGAAAGGAGTGGGAAACCATGTAATCTAATTATGATAATTATAAGCTTTCTAAGGCTCTGTATACTATTTCTGGTATGTAAATATAAATTTTAAGGAGGACATTTATGGGACATGATATTTTAGGATTCAATAAAGCAGGAGAGGAAATCGCATATGCACGTTTTAACATGTCGAATCAAAATGCTACCGTATTGTACGGTTTACTAGAAGCAAATAATTACTATGCAGGAGTTAGCGGGTCAGGCGGCAGCTCTACTTTCTCAAAACAACAAATGGAAAAGGCCTTAAATACTTACAATCAATTATATGATAATGGTGATCCCCAGTCAGAAAGTGATTTCTTAACTTGGGATAAAAAACAAATCTCAGATTTTTTACTAAATTGCTTAGCAACAGCAAAAAAAGAAGGGAGTGTAGGAGTATATTTTGGCTAATGTTTATGTAAGACTATTTTTTAATTTTTTTCCACACACATTAATGCTCCCAGCCAGTCTAATGTATTGGTTATTAGTCCCCAAGAAATACTAGTAAGCATCTATTATCTTATCGATAAATCCAATCATTTTACCCTATTTAAAAGTAATATAATGAAAAGAAAATTATAAATGAATGGGAGGCGGAAAGTATTTAAAAAACTACATTATGATATATATTCGATGTATAAGGTACTCCATATTCTGATGAGTCTAAAACAATATGTATTGAAGCAGAGAAATAAAGTAGATAAATAAAAAGTAGAGAATAGTCGGGAGGTGACGTTAGTGAAAATTGTTGAGACAGATCGATTATTTATAAGGAAATTGGAAGAAGAAGATATTGATGCACTAATGAGTGTCTGGGGAGATAAAGACGTTATGAAATACTGTGGAGGAGCCGGTAATAGAGAAAGGGAGGAAAGGGCTCTGAAGTTTTACATTAATCTTCAAAATGAAAGGGGTTATTCCCCCTATGCAGTAATTCAAAAAGAAAATAGTCAGTTAATAGGAGTTTGTGGGTTCAATCCACCCTACGATCACGAGTGTATGGAATTAATGTATCACTTTGCTAAAAAATATTGGGGGAAAGGTTATGCTACTGAGGCAGCGGTTGCATGTCTTAATTACGCAAGGGATTATTTAATGTCAGATAAAATAGTTGCTTTTATCGACCCTAATAATCACGGTTCGGAAAAAGTCTTGAATAAATTAGGATTCAAATTTAAAGGTTTGAAATGGCATGAAGGAAGTAAAAAGGAGGAGCCATATTTCAAGTTGAAGTTATAATCACAACACCCAACACGTAAGAAAACACATCCGTTTCCATATTTGTACTGACACATCTTCCATATTCCCCAAGCTTCGGTGGTTGTTGCGTTTCATAAAGCTTTGCTCCCTTTCTCAATACTGCATTTGTCACAAAAAGCAGGGTTATCGCTTGAATGAATGAGGTGTTTCGTAACCATATGTTAAAACTGTATCCAACACTTTTTTGCCATTCTGGAGGTCGTAAAGTGCAAATTGAAGCTTTCGTCTCGTTAGGTATGCCATTACTGGCATACCTACTAAACTAGTGAAAATGCGATAATAATGTTACATGGAAAAGCCAGCTTGGTTTGCTAAATCTCCCACCGTTATATCCTCAATCATATTTTCGTCAATAAAGTTTATTGTTTCTTAGATTAGTTGAACATAGTTCATTTAAAGCCCCCTAGTTTCTTTCTTAACGGAGGCTTCTCAAAGGTTGATAAAACTTTTGGGAAGCTTCTTTTTTCATTTCTACTCACATGATGATAGGCGATCCGTTTGGTATCGTGAGTGTGTCCAGGTGCTCCATAAAATTCTCTAAAAAATAACCTTAGCTGGGCTAGCAATGACTTGTAGTTTCCTCCCATCCAAGATTATCTTTTCCTGTTTTTGAGTGGATGTAAGAAATATGCAAAAGAATATAGACGCCGGTTTACAAAAAAAATATAATGTGATACATTTAAAGTATTAAAAACGTTAAATAAAAATTTAACAAAGTTAATAAGGTAGTAAAATGTCAACTCACCGGGAATGAGTTGAGGCCTGTTCCGGAAAGATGAAGAGACATTACCCCCTATTCTGCGAAGGTCCTTGGGGTAGATATAGTCTGGCTTTGACATGAGGTAGGAAAATCCAGATTGGAAGAGTAAATAGAAACAAAACATATTTATCGTATGCTCAACCCTAAATGGGTTTAAGTAAATTTTATTAAAAAACTATCAAACTTAATGAATTTCATAATGTAGATTCAGTGCCACCAGGTAGCTTGATGGTGGCTAATTTATTGGTATTATGAAATTCATTCAACTATTAACTGGTTTTAGTAACTGAAGGAGGAATTTTAATGAATGCTTTTAATAGAGTTATGATTACTACATTCAATTCTCAACATCCAAGGAGGTCTGTAAAATGAATAAAACATATGACTTTGTTATCATAGGTGGCGGTAGTGCGGGTTCTGTTCTCGGAGACCGTTTAAGTGCAGATGGGACACGGAGTGTTCTTGTCTTAGAGGCAGGGCGAAAAGACTTTTCATGGGACCTATTAATCCAAATGCCAGCAGCTTTGCCGTTCCCCGCCGGGAATTCCTTATACGACTGGAAATACCTATCAGACCCTGAACCTTATATGAATGGACGACGTGTCAAGCATGCCCGGGGAAAGGTGCTCGGAGGTTCGAGCTCAATCAACGGTATGATTTTCCAACGCGGCAATCCGCTGGACTATGAACGTTGGGGAGCAGATCCAGGTATGGAAACGTGGGACTTTGCGCACTGTCTCCCATATTTCAAACGACTGGAAACTGCGTTAGCTTCGGAACCAGATGATGAGCTTCGTGGTCACAATGGTCCTCTTAAATTGGAACGTGGGCCAGCGACTAATCCTCTATTCCAAGCCTTCTTTGACGCAGGTGTCGAGGCTGGTTACTCACGAACACCCGATGTAAACGGTTTTCGGCAGGAGGGATTTGGTCCGTTTGATAAGCATGTGTACAAAGGCAGACGGTTGTCAGCTTCGCGCGCATATCTTCATCCGGCTATGAAACGTAAGAACCTGACTGTGAAAACTCGTGCTTTTGTTGCAAGTATCGATTTCGAAGGTACCCGAGCTAAGGGTGTGACATATCAACGAAACGGGAAGACTCATCATGTTAATGCAGGTGAAGTCATACTCGCTGGCGGTGCAATCAATACGCCGCAGCTACTTCAATTGTCAGGTGTGGGTGATGCGGAGCACTTGCGCTCACTTGGCATTAAACCGGTAGTTGACCTTCCTGGTGTAGGTGAAAACCTTCAGGATCATCTTGAAACCTATATCCAATACTCTTGTCCGTTACCGGTTTCAGAGCAGCCTAACTTAAATAAAGCGCGTATGCCTTGGATTGGTTTGCAATGGTTGCTCGCACGAAAAGGTCCAGCAGCAACCAATCATTTCGAAGGTGGAGGTTTTGTTCGTTCGAACGAGGACGTCGATTACCCAAATTTGATGTTCCATTTCCTTCCGGTTGCGGTACGGTACGATGGAAAAAAAGCAGATACTGCTCACGGATTCCAGGTACACGTCGGACCTATGTACTCTGATTCTCGAGGAACATTAAAGATTCGTTCAAAAAATCCTAAAGAGCATCCGAGCATGGTCTACAACTATCTTTCGACCGAACAGGACCGACGTGAGTGGGTTGAAGCGGTACGAATTTCAAGGGAAATTATGTCTCAGCCAGCCATGGCACCTTACAATTCAGGAGAAATTTCACCTAGTCATTCCGTTCAAACAGATGAGGAGATTTTGGATTGGGTGGCCAAAGATGCCGAGACTGCGCTTCATCCGTCGTGCACGGCAAAAATGGGGCCTGCTTCAGACCCAATGTCTGTCGTCGATCCACTAACGATGAAGGTCCATGGGCTCGACAATGTACGAGTGGCCGATGCGTCTGCCATGCCTTATGTCACTAACGGTAATATTCATGCACCGGTGTTGATGTTGGCCGAAAAGGCAGCTGACCTAATCCTTGGACGTAAACCACTGGATCCTATTAATGCCGACTTCTACCGTCATGGAGTACATCCAGCCGACGCAGGCACAATAAAAGGGTAAGTAAAATAATGCTTTCATAAGAAGGCCTCTTTCAAAATGTATTTGCGAGTCAAAGCATACATTTTATGAAAAGAGTGCCTTCTTTTTTTTGCTAGAAATTAAGACCCAGCTATCCCTAGAGAAGTATAAAAAGTAGCTGCGAGAAAATAAACTGATTAGATTTGGCCAATGAAATTTACCATCCTTGACTTATTTTCACCAATGAATGACAGACTGTTTACCACTTCATACCTTCTGGGTGATTTAAGATAAAAAACCATAGTTATCGGAATCAAAGATATTATACTCGTCATACAAATTTGATTGATTTTCAATCAATAAGATCAGTCTTCCGCAATCGGGCCATAATGTAGAAGAAGTATTATTGAATTACTAATTAATCAGAAGGAAAAATTGTTTAAAATTAAAGGCAGTGACCCTTATCATAAGTAGAGGAGTTTTTTTGAGCAAAACATCGCCTTGTTCGGACAGAGTGAAGAGGAAAAAGCGTGATCTTGTCCGAAGGCAGGCCTTGTTCGGACAGAGTGAAGAGGAAAAAGCGTGATCTTGTCCGAAGGCAGGCCTTGTTCGGACAGAGTGAAGAGGAGAAAGCGTGATCTTGTCCGAAGGCAGGTCTTGTTCGGACAGAGTGAAGAGGAAAAAGCGTGATCTTGTCCGAAGGCAGGCCTTGTTCGGACAGAGTGGTTAAGGAGAATCGTAACACAAGTTAAATGTAAAAATTAATTTTTTGCCTAGTTTTTATTCAATAATCAGGGGCGTTTATGGAAGATCATAAGCCTAATCCCTCGCTAAAAATACGGTGGGATTAGCTTTTTTATCTTTCAAAATCCTTAAGTTGTAAATCTGTATTCTCCTGACAGTACACATGGGTAAATGCATTGGCGATAAGCGATAAATTTGGTGGCGATTGCTGATAAACATGACAGAAGTGGTACATTCTAATGGCCGTAATCACTAAACTTACACTAGTTGTACATATCACTTATAAGAAATAGTTTTGAAATACAAAAGAAGTTAGTCTCTCCAAATATGAGAGACTAACTTCTATATTTCTTTTAACTACTTACCTATGTCATTATTTTACCCATTCAGCAATCAATTCTTGATTCTCTTCAATCCATTTTTTAGCCCCATCAAGAGGGTCTTCGGCACTTTCTACATATTCGATAAGCTGGCCAATTTGTTGATCATCCATCTTCCAATTTTTAAACCACTCGCTCACCTCTGGATAATCTTCTTCAAACCCCAGTCTTGTAGCATGGTGAATTTTTTCTACACCACCGAATATGTTTTGCGGATCTTCTAGGAATTTCAAGTCATACGTCGAGAATGCCCAGTGTGGGCTCCAAAGCGGTACCACGATTGGTTCTTCATTTTCTACTGCATTTCCAACTGCACCTAACATCGCTGGTTCAGAGCTTGCCAGTAGTTCAAACTCAAGATTATAATCTTCAATTAATTGTTCCACAACTTCCATCGTACCGGCGCCAGCATCCAAACCGATAATTTGACCATTAAATAGTTCTTTATGTTCATTTAAATCTTCTATACTATTAACTTCTTCTAAATAGGTTGGAACAACAAGACCTACTTTTGCATTATCAAACCAAGTAGATTCTGAGAAATTAACAGCATCTTGATATCTTTTTAGATAATTTGCATCTTGGACCGGTAACCATACTTCTAGACTAACATCTACCTCGCCCATTTCTAAAGCCGTCATTGTAACACCCATGTCCAATAATGGTAACTTCACTTGATAACCTTTTTCTTCTAAAATTGCTTTCCACATATTTGTTACTGCAATATTTTCAGCCCATAATATTTGACCAATCGTTATTTCTTTATTACTTACCTCTGTTTCTGTACCTGCTTGTTCACCGTTTGTTTCCTCAGTATTGCTTCCGCATGCTGTCAGTACAGCAACCATTAGCAACGCAAAGATAAAACTAAGTTCTTTTTTCCATTTATTCATGTAGAAAAACTCCCTTTTTTTGTTATATATATTAAATACGTTAAAAATTTATTTAACGTTAATACAAAAATAATATATCTCTTACTTAGAAGAGATAAGTGAAACATTCAAATAGTAGGTAGTCTATAGGTAATTTATGGTTATATTTTTATAGACTACCTTAATGGCTCAAGTTAGGTAATTATGAAATTCAATCACCAAATAACTTCATATAAAATTAATCTTGATGACCTTTAGGTAAAAACTCAAATATTTTACCGCTTTTTATACTTGCAACTAAGTCTTCCAACCAGTGATAGTATGTTTTAGACTCTTCTAATTGATCATAGTATTTCTTCGCCTCGGCAACAATTTCTGGAGTGCTGGTGGAATCTTTTATGACATCTATTAAATCTTCTTGTGCTTCCTTAATTGTTTCCATGTTCATTTTTACTTCTCGATCCCACATCTGACAATAAAACACCATAAATGAACGGAAGAAATTTTTCTCAGCTATATAGGTATGTTTCCTAGAACCGCGTGTAAATGTTTTTCTCACCATTTCTATTTCTTGGAGCTTACGGACACTAGTACTCATACTTGGTTTACTCATTTCAAGCTCCGTACGCATTTCATCAAGCGTCATCTGATCTTTAAAGTACATCGTTGCATATAAATTTGCAGCTGCAGGTGTTACACCATATAAATCCATTGTCTCTGCGATGGCGCCAATGACTTTATCTTTTGCTGCTTCTATTTTAATCTTGGATCTTTCAGTAGATTCACTCATAAAGTTGCTCCTTTAATATAAAGTAAAGATTGTTAAATATTTTTTTAATATTCTTCATAAACTTAATAATACAGAATTCAGATTAAATGTCAAACGGAAAAAAGTGGTTTTAACCAAAAGAAAATGTCTACTAACAGAGTAATCGCAACCTTTCTAGTTAGTTTTAATGTTTTCTAAACTTTTATGTTTTGAATGTCTCTTTGACAGCCATAAAAAGACGTGTTACCATATTAAGAAAGTTAAATAAATTTTTAATAAACTTAATTTATAAAGAATCGGAGTTGATAGATTTGAGGCTAAAACACCAGCAATACATTAATGGTGAATGGGTGGGGGCAAACTCAGGTAATACGCGTGATATTATTAATCCATTTAACCAGGAAGTTATTGCAACTGTTCCAGAAGGTGACGAAAGCGATGCAAAAGCTGCAATTGCTGCAGCAAGAGAAGCTTTTGATAACGGAGAATGGTCTTCTACTCCAGCAACAGAGCGAGGGACTATCGTAAGGAAAATTGCTGAATTAATAGAAAGAGATAAAGAAGAACTTGCTAGATTAGAGTCATTAGATACAGGTAAAACGGTAGAAGAAAGCCGTGGAGATATGGATGATATTGCGGGAATCTTTCGTTATTATGCAGAGCTTGCAGATAAAAATGGCGGGGAACTAATTGTTTCTCCTGTGCCGAACTCTATTAGTAGAGTGGTTCACGAACCAGTTGGTGTTTGTGGTCAAATTACACCGTGGAATTATCCATTACTTCAAGCATCTTGGAAACTAGCTCCAGCGCTTGTAACTGGAAATACTTTAATAATGAAACCAAGTGAAATTACACCACTTACTACTATTAAAGTATTCGAACTAATGGAAGAGGCGGGAGTGCCTGCTGGTGTTGCTAACCTAGTACTTGGTGCTGGTAACACAGTTGGTGCAGAGTTATCTAGTAACATTGATGTTGATCTTATTTCCTTTACCGGTGGACTTATTACTGGGAAGAAAATTATGCAAGCGGCAAGCGTTAATGTAAAGAAGCTTGCACTTGAACTTGGTGGCAAAAACCCTAACATCATCTTTGCTGATGCTGATTTTGAGACAGCTGTAGACCAAGCATTAAACGGGGTATTCTTCCATGCCGGTCAAATCTGTTCCGCTGGTACAAGACTGATTGTAGAAGAAAGTATTCACGATGAGTTCGTCAACGCACTTGTTGAGCGAGTGAAAAAATTTAAGTTAGGAAGCGGATTTGACGAAGATACACAAATGGGTCCACTTATTTCAGCTGAGCAGCTTGCGAAAGTAGAACAGTATGTAGAAATAGGGATTAAAGAAGGTGCTACATTAGCAGTTGGTGGTAGCCGTCCAGAAGATACAGAACTACAAAAAGGATTTTTCTACCTACCTACTATTTTCACAGACTGCACAACAAACATGAGCATTGTTCAAGATGAAGCTTTTGGTCCTGTTATCACGGTTGAGAAATTCGGTGCAGAAGAGGAAGCAGTAAAGCTTGCTAATGACTCTATCTATGGACTAGCTGGTGGCGTTTGGACAAACGATATCGCAAAAGCTGAACGTTGTGTAGCAAAGATGCGCATGGGGACAGTTTGGATTAATGAATTCAACGTTTACTTCCCACATGCACCATGGGGTGGATTTAAGCAGTCTGGTATTGGACGCGAACTAGGAAGACTAGGTATGGAAGAATATACAGAAACAAAGCATATATTCCAAAACCTTAATCCTAAACCTATCAACTGGTTCTAGATGATAACATTTTGCTAACGCAATCCAGTGTAAAATGATAAAATTCTGTTAAAGATGTTACAGACAGAATTTATCAAAACGTTGATATATCAAGCTTTTTGTACACATCGTTAAAGATATTATACACTCTCATCTTATGGGCGCATGATGTAATTGACCTCAAACACTCTGCTAATAACTTAAGTAATAGTGCGGCTTCTCATTAGTTGACCAAACTTTTGAGAAGTCTTTTTTTAGCATTTAGAAATTTGTTTTATAAATACGAAAAGAACATTTTTTGTCGTGTCAGGGGCACGGAATCCAAAATTCTGTTAAACTAAAAAAATGATAAGGAAACATTTATAACGACTTAAGGAGTGGCTAAGCTATGGCAAGACCAGATGAGAAGATATTATTTACAGTCGAGGGGTACACCATTAAGAAAGGTAACAACAAAGGTGAAGTCTTTTTGATGTCACCCAAAGGAGTTTGTTTTACTATTCCTGCTACAACGTTAGATAAGATCAATGAAGAGTTGAAAACAAACGAAGCATTAAAGGAACATCTAAAGTTAAGCTAATATTTTTCATGAAGAACCTCGGAGATAATCTGAAGTTCTTTTTTTTACGATGGGCACTCCAAATCGAGATATTTCCAATCCTCTTTTCCAACATCACTCTTGTGAAATATTCTTCTGGAACAAGATTTTTGGGAGTGTTACAGGCACGAGAGTTATCGTTAAAGTATTTCGTTCCATTGAAATAATAGTGGAAATACTTTATAATTTGTAATAATAACCATTAAGGACAAACAAGGTTCAGACCCTATTTAAAATGACCATGAGGAGTGTTAATCGATGTATGCAAAAGATATTATGACAAAAAACGTTATATCGATAAGTGAAGAAAGTACAGTTGAGAACTGTGCCAAACGTCTTATCGAAAATGATTTCAGTGGTCTGCCTGTTCTAAACGAAAACGATGAACTTGTCGGTATTGTTACCGAAGGAGACCTAATCAAGCGTGAATCGATTATCAAATTACCGGCTGTATTGGAGTTGCTCGGCGGGCTAATTTATCTTGATAATCCCAACAAATTCATGGATGAACTAAAGCGAACCATGTCTGAAAGAGTAGGAGATTTAATGAATAAAAAAGTCGTAACTGTAATGCCTGATGACACCATAGAACATACTGCGACATTGATGATGGAAAAGAAAATCAAGAGACTACCTGTTGTCGATAAGCAAGGGATATTAGTGGGCATTATTTCACGGCGTGATATCATGAATTACCTATATCCTGGAAATTAAATTTCAGTTTCGAGTATAAACGTAACCGATCGGCTCATCGTTTATGACTTCTTCTTTTGGTTGGTAAAATTGTTGAGCAACGTTAGTGTGGGTAACCGTATAGAATCGAGCGACCGGCTTTTTGACGGTTGCTTTTTTTGGGTATTACATAGTGCGAATACACGCTATTTTCATTATCACTGGTGACGGCTTGGAAGCGGGAATTTTTACAATAATTAGATTATTGTAAAAGATACTTGTTGAAACTCACCACAATTTGTAATAGAGTGAAGATAGATAGTAGTAGGTATAATTTCTTAGTAATAATTCATGAAATGTAAAGGGCAAACTTATTGAAAAATAAGGACGCAAAGATCCGGGTCTAAGGTCAATGACTATGATCGCTGGACTGCCAAAAAAGTGGCTTACTAAAATGTTACTACGTTAAAAGGGTATTTTCTGGAGCTAATCAATATTTTTTGATTAGCTTTATTTAGGAATATCGGAGCGATGAATAGTAACAGTAACCCTTACATTACCATAGCGAATTGGTGGAGGGGACTTATATGTCAAGAGATGAAAATTATTTAACTAAATTAATTAAAGAGTTAAACATTGATGAAAATCAAACCTTTAACGCAGTTAATGAAGTCGAAGTGGAAAAAAACGATTTTAACAAAGTCGATCTTCATGAGGATGATGGGTTTATAGAAGTTAGGGATCATCAAATTTTTATTATAAGTCCAAATCTAAATGGGAAAAAACCTGTATTAATTCCGAATCCTAAAGTAAAAATTCTTTTAAATGGTACCCTACTAAAAAAGGAACGAGTTGTATTCGAAGCGGACGAAATTCTCTGGGAAGTGCCAAATAAAACTGAATATAAAATTTTAACTAGTAAAGATAATTTGTTTGTAAATCTCCAATTGTATCCCCTTCTGTTTACTTTGTTACGATTGAAAAACAAAAAAAGATCTAATCGTTTTATCATTGAAACAGAGATTGTACAAAAAACACTTGATACTGAAAATGTCGTTTCACAAATTAGTGAAGCTGTTTTAAGAGAGGTGTTCGGGTTGAAATTAATACGACTGCAATAATAGAAGAGCTAATAAATCCTACATTTAAAGAGATTATCGTTGCAGAAGGCCTACCAGTTATTCCAGCTAGAGATGGATTTATTAAACAATACTTTTCATCGACAATTTCAGAAGTGCTGGAAGAAGTACGAGGTGTCGTCGATTTTAAAAATCGCATCAAAATTCCAGTAGTAGAAGCTGGAGATGTTATAGCTGAAATTTTTTCACCTAGAGAAGGAATGCCAGGTTTTGATGTATTTGGTCAAAACTTAGACCCGAAAACCCCCAAAAAAATTAATGTTCGCTCTAAACCGAGAGTAAAAATAACAGGTGAGGGTCAAGTTATTGCATTGTTTTCTGGAAGACCTTCAATAACAGGGAATTCTATCAAGCAGTTTGATGTTTTAGAAGCGTATGAAGTGTTCGGCGATGTAGATATGTCTACTGGGAATATTTTGTTTAACGGCGACGTTATTATTAGAGGACATATCAAGGACAATATGAAAGTAGAGTGTGCGGGTTCGATTTTCGTATACGGTAACGTGTATTACAGCGTATTAATAGCCTCGCAAAATATAAATATATATGGAAATATAATAAATTCTAAAATCAATGGAGGTCAATTTAGTCTCTATTATAGTGAAATTTATAAAATCATTCAAAACTTATCTTCAGGACTAAAACGCCTCATTGGTGCATTAAATCAATTAAAAAATGCAATAAAAGCTGAAGAATTCGAGTCTCGAATTGGCTTTGTCATAGCTACTTTAGTTGAAAATAAGTTTAAAACGATTACTGAAAATGTTAACGAGTATTCTAGAATTATAAACGATTTAAAAAATAATAAATATCAACTACCTTTGCATTTTAAACTAGTTATGAATACTTTAATGAAGTTCAAGAATTATCAATCTTTACAATCAATAGATTCTGTTGGATTCATCCAAAGTGTCAAATTTGCACTAAATGATTTGATACAGAAAATGGAAGGCGAAATTATGGAAGAAAGCGATATTGTATTTCATTCAGCAAACCAATCACAAATTAAAACAAATGGAAGAATTATAATAAATAAAGAAGGTATCGTAAATACAACCTTATTTGCAGGAACAGAAATTATCTTTAAAAATAAAAACTCGGTTATTCGTGGTGGGAAAGTTGAAGCTGTCCAGAAAATCACTGCGGGAATTGTAGGTTCATCCAGGGGTAAGAGTCCGATATTATATGCAGGTAAAGAAATAACTGCAAATGAACTTCATCATGCGGAGATAACAATGCAAAATCAAAAATTAATTATCGGTGAAAAAGTAATAAATCTTGTCTTAAAATATAATGAAGAAAAAGAAAAGGTTGAAAGTAACATAGCGTTAAAATCATTTTGGTAAGTTAATGTTCTAACTCTTAAATGTTAACGAATTATCCATACACTCCCGGCCTATTTTGTATTAAAATGATAGTAACTAAGTATTTGAGATTGATCAATATAAAAGCTAATCATCTAATTCTGTATCAAAAATTTAATAGTAATTGTTGTGATTGATATTTTAAAGGGGGAACGTGTTATGGAAGAATTAAATCTTGGAAGTGAGAAAGGCCAAACATTAATTGCGGTTGCTGTTTTATCTGGATTTGGTTTATTGATGGCAATAGGAGCACTTGCAGGTGTAGCGGCGTATGTTTATCTTTAATATTTTTTAATTTTCATCATTAAATGAATCATTTTCATAATACCAATAAACTAGATGTAGTATGCTAGTGGCGCTGAATCTGCACTATGAAATTGATTCAAATAGTTAAAAAAGTTTAAATAAGAAGAAAAATATACGTTTAAAAGAGGTCGGCCTTTCAGGCTGACCTCTTTTAAATTTCTTCAAGCAGATGAAACATTTTTTTAAAAAACCTCCTAAACATAAGTAAGAGGTTAAAAGTTAAATGTTACTAATGTTAAATTAAAGAAAATTTGTAGGCAAGATGTTATGATTAACAGAAAGAATTAGTGATTTAGATAGATAAGAGGAGGGATACTTTTGCAGCAAACTCAATCTCCATCGGTGAATCATCCATTAATAGATAAAGTAATCGAAAATGTCGAAAAAGTTGTTGTCGGGAAGCGCCGTGAAGTGACGTTAAGCTTAATTGCGTTGCTAAGTGGTGGACATGTTCTCTTAGAAGATGTTCCAGGTGTAGGGAAAACAATGATGGTCCGAGCGATTGCGAAATCGATAGGAGCTCATTTCAAACGTATTCAGTTCACTCCTGACTTATTACCATCTGATGTGACAGGAATTTCTATTTATGATCAAAAAACAATGGAGTTTAAATTTCGTCCAGGTCCAATTATGGCAAACGTAGTCTTAGCAGATGAAATAAATCGTACGTCACCTAAAACCCAAGCGGCGCTTCTTGAAGCGCTTGATGAAGCTAGTGTAACTACTGATGGTGAAACTCGTCATTTAGAAAAACCATTTTTTGTGATGGCGACGCAAAATCCGATAGAATATGGGGGGACGTATCCGCTACCAGAAGCGCAGTTAGACCGATTTTTATTTAAATTTAATATCGGCTACCCAACTCATCAGGAAGAAATGGAAGTTTTAAACCGTCTTGAAAAACAGCATCCAATTGAAAGTTTAGAAGCAGTTCTTACGGTACAGGAATTACTAATAATCCAAAAAGAAGTTACTGAAATTTACGTTGATGAATCAATTAAGGACTATATTATTAGTATTGTTAGTAAAACAAGAGATCATAGCTCTGTTTATTTAGGGGCGAGTCCGCGGGGGTCTATTGCTTTAATGAAGGCTGCTCAATCTTATGCATATATTCAAGGCCGAGAATATGTCATTCCGGATGACATTAAATTTTTAGCACCATATGCATTGAGTCACCGAATTATTTTAAATTCAGATTCTAAATTTGCTAATGTTTCTACGAAAACAGTAGTTATTGAGATTGTCCAGCGATTAAAAATTCCTGTAAGGAAAGAAGCTGTTCGCTAATGAGAAAGACAGTTAAAAAAATTAGCCCTTTCCTAAAGGTTATGATGTTAGCGATGATTGGAATCACAACATTTGTATATGCGATGTTTCAAGGGGGGTTCGTTAGTTGGTTTCTTTTCTATTCAACTTTCCTAATTATTATGATTACAATTATTTATGCATCTATGCCTATTGGCAATTTGG
Source organism: Bacillaceae bacterium IKA-2 (assembly GCA_031761875.1). Lineage (GTDB taxonomy): Bacteria > Bacillota > Bacilli > Bacillales > Anaerobacillaceae > Anaerobacillus. Next base: position 4,380,833 of record CP134492.1, on the reverse strand, counting down.
AAGTGAAAAGAGTACTTAATGGAGAAAGATTAGTAGCTGGCGAAGATATAAGAGTAACAATTACAATTGAGAGAAAGTTTCGATTTCCATTTTTTTATTTTATCGTTGAAGATGTCATCCCTAATAATTGGGAATTGAAAATGAATATTATTAGTAAAAAAGAAATTTTTTATCCTTTTTTAGAAAAGAAATTAATATATTCGTATACGATTAAGCAACCAAAAAGGGGCAAGTATGAGTTTGTGAAAATAAAAGTGCGGACAAGCGATCTTTTTGGGTTGTTTACAAAAGAAAAGGAAGTTAGCGTATATAATGAAATGATTGTTTTTCCTAATTATCAACAGTTAGACAACGTGAATATGTACAATAAAAATGAATCTGAGTCCTTTATAACTTCCAAGCGAATAATTGAAGATATTACGTCAGTAGCTGGTTCAAGGGAATATGTTGCTGGGGATAGGTTAACGAGTATTGATTGGAAAGTAACAGCGAGAGTAAATAAATTAATGACGAAGGAATTTGAAGAATACATTGGTCAACGTTATTTTATTACTATTGATTGTTCCGTAAAACAGCAAGTTGATGAGCTTATTTTTGAAAAAGCGATTGAATTAGCGGCATCTTTTGTCGTTCATAGTTACCAGAAACAGATTCATTTAGGTTTACTTTCAATTGGAAATCAGACTATCCATCATCCTGTTCATTACGGTCAAGCTCATCAAATAAGTTTGTTAGAACAACTGGCTAAGCTTGAAATTCAAAAAGGAAACCATTTTGATGTAGCGTTTGCTAATGAAGTAAATAAAATAAATACAGATACGATCCTTATATTAATAACAACTAGATTAACAGACAAGATGATCGAAAACGTCAAAAGCTTAAAGCGAAAAAGAGTTCAGGTGGTATTTTGTTTTGTAAATGGTTCTGAAGGGTTAACGGAGAAACAAAAAAGTAAACTTAACATAATCTCAACTATAAATATTCCCTATTATATTATTGGGAATGATAACTTTAGTGAGAATCTTCGAGGGGGTGAGGTTGTTGCTCAAAAATCATAACACCCGTTCACTCCCAATGATTTTTATCTACATCTTAGCCTTCATTGTTTTGTGGGAATGGCTTCGTCCTTTACCGATGATTACTGATACTGTAAATGTAGCTGTTTTTGTTTGGTTTACGTTATTTTGCTTTATTATTATGTATTTACGCTTGGCCAATTATATTGCTATTCCGTTGATTTTTATCGCAATGATGTATGGCTTACACGAAGTTTTTTTTGAAGGATTATTTTTACAAGAAGGTTTCCATATGCTTGTTTGGTTTGGTGAGGATCTTGCAAGGAATATTGGTTATTTAATAGACCGTGAAATCATAAATCTTTCTTTTCAATTTCGCAGTTTCCTAGTATTTTTAGTCCTAGCAATAATAAGCTATTTAATTCATTTTTGGCTTTGTCATACAAAGAAAATATTTTTGTTTTTAATGATTACTTTCATCTATATTACGGTCGTTGACACGTTCACAGTTTATGATGCAAGTAGCGCAATTATTAGGCTTGTTGTTGCAGGTTTTTTATTAACGACAATTTTGTTCAAAATGAGATTAGAAGCAAAAGAAGAAATAGTCAGCAATGAACATCGTCGTCTGGCATGGTTAAATGTGGCAGTACTTATCATCACGGTCATTACAATCAGTGCTTTTTACGCACCGAAATATGATCCTCACTGGCCAGACCCAGTTTCAATGGTTCAAGGATCGATTTCTGGAGAGGGAAGCGGTGTAAATCGACAACAGACCGTTGGTTATAGTCAAAATGACGAAAGCTTAGGTGGAGGTTTTGCTGATGACCCTTCTACTGTTTTTACCGCTGTAACGCAACAAGGACATTATTGGCGCGGAGAATCAAAGGAGATTTATACAGGAAAAGGTTGGGAATCTGTCCGACATGAATTGAATAGGACGTTTCGTTATAGTGATGAGTATGAAGCAAGAGTCGCGGTTTCTATCTTTAATGAAGCTGTTCCAACTGAAACGCTAGAGACGACAATTTCTATGATCGATGGTCATCGGTTTTGGCACTTTTTTTATGCCGGTCAATTACTAGGAATAGAAGAATTGGAGTTCTACAATGGCGGTGAAAGAGAACAGCCTTTTCGCTATTTAATTGATTATGTAAGTGGTAAAGTAGGTACGACAGTTGCAAGCGATGGAAATCCACTCTTTTTAAAAGAATATACAATTACCCATGAAACGCCGAAATTCGTTATTGATGTTTTAAATAATACTACACAAAGTGATCCTACTCATATCCAAGAGGTGTATTTACAATTACCAGATTTACCAGATCGAGTCGGTGTCTTGGCTAGCGAGATAACTGCTGAATATGACAATCGCTATGAAAAAGTTAAGGCAATTGAAGGCTATTTTTCTGAAAATGATTTTCGATATGAGACAGAAGATGTTGCGATTCCAGAACTTGAACAAGATTATGTTGATCAGTTTTTGTTTGAGACACAACAAGGATATTGTGATAACTACTCAACATCAATGGTTGTGATGCTCAGGACGCTTGACATTCCTGCTCGCTGGGTAAAGGGGTTTACTCAAGGTGAGATCGTTGAGTATCTAGGAGATGGTTACCGGAAGTATGAGGTTTCTAATTCTAATGCCCATTCATGGGTAGAAGTTTATTTTCAGGATGTTGGCTGGGTTCCCTTTGAGCCGACGCAAGGCTTTTCCAACACGTTTGAGTTCGTCGATGAGCTTTTGGAATCTGATAATGATTTAAATGAAAATGATGGAGAAACAGTTGAAGAAAGAGCTTCTGAAAGAGATCTCGATCCAGAAAATCCGTTTTTACCATTAGAAGATGGGCTAGACTCGGACAATGGGGGGGGATCGGTAAAAAATGGTGACCATTTAAAATTACTTCCATTTTCTTTTGTCGGTGTAAGTATGCTAATTGTCACTTTTTTAGGGATTGGAATTTTGATTTGGAAAAATAAAAAGTTGATAACATTATTTTTCCTCTATTTATATAAACTGAGACGTAATGATGGGAAATTTTATGTGAAGGCATATCAACGATTGTTGTGGCTTTTAGACTTTAATGGACATAGGCGGTTAAATGGAGAGACATTACGTGAATATGCTCTACGCATTGATGAACTGTTTGAGTGTGATCAAATGATGGATCTAACTCTTATTTATGAAAAGCTTTATTATGGAAATGGGAGTGAAGAGCATTTATGGGAAGAGAAAAAAAGTCAGTGGGAACGGTTAGTGGCTAAGATCAGTTCTTGACCGATGAGAATGCAATTGTTACAATAATTTCGTAGTAAATGTCGAACATTATAGATAGTATTAACTGAAATCCTTCGTATATCCTTAGGAATAAGGCCTAAGAGTCTCTACCAGATCACCGTAAATGATCTGACTATGAAGGCAGAAACCGTTTAATAAACTGTTTTTTAACAACTAGGATTCTGCCTTTTTATTTTTCGAGAAAAAGTACAACCTAATATTATAGGTAGTGAAATAAAAAAACAGAGGGTGGAATTAAGAGGATGGAAAATATTATTAATGAAAGAATTATTGTTTTAGATTTTGGCGGTCAATACAACCAATTGATTGCAAGGAGAATTCGTGATCTCGGTGTTTTTAGTGAATTGCACCCACATACGCTTACAGCAGACGAGCTAAAGGCCTTGAATCCAAAAGGGATTATTTTTTCTGGTGGTCCAAATAGCGCTTATGCAGAAGGGGCTCCACGATGTGATGAAAAAATCTTCGAACTTGGTATTCCGATCCTAGGGATTTGTTATGGAATGCAATTAATATCGCATCATTTCGGAGCGAAAGTAGAAGCATCGAATCACCGTGAGTATGGAAAAGCAATCATTAACGTGGAAAATCCGACAAAGCTTTATCATGAGTTACCAATAGAACAGTCTGTTTGGATGAGTCATGGTGACCTCGTCGTGACACCTCCGGAAGGATTTGTTGTTGATGCAACGAATCCGTCGTGTCCAGTTGCAGCAATGAGTGATGTTTCTAGAAAGATGTACGGTGTACAATTTCACCCAGAAGTTCGTCATTCGGAGTACGGGATTCAACTTTTAGAAAATTTCATTTATCAAATATGTGAATGCGATGGTAAGTGGTCAATGGAAAACTTCATTGAAATAGAAATGGCAAAGATTATAGAACTTGTTGGTGACCGCAAAGTATTATGTGCTCTAAGTGGTGGTGTTGACTCATCAGTAGTAGCAGTTTTAATTCATAAAGCGATTGGCGATCAACTTACGTGTATGTTTATTGATCATGGTTTACTTAGAAAAGGTGAAGCTGAAAGTGTTATGAAAACATTTGCTGATGGCTTTAACATGAATGTTATCAAGATTGAAGCGAGTGAGCGGTTTTTCAGTAAGTTAGAAGGCGTCTCAGATCCTGAACTAAAACGAAAAGCTATCGGCAATGAATTTATTTATGTTTTTGAAGAAGAGGCAGCGAAGCTAGAAGGAATGGACTTTTTGGCTCAAGGCACGTTATACACTGACATTGTTGAGAGTGGAACGGCAACAGCTTCTACAATTAAGTCCCACCATAATGTGGGTGGCTTACCAAAAGACATGAAATTAAAGTTAATTGAACCATTAAAGACTTTATTTAAAGATGAAGTGCGAAAATTAGGTACAGAGCTAGGAATGCCTGATGAAATTGTTTGGCGTCAACCTTTCCCTGGTCCTGGACTAGGCATTCGTGTACTAGGTGAAATTACTGAAGAAAAACTAGAAATTGTTCGAGAAAGTGACGCAATTCTTCGTGATGAAATTAAAAAAGCAGGGCTTGAGCGTGAAATTTGGCAATACTTTACGGCGCTTCCGGGAATGCGAAGTGTTGGTGTTATGGGCGATGCAAGAACATATGACTACACTGTAGGCATCCGTGCTGTTACATCTATTGACGGAATGACATCTGACTGGGCAAGAATTCCTTATGATGTATTAGAAAAAATTTCTGTAAGAATAGTAAACGAAGTAAAGAACGTTAACAGAGTAGTTTATGATATAACCTCAAAACCACCATCCACAATCGAGTGGGAGTAAGAAAAGCGAAAGGCACCCGCCTATCGGCGAAAATCACTGGAAGGCTGGTAAGAAGCGGTCTGAACTTTGACCGCAATTGACAGACTGAAGTGATCGAGCCGATGGCGTCTTGGTAGCTTCGAAAATTACTTTATTATTGACTTCTAGGCTCATGTCGAAAAATACGAATATTCAGTAATGTTTATGTGGGAAATGTTCGTTTTTTGATTGACTGTGTCGGATTTTGTTGATAAAATAACATTGTTAATAAAAAAATTAAATTTTTCGTATATCCTTAGGAATATGGCCTGAGCGTCTCTACCGAGCTACCGTAAATAGCTTGACTACGAAGAAAGTACGTTTTTATTAGGATGCCTTTTTGGTGTTTTAATATTGAGTGGATTTTCTTGTTGTCAAAGCTCTAAGTGGATATATATCCCCCTAGAGCTTTTTTTGTTCTTATAGAAGAAGTTATAAGAATGAAAAGAAAGTTATTGTTAACCATAAAAAGGTTAGCAGCTTCAACGTTATACTTTTTAGAAGTATAACAAAACTAAAATTAGATTTTTTGAGGAGGAACAAGTAATAATGGATCGTTATTTTGGTTTTGAGGAACATGGTACTTCGTATCGTCAGGAAATGATAGCAGGTTTAACGACGTTTTTATCGATGGCTTATATTTTATTTGTAAACCCATCAATATTGAGTGCGGCAGGAATGGACGAAGGTGCGGTTTTCACAGCGACGGCATTAGCAGCAGCAATTGGGACACTAGTTATGGGTGTACTTGCAAAATATCCTATTGCTTTAGCTCCTGGTATGGGTCTTAACGCATTTTTTGCTTATGGTGTTGTTTTAGGAATGGGAATTCCTTGGGAGACGGCGCTTTTTGGTGTATTTATGTCAGGTATTATTTTTATCCTTATTACAATTACTAAGATTCGTGAAACAATTATAAATGCTATTCCGGTTGAGTTGAAATTTGCAGCGGCAGCTGGTATTGGTTTATTTATTGCTTTTATCGGTTTGAAAAATGCGGGAATTGTTGTTCCTTACGAAGCTACATTAGTTACATTAGGAGAGATTACTTCAGGAGCTCCATTACTGGCAGTTTTTGGTGTAGTCGTTACAGTTATTTTTATGACAATAGGTTTAAAAGGTGGGATTTTTTACGGGCTAATCCTTACGGCGATCGTTGGGGTAGCAACTGGAATTGCGCCAATGCCTAATGGTGTTATTGGGTCAATCCCTAGTTTAGAACCTACTTTTGGAGCGGCATTTTCAATTGATTGGTCTGAGATTTGGACAATGAGTTTACTTGTTGTTATCTTAACTTTCTTATTTGTAGACTTCTTTGATACTGCCGGAACATTATATGCGGTTGCGAACCAAGCTGGTTTTATTAAAGATAATAAGTTGCCTCGTGCAGACAAGGCTTTAATTGCAGACTCTACAGCAACTTCTATTGGTGCAATTCTAGGTACATCAACAACGACAGCTTATATTGAGTCTTCCGCAGGTGTTGCAGCAGGTGGGCGAACAGGTTTTACATCAGTGACAACGGCATTCTTGTTTTTAGTGGCATTATTTTTCTCGCCATTATTAGTTGTATTTACTAATGCGCCGTCTGTTACAGCGCCAGCATTAATTATTGTTGGTGTACTTATGGCATCTTCATTAGGAGAAATAGATTGGAAAAAGTTTGAGATTGCGGTTCCTGCATTTGTTACCATCCTAACAATACCGTTAACATTTAGTATTGCTCATGGTATTGCAATGGGCTTCATCCTTTATCCAATTACAATGGTTGCAAAAGGTAGAGCAAAAGAAGTTCATCCGATAATGTACGGTTTGTTCATTATTTTCCTTGCTTACTTTATCTTTTTATAAAAAATCTTTATATATATAGTGAAAGAAGTTTGTTGTCTTATTGACTGCAAGCTTCTTTTTTTTGTAATCATATTAAAAGTGTTGACGGAAGGGGATGGAAATGTTATATTAATTAAGTCGCTGATTTAAGTGGCTTCAAAATGATATTAAAAATTTATTGACATGATGATTTTATCGTGATATAATAATATCTGTTGTCGCAAAGGCAACACAAGCTAATTTAGTTTCCTAAGTTAGCGAGATGGTTCTTTGAAAACTGAACACACAGCCAAGCGAAGTAGAGATAGTAATATCTCGTCAATGCAAGAAATAGGATGGGGAACCCGACTAACGTCGAAGCGAACACATCTTATGTAAGAAGAGCTAAATCAAACAACACTTTAATGGAGAGTTTGATCCTGGCTCAGGACGAACGCTGGCGGCGTGCCTAATACATGCAAGTCGAGCGGAATTTTGAGAGCTTGCTCTCAAAATTTAGCGGCGGACGGGTGAGTAACACGTGGGCAACCTGCCCTGTAGACTGGGATAACTTCGGGAAACCGAAGCTAATACCGGATAATCTTTTTTGTCACCTGACAGAAAAGTAAAAGTTGGGTTTACCTAACACTACGGGATGGGCCCGCGGCGCATTAGCTAGTTGGTAAGGTAATGGCTTACCAAGGCGACGATGCGTAGCCGACCTGAGAGGGTGATCGGCCACACTGGGACTGAGACACGGCCCAGACTCCTACGGGAGGCAGCAGTAGGGAATCTTCCGCAATGGACGAAAGTCTGACGGAGCAACGCCGCGTGAACGATGAAGGCCTTCGGGTCGTAAAGTTCTGTTGTTAGGGAAGAACAAGTACCGTTCAAATAGGGCGGTACCTTGACGGTACCTAACCAGAAAGCCACGGCTAACTACGTGCCAGCAGCCGCGGTAATACGTAGGTGGCAAGCGTTGTCCGGAATTATTGGGCGTAAAGCGCGCGCAGGCGGTCCTTTAAGTCTGATGTGAAATCTCGTGGCTCAACCACGAGCGGCCATTGGAAACTGGGGGACTTGAGTACAGAAGAGGAGAGTGGAATTCCATGTGTAGCGGTGAAATGCGTAGATATATGGAGGAACACCAGTGGCGAAGGCGACTCTCTGGTCTGTAACTGACGCTGAGGCGCGAAAGCGTGGGGAGCAAACAGGATTAGATACCCTGGTAGTCCACGCCGTAAACGATGAGTGCTAGGTGTTAGGGGTTTCGATGCCCTTAGTGCCGAAGTTAACACATTAAGCACTCCGCCTGGGGAGTACGACCGCAAGGTTGAAACTCAAAGGAATTGACGGGGGCCCGCACAAGCAGTGGAGCATGTGGTTTAATTCGAAGCAACGCGAAGAACCTTACCAGGTCTTGACATCCTTTGACCACCCTAGAGATAGGGCTTTCCCCTTCGGGGGACAAAGTGACAGGTGGTGCATGGTTGTCGTCAGCTCGTGTCGTGAGATGTTGGGTTAAGTCCCGCAACGAGCGCAACCCTTGATCTTAGTTGCCAGCATTCAGTTGGGCACTCTAAGGTGACTGCCGGTGATAAACCGGAGGAAGGTGGGGATGACGTCAAATCATCATGCCCCTTATGACCTGGGCTACACACGTGCTACAATGGATGGTACAAAGGGTCGCAAAACCGCGAGGTCGAGCCAATCCCATAAAGCCATTCTCAGTTCGGATTGCAGGCTGCAACTCGCCTGCATGAAGCCGGAATTGCTAGTAATCGTGGATCAGCATGCCACGGTGAATACGTTCCCGGGCCTTGTACACACCGCCCGTCACACCACGAGAGTTTGTAACACCCGAAGTCGGTGGGGTAACCTAAGTTTACTTAGGAGCCAGCCGCCTAAGGTGGGACAGATGATTGGGGTGAAGTCGTAACAAGGTAGCCGTATCGGAAGGTGCGGCTGGATCACCTCCTTTCTATGGAGTTAAAACTCTAGTCGATACTTTTGCTTTCTTAGTAGAAGTACGCTTGCGCTGTGTTTCAGTTTTGAAAGAATGATCTTTCAATAATCATATTTAATGATGTACCTCATGATAATAATTTGAGGTCATTAGCTTGTCTAGTGGCGATAGCGAAGAGGTCACACTCGTTCCCATGCCGAACACGATCGTTAAGCTCTTCTGCGCCGATGGTAGTTGGGGGTTTCCCCCTGTGAGAGTAGGACGTTGCTAGTCAAAAAAACACATTCCAATTGGAATGTGTTTTTTTTGCGATAAGAAAGTAGAAAATTTTCGTGGCTGATCAAGGTGCTAGCGTTTTTTCTTATATTATAAAAATCGATCGCTTACTTCTTTTGGGGGGAGTAGTAGACAACTATCTCTTTTTCCAAAAAAATTATAACGTCTTTTAGCAAACCACATATATATTAAATTACGTAAAGGTTTTGGAATTACAATCAAGATGATAAGTAACTTTGGCCATCCAGTTAAGTGTCTACATATCCGCAATGCAGCAGTAGATTTATTATAGTGGCGATGATCTTCAATAAGAATAATAGAGTTTAAATCATTATTTATAGAAAATCGAGACAGGTAGTTTCTGCCGATTTCAGATTGTAGAGAGGCGAACCGAAGTTTTTTAGATGAATCATGTTGAATCAAAAAATTAACTGATGAATTGCAAAAATTACAAACCCCATCAAATAGTACTACTGAATATTGATTGCTCATTTTTTTTCTCCTTACCGCGGTAATATGGTTACAGCAATTATCTCTTCTAAATTGTATGCTTGTTTTTTTTTGTTCGTGACCTCGAATCAGATTATCCAATGATGTATAATGTAGTATAGTGACTAAATGCTACCATTTCTTAGATCAAAATGGAAATTTTAAAGTTTGTTTAACCACGTATTATAAGAACTTATATTTTATATGGAAAGTGGTGTTGATTATGGGACGTAAGTGGAATAATATTAAGGATAAAAAAGCCTCAAAAGATGCAAATAACAGTCGGATTTACTCAAAATTCGGACTCGAAATTTACGTAACAGCGAAGCGGGGCGAGCCTGATCCGGAATCAAATCAGGCTTTGAAATTTGTTATCGAGCGTGCAAAAACGTACAACGTACCAAAAGCGATTATTGACCGTGCAATTGAAAAAGCAAAAGGAGGTTCAGAAGAAAATTATCATGAACTTCGTTATGAAGGTTTTGGACCCAATGGGGCAATGGTAATTGTTGATGCACTTACAAATAATGTTAATCGTACTGCTGCTGAAGTACGAGCTGCCTTTAATAAAAATGGCGGTAACATGGGGGTAAGTGGTTCGGTTGCTTACATGTTTGATGCAACTGCTGTTATTGGTTTTGAGGGTAAAACAGCAGATGAGGTACTTGAAATATTAATAGAAGAAAATATAGACGTACGTGATATTTTAGAAGAAGATGAAGCGGTTATTATCTACGCCGAACCTGATCAGTTCCACACAGTTCAAGAAGCCTTAAAAAATATAGGTATAACTGAATACACGGTAGCAGAACAAACGATGCTTGCGCAAAATGACTTAACGCTCCCAGAAGAGGAACAAGCAAAATTCGAAAAATTGATTGATACATTAGAAGATTCAGAAGATGTTCAACAAGTCTATCACAATGTAGATTTAGGAGAATAATTATCATATTTAGGGTGAATTTAATGTTAATATAATTAAGTGAGCTTTTTTTCTGATGAAAAAGGCTCATTTTCTATGTCAGCTCTATAGCGCCTAGCTGTTAGTACTGGATAAAGTGACTCGGAGGAATCAAAAATGGATAAAAAACCAAAAAAGAAGAAATTTTTTGTTGAAGATGGGGAAACAATTTCGCAATGCCTTGAGCGAATGTCGGCTGAAGATTATTTGCCAACACGTCGAAGCGAAGAGCCTATTTTCCACGAAGTGTTTCAAGATGGAAAAATGGAAAAAAAGGTAAAAAAGCAAAAAATAATTTTTGAAGGCACGTTGATTGAATAAAAAACGAACGATGAAACCTCCTTATCTTAAAAACGTTCGATTTTACGTTGACAAATCTTCTGACAAACTGCTAAAATTAAGATGAAATGAATATGTTTGGCGTGTGAAAAAAATAATAGATTAAAATAGACCGTCGAGTAAATTTCATAATATCAATTAATTAGCCACATAAGAGCAGAATATAGTTGAGAACGTTTTAGCAAAACAAGATGCTACTTCTTAATGGCGCCCTAAAATATAATTATGAAATTTATCATACAGATCCATTATTTTTTTGAAAATGCCTTTTGTTATTATATATTTTCCTCATATAAAGTTGGGAATATGGCCCAAAAGTTTCTACCTAATGACCGTAAATCGTTAGACTATGAAGGAAAGCAAACATACTTGTAGTTTGAAGTTCTTAAAATTAATTAAACATTTATTTAATTTTAATATTATCTGGCAAATTAAGAATTTTTGCGATTTGCGGATAGAGTTAAGGTGGTTGAAACCTTTATTAGTGATTAGGTTCAATTTTCTTATAAAAGAGCTTTTTTCTGTTTAACTACATTGGTCAGTCCGAGTATAAATGCTTCCTCTCATTAGAGTAATCAGCATTTAATCTTGGACTTTTTATGTTTGAATGAAATTCATTCGTTTATTTATCTTTAAAAAATAGATACTAGAGGTTAATAGGAGGGTATTATGTCTAAGCCATTGGTTGGAGTTATTATGGGTAGTACTTCTGATTGGGAGACGATGGAGCATACTTGTAGGATACTCGATGAGTTACAAGTTTCGTATGAAAAAAAAGTTGTCTCTGCACACCGAACGCCAGATTTAATGTTTACTTATGCTGAAACGGCAAAAGAAAGAGGCTTGAAAGTGATAATTGCTGGCGCTGGTGGCGCTGCTCACTTGCCAGGAATGGTTGCTGCAAAAACAATTATACCGGTAATCGGAGTTCCGGTTCAGTCGAAAGCACTTAACGGTCTTGACTCGCTTCTATCGATCGTACAAATGCCTGGTGGAATTCCAGTTGCTACTGTCGCGATTGGTAAGGCTGGTGCAGAAAATGCAGGATTGCTTGCGGCGCAAATGCTTGCGACCCAATATCCAGCAATTGAAGAAGCCGTACTTGCCAGAAGAGAAAGAATTACGAAATTAGTCATAGAAAAGAGTGATGAGCTGTGAGAGAAATAGTCTTACCCGGAAGTACAATTGGGATTTTGGGTGGTGGTCAGTTAGGAAGAATGATGGCTATCTCAGCTCGTGAAATGGGTTATCGAATTGCCGTACTTGAGCCGAATGAACATTCACCTTGTGGTCAAGTAGCTGATCTTGAGGTTATTGCCGCTTATGACGATCTTGAGGGTGCAAAGCAGCTTTTAGCTAATTGTGATGTAGTAACGTATGAATTTGAAAATATTGATAGCCAAACAGCAAAGTGGCTTGAGGAAAATGGAAATCTTCCTCAAGGAAGTAAGCTACTTTCAGTGACACAACATCGAGGTAAAGAAAAGCAGGCACTCAAAGCAGCTAATGTAAACGTTGCTCCATACCATTTGGTTGATAATAAGAAAGATTTATATGTAGGAATTAATGAGCTAGGGTTACCGACGGTCCTGAAAACGTGCCGAGGTGGTTACGACGGCAAAGGACAGGTTGTTATTCGAGATATAGAACAAGTAGAAAAAGCATATAAAGAGCTATCTGAGCGAGGTGAACTCGTTTTAGAGAAATGGATTAATTTTGAAAAAGAAGTTTCTGTTATTGTTTGTAGAAACCAAGCAGGGGAGGCGAAAACTTTCCCGATAGCTGAAAACATTCATAAAAATAATGTATTACACATGTCAATTGTCCCAGCTAGAGTTTCCGACGACACAATCGCTAAAGCTGAGGCGATTGCTCTCCATCTAGCGGAGGAATTTGATCTAGTAGGGACACTTGCAGTAGAAATGTTTCTAACACATTCAGGCGAGATTTATGTAAACGAGTTAGCACCACGGCCTCACAATTCAGGACACTATACAATTAATGCATGTGTTACATCGCAATTTGAGCAGCATATTCGTGCTATTTGCAACTGGCCATTAGGCAATACCGATTTATTAAAGCCGGCTGTAATGGTTAATATACTAGGTGAGCACTTAAACCAAGTTTTAGAGAATGTTTCGAAATTAGCCAACTGCCAACTGCATCTTTATGGAAAAGAGGAAGCAAAGCAAGGTCGAAAGATGGGGCATTTAACTGTCCTTGGCAAAAGGATAGAAGAAGCATTAGAAGCAATAGAGTTACTGCAAATTTGGAAACAGGAAAAAACGGAGGCTTAGTATTATGATTGAACGTTATACAAGACCTGAAATGGGAGCAATTTGGACAGAGGAAAACCGCTTTAAAGCATGGCTAGAAGTTGAGATCGTCGCTTGTGAAGCTTGGGCGGAACTAGGTGATATTCCAAAAGAAGATGCCAGTAAAATTAGAGCGAATGCTTCATTTGATGTAAATCGTATTTTAGAAATTGAAGCCGAAACAAGGCATGATGTTGTTGCATTTACTAGAGCCGTGTCGGAAACCCTTGGCGAGGAAAGAAAATGGGTTCATTACGGGTTAACATCAACAGACGTTGTTGATACAGCTTTATCATACTTACTTAAACAAGCAAACACAATTATTGAAAAAGACTTAATAAATTTCATTGAAATTTTAAAAAATAAAGCAATTGAACATAAAGATACAGTCATGATGGGGCGGACGCACGGTGTTCACGCCGAACCAACAACATTTGGTTTAAAGTTAGCACTTTGGTATGAAGAAATGAAACGTAATCTTGAAAGATTTCAACAAGCTGCCGAAACTGTAAGAGTAGGAAAACTTTCAGGTGCAGTTGGCACTTATGCTAATATCAATCCTTTTGTTGAACAATATGTTTGTGAAAATTTAGGACTTGAACGAGCTTCGATTTCAACACAAACACTGCAACGCGACCGTCATGCTCATTACGTTGCTACATTAGCTTTAATCGGCGCTTCTATTGAAAAAATGTCCACTGAAATTCGTGGTCTACAAAAAAGTGAAACTCGAGAAGTTGAAGAGTTTTTTGCAAAAGGTCAAAAAGGGTCTTCGGCAATGCCTCATAAGCGGAACCCGATTGGATCTGAAAATATGACTGGTCTCGCTCGTGTGTTACGTGGATATATGGTGACTGCTTATGAAAATGTTGCCCTCTGGCATGAAAGAGATATATCGCATTCATCAGCAGAGCGGATTATTTTACCTGATGCAACAATCGCTTTAAATTACATGTTAAATCGCTTCGGCAATATCGTCAAAAATTTAACTGTATTCCCAGAAAATATGAAACGTAATATGACAAAAACATACGGCTTAATTTACTCGCAGCGAGTTCTTCTCTTACTTATTGACAAAGGTATGGCACGAGAGGAAGCATATGACCTCGTGCAACCTAGGGCGATGGAAGCTTGGGACAAAGGCATTCAATTTCGTGAACTAATCGATGCTGATCAAAAAATCACTTCGTTATTATCTAAAGCAGAGATTGATGATTGCTTTGATTACACTCACCATCTAAAACAAATTGATCTAATTTTTGAAAGAGTAGGACTTAAATAACTAACGCAGAGGTCTAGCTATGAAGAAGGTTGGAAAGTAAAAAGTTGGAAAGGTAAAACAAAAGAAAAATCAAAGGCACTTGAATGAATTTCATTCACTTAGAAATCTTTTGAACTTCCTTTCCAACGTTCTGCTTTCCACCTTTCCAACTATATATATTTTTGGAGGGCGAAATATGAAAAAAAACGAGCTTTTATACGAAGGCAAAGCTAAAAGAATATATGGAACAGCGGACCAAGAAATTTTATTTGTAGAGTATAAAGATGATGCAACGGCTTTTAATGGTGAAAAAAAAGATAAAATTGTTGGTAAATCAAGATTGAATAATTTGATTACGTCACAAATTTTTGTTGCTTTAAAGGAAGCTGGAATTAATAATCATTTTATCGAGAAACTGTCCGACACGGAGCAGCTCATTCGCAAGGTAACAATTATTCCTATAGAAGTAGTAGTTCGTAACGTAATAGCTGGGAGCCTTTCAAAGCGATTAGGTATCGAAGAAGGCGTTCAGATGGAGACGCCCATTATTGAATTTTACTATAAAGATGATGCTTTAGGTGATCCGTTACTAAATGAAGATCACATCCGCTTTTTAAACGTAGCTACACCAGGGCAGTTAGAAACGATTAGAGGAATTGCTTTAAAAGTTAATGAATTTTTACTGAAGTATTTTAAAGATGTTCGTGTCAGGTTAGTAGATTTTAAACTTGAGTTTGGTGTTACTAGTGAGGGAGAAGTTCTCCTTGCAGATGAAATATCACCAGATACTTGCAGGCTTTGGGATATTGATACTAACCAAAAATTTGATAAAGACTTATTCCGTCGCAATTTGGGAAGTTTAACAGAAGGATATCAAGAAATTTTAACTAGACTAGGGGGATCATTAACATGATGAAAGTAAAAGTATATATCACATTAAGAGAAAGTGTACTTGATCCACAGGGAAGCGCAGTTCAAACAGCACTTCATGCGCTTACGTATAACGAGGTAGAAGATGTACGTATCGGTAAGTATATGGAACTTACGCTCAGTAAAAGTGAAAAAAATGTTGATGCCCGAGTTAAAGAAATGTGTGAAAAACTGTTAGCTAACACAGTGATTGAAGATTACCGTTATGAAATCGAGGAGGTAGTCCCTTCATGAAATTTGCCTGTATCGTCTTTCCGGGATCCAATTGTGACGTAGATATGTACCATGCTATTAGTGATGAGCTAGGAGAAGAAGTTGAATATGTTTGGCACACAGAAACAAATTTAGACCGTTTTGACGGAATTCTTCTTCCAGGAGGTTTCTCGTACGGAGATTATCTTCGCTGTGGTGCGATTGCGGGGTTTTCAAATGTTATGGAAGCAGTCCGTAAAGCAGCTAGTGAAGGAAAGCCAGTGCTAGGGGTTTGTAATGGGTTTCAAGTCCTACTTGAGGCAGGGTTACTACCAGGGGCGCTACGCCGTAATCAAAACTTGAAATTTATTTGCCGGCCATTAACGATTATCGTTGAAAACAATGAAACGATGTTTACATCAGGCTATGAGCACAAACAAGCGATAACAATCCCAATCGCTCATGGTGAAGGAAATTACTATTGCGACGAGGAAACATTAAAATTGCTAAAAGATAACAAGCGAATTGTTTTCACATATAAAAGTGACCCTAATGGTTCGATTAGTGATATTGCAGGAATCATGAACGAACAGGGCAATGTCCTAGGAATGATGCCGCATCCGGAACGTGCCGTTGACCAACTTCTTGGAAGTGATGATGGTTTACTATTATTTAAGTCGATTTTACGAAACTGGAGGGAAGCACATGTCCTTACTTCTTGAACCAACAGCTGAACTAATTAAAGAAAATCGCCTATATGCGGAAATGGGCTTAAATGATGATGAATTTAAATTAGTTGAAAATATTCTTGGACGTCTTCCAAACTGGACAGAAACAGGACTTTTTTCAGTTATGTGGAGCGAACATTGTTCTTATAAAAATTCAAAAGTTTTACTAAAAAAATTCCCGATCACTGGTGAACGAGTATTGCAAGGGCCTGGTGAAGGAGCAGGAATTATTGATATTAACGATGGACAAGCAGTTGTATTTAAAATTGAAAGTCACAATCACCCATCAGCGATTGAACCATTTCAAGGTGCTGCAACTGGTGTTGGTGGAATTATTCGTGATATTTTCTCAATGGGTGCACGTCCGATTGCGATATTAAACTCACTTCGCTTTGGAGAGCTTAGAACCCCAAAAGTGAAATATTTATTTAAAGAAGTAGTCGCTGGAATTGCTGCATATGGCAACTGTATTGGAATTCCAACTGTAGGTGGCGAGGTTCAATTTGACCCTTGTTATGAAGGTAATCCGTTAGTAAATGCAATGTGTGTTGGATTAATTGATCACAAAGACATTCAAAAGGGGCAAGCAAAAGGCGTTGGTAACTCAGTCATGTATGTTGGTGCGAGTACTGGTCGTGATGGAATTCACGGTGCAACGTTTGCATCAGAAGAATTAGATGAGAATTCAGATGCGAAACGACCAGCGGTACAAGTAGGTGATCCATTTATGGAAAAATTACTGATTGAAGCTTGTCTTGAATTAATTAAATCTGATGCACTTATCGGTATCCAAGATATGGGGGCAGCTGGCCTTGCTTCTTCTTCAGCAGAGATGGCTAGTAAAGCAGGAAGTGGGATTGAATTAAATTTAGATGAAGTGCCACAACGTGAACTTGGCATGACCCCTTACGAAATGATGCTTTCAGAGTCTCAAGAACGGATGTTGATTGTTGTCAAAAAAGGCCGTGAAGAAGAAATTAAAGCAATTTTTGATCATTGGGGCCTCCTATCTAAAGTAGTTGGTAAAGTAACTGATGATAAAATGCTTCGACTTATTTTTAAAGGTGAACTGGCAGCAGAAGTACCAGTTGATGCACTAGCAGAAGATGCACCACTTTATCATAAACCATCTAGCGAACCTGAGTATTTCAGAAGGTTCCAACAACAAGAAGTGGTCGTACCGAAAATATTGAACGTAAAAGAAACGCTCTTACAACTTTTAGCTCAACCAACGATTGCTAGTAAAGAGTGGGTCTATGATCAGTACGATTACATGGTTCGGACAAATACAGTTGTTTGCCCAGGCTCTGATGCTGCAGTACTGAGGATTCGTGGCACAAATAAGGCATTAGCAATGACGACAGACTGTAATTCCCGTTACTTATATCTGGATCCTGAGATGGGTGGAAAGATCGCAGTTGCCGAGGCGGCAAGAAATCTTGTTTGTTCTGGTGCACAACCACTAGGTTTAACCGATTGCTTAAATTACGGTAATCCTGAAAAACCAGAAATTTTTTGGCAGCTTGAAAAGTCAACAGATGGTTTAAGTGAGGCATGTCGTGTCCTTGAAACACCAGTTATCGGTGGAAATGTTTCTCTTTATAATGAAAGAAGCGGTGTAGCTGTTTATCCAACTCCGGTTATTGGGATGGTAGGATTAATCGAAGATTTAGAATATATTACAACGCAAAGCTTTAAACAGGTTGGCGACCTCATTTACTTAATCGGTGAAACAAAGCCTGAATTTGGTGGTAGTGAACTACAAAAACTACTAGACGGCGACATTTCTGGAGCTTCTCCAAGCATTGATTTAGAAAATGAGAAAAAGATCCAACAACAACTTTTAAAGGCAATAAGAAAAGGTTGTGTAGCTTCAGCTCACGATGTTGCTGAAGGTGGTTTTGCAGTAGCAATAGCAGAATCTATGATGGACGGCAATGTTGGTGCGAAAGTAGCAATTACTGGTGAAGTAGTAACAGCTTTATTTGCAGAAAGTCAAACTCGGTTTGTTGTCTCTGTACCGACTGATAAACAAAAGGAATTTGAAAGCATGGTTGAAGCAACTTGCATCGGCGAAGTAGTCGAAGCAGGACTTACGATCATAACTGACAAAGGTGAATCCGTTATTCAAGCGGCGGTAGAAGAATTACAAACAGCTTGGAAGGGAGCTATTCCATGTTTGCTGAAATAAAAGGCCTAAATGAAGAGTGTGGAGTATTTGGTATTTGGGGTCATGCTGATGCTGCTCAAATTACTTACTACGGATTACACAGCTTACAACATCGTGGTCAAGAAGGAACAGGAATTGTTGCCACTGATGGTAACAAATTAAGTATTCATAAAGGACTTGGCCTTGTTACAGAGGTTTTCTCAAAAGGAGAAATTAATACTTTAGATGGAAATGGAGCAATTGGACATGTCCGTTATTCCACAGCAGGTGGTGGAGGATTGGCAAATACTCAGCCGTTGTTATTTCAGTCTCAATTTGGAGGCCTAACCCTTGCTCATAATGGAAACCTAGTTAATGCAGATGTCTTAAGAGAAGAGCTAGAAAGCCAAGGAAGTATTTTCCAAACGACATCAGATACTGAAGTATTGGCGCATTTAATTCGCCGAAGAAGTGACTTACCGATGACAGAACGTGTCAAGAAAGCTTTAAAATTGGTAAAAGGTGCATTTGCTTTAATGATTATGACAGAAAACCAATTAATGATCGCCCTTGACCCAAATGGCTTTCGCCCACTTTCCATCGGTAGGTTGGGTGACGCCTATGTTTTTGCTTCAGAAACATGTGCTTTTGATGTTGTTGGAGCTACATTTGAACGGGAGGTTGCTCCTGGAGAGTTAATTATCGTTGATAACGATGGTTTGCGTTCGGAACGATTTAGTGATCAGATTCCACGGACAATATGTAGTATGGAATATATTTATTTTGCAAGACCAGATAGTAATGTAGAGGAAATTAATATTCATAGTGCTAGAAAAAGCTTAGGAAAACAGTTAGCCACTGAGTTCCCAGTAGACGTAGATATCATTACAGGGGTGCCTGATTCTAGTATTTCTGCAGCTATTGGTTATGCTGAGCAGTCTGGGATTCCGTATGAGCTAGGATTAATTAAAAATCGTTATGTTGGTCGCACGTTTATCCAACCTTCGCAAGAGTTAAGGGAGCAAGGCGTAAAAATGAAACTCTCTGCTGTTCGTGGGGTTGTAGCAGGTAAACGAGTTGTGATGATTGACGATTCTATTGTCAGGGGTACAACAAGTAGAAGAATTGTAAAGTTATTACGAGAAGCAGGAGCAAAAGAAGTTCATGTTCGAATTAGTTCGCCACCAATTACAAATCCATGTTTTTATGGGCTTGACACGTCATCAACATCAGAACTTATTGCGGCAACAAAATCTGTTGAAGAAATTAGAAAAGAAATTGGTGCCGATACATTAGAGTTTTTAAGTGTTGAAGGATTAATGGCTGGTATAGGTAGAAGTTCTGATCAGGAAAACAACGGGCAATGTTTAGCGTGTTTCACAGGAAAGTACCCAACAGAGTTATTTCAAAACGATACATCTAAAAAAAAAGAAACAGTGAATAACTGTTAATATAGCAGAATTAGCGCAAGTGGTACTTTGAGTTGCCTCTTGCAAACAATAGATAATGGAGGGTACCGATGTCTAGTGCATATAAACGAGCCGGAGTAGATATTGAAGCAGGATATGAATCTGTGGAGCGAATGAAAAAGCATGTCAAAAAAACGATGCGTCCTGAAGTATTAGGTGGGTTAGGTTCTTTTGGAGCGATGTTTGATCTTACTGGTTTTAATAAGCTTAAGGAGCCTGTATTAGTATCTGGGACTGATGGAGTCGGGACGAAACTGATGCTTGCTTTTATGCTAGATAAGCATGATACGATTGGAATTGATGCGGTCGCGATGTGCGTCAACGATATTGTTGTTCAAGGAGCAGAACCGCTTTACTTTTTAGATTACATTGCTTGTGGAAAGGCAGAACCAGCCAAAATCGAAGCGATTGTGAGTGGGATTTCGGATGGTTGCGTGCAAGCAGGCTGTGCACTTATTGGTGGAGAAACAGCAGAAATGCCGGGACTATACAGTGAGAATGAGTATGATCTAGCAGGTTTTTCAGTTGGTATTGTTGAGAAATCGAAGCTTTTAACTGGGAATGTCATAAATGAGGGTGACGTTATTATTGGTCTTTCCTCAAATGGCTTACACAGTAACGGTTTTTCTTTAGTTCGTAAAGTCCTTTTAGAAGAGAATAAGCTAGACTTGGGGCAGCAATATGGAAACCTAGAAAAATCACTAGGGGAAGAATTGTTAACACCAACGCGGATTTATGTGAAACCAATTTTAGCTATTTTGGATAAATTTGTTGTCAAAGGACTTTCACATATTACTGGTGGCGGTTTTTATGAAAATATCCCAAGGTCACTACCGGCTGGTTTTAAAGCTGATATTGATTTTGGATCATGGCCAATCCAGCCAATTTTTGACCTCATCAAAGAAAAAGGTCAATTATCAGATAAAGATATGTTCTCGACGTTTAACATGGGAATTGGTATGGTGATATTCATATCTGAAGATCAAGCTGTCGCTGCTATTAAAGATTTAGAAAGCTTAGGTGAAAAGGCTTATCTTATTGGCCGAGTTAGTAAAGGTGAGGGTGTCGATATTGGAGGTTTACCAGTATGAAAAGAATAGCCGTCTTCGCTTCCGGAAGTGGTACAAATTTCCAGGCGATTATTGATGCTGTCCAAACTGGAGAACTAAAAGCTGAAGTGGCCTTACTAGTCTGTGATAAAGCAAATGCACTAGCTGTTGAACGAGCAAAAAAAAATAATATTGAAGTTTTTCAGTTTATCCCGAAAGACTATGAAAATAAACAAGCATTTGAAAGAGAAATTTTAGGTAAATTGACCTCTCTTAAAGTAGAGTGGATTGCCTTAGCAGGCTATATGCGACTAATTGGGGAAACGCTTCTTAAAGGGTATCAAGGCCGAATTATTAATATCCATCCGTCTTTATTACCTTCATTTCCAGGTAAAGATGCAATTGAACAAGCTTACGAGGCAAATGTAAAAGTTACCGGAGTGACGATCCATTTCGTTGATGAAGGAATGGATACTGGTCCAATTATCGCCCAAGCTCCGATTTTTATTAAAGACAACGATACCATTGAAGTTGTTCGCACGAAAATTCAAGCTGTCGAACATAAGTTATATCCGCAGGTTCTAGGAAATATTGTAAATAAACGATTAGTTGAAAGAGAGGTTTAACAACAAATGAAACGTGCCCTTATTAGTGTTTCAAATAAAGAGGGAATTGTCCCTTTTGCAAAACAATTGGTTGAGCTTGGATTCGAGATTATTTCTACAGGTGGAACAAAAAAAGCGATCCAGGAAGCGGGTATTCCCGTGATTGGTATTTCTGAAATAACTGGATTCCCAGAGATTTTGGACGGCCGTGTCAAAACACTTCATCCAAATATTCATGGTGGCTTACTTGCTATGCGTGAGAGTGATGATCACGTAAGTCAATTAGAAAAGCATCAGATTCAACCAATCGATCTTGTTGTTGTTAATCTGTATCCATTCCAACAAACAATTGCCAACCCTAACGTGGCATTTGCTGATGCTATTGAAAATATTGATATTGGTGGTCCAAGTATGCTTCGTTCCGCTGCAAAAAATCATAACCACGTGACAGCACTTGTTGATCCTACAGATTATGAAACAGTTGTTACCGAGTTAAAAGAGGCTGGTCTTGTTAGCGGTGAAACTCGTGCTCGCTTAGCGGCAAAAGTGTTTCGCCATACAGCGGCATATGATGCTGTCATTGCCGAGTACTTAACGAAAGAAGTCAACGAAGAATCACCTGAATCAGTTACAGTTACATTTGAGAAAAAACAAGATTTACGCTATGGAGAAAATCCTCATCAAAAAGCAGCATTTTATAAAAAACCACTTGGAGCAGAAAGTTCGATCGCAAACGCAATTCAATTACATGGAAAAGAGCTTTCTTACAACAATATTAATGATGCTGATGCTGCACTTTCAATAGTCAAAGAATTTACAGAACCAGCAGTTGTAGCTGTTAAGCATATGAATCCTTGTGGAGTCGGCGTCGGTAAAACAATTGAACAAGCCTATGATAAAGCATACGCAGCCGATCCTGTTTCAATTTTTGGTGGTATTATCGCTCTAAATAAAGAAGTTGATGCAGCTACTGCTTTGAAAATGAAAGAAGTTTTCTTGGAAATTATTATTGCTCCTTCATTTAATGAAGCGGCTTTAGAAATTTTAACTACAAAGAAAAATTTGCGACTCTTAACAGTTCCAATTACGACTGACGCAAAACCTGAAAAACACTTAACATCAATTCAAGGTGGGCTTTTGGTTCAGGATCAAGATAGCTTTGGAATTGAGGAGGCAAACTTGACTGTTGCGACGAATCGTGAGCCAACAGAAGCAGAATGGGCCGCTTTAAAAATGGCCTGGAAAGTCGTTAAGCATGTAAAATCAAATGCAATTTTATTAGTAAAAGATGAGATGACAGTCGGTGTCGGCGCTGGACAAATGAACCGTGTTGGTTCTGCCAAAATTGCAATTGACCAAGCTGGAGAAAAGGTAATCGGTTCTGTGATGGCTTCTGACGCATTCTTCCCAATGAATGACACAGTTGAAACAGCAGGCAAAGCTGGTATAACTGCAATCATTCAACCTGGCGGTTCAATACGTGATGAAGACTCGATCAAAAAAGCGGACGAACTTGGAATAGCTATGGTTATGACTGGAGTAAGACACTTTAAACACTAAAAGAGGCTGTTCAAAAAGTACGGTACTCAAAGTTAAATTTTAGACGAATACGATTTCTAAATTTAATTTGAGCTTGTTGTCGAATATAAATAAAGGTGGGTATTGGTTTGAAAATTTTAGTGATTGGTAGTGGTGGTCGCGAGCATGCACTTGCTTGGAAAGCTGCACAAAGCGAAAAGGTTCAAGAAGTTTTTGTTGCCCCTGGAAATGATGGAATGACCGATGTTGCAACGCTCGTTCCAATTCCTGAAAGTGACCATGCGGCGTTAATTTCATTCGCAAAAAAAGAAAAAATAGACTTGACGATTGTTGGACCTGAGGTACCATTGTTAAATGGTATTGTTGACGATTTTCAAGCAAATGGGTTATTAGTGTTTGGACCTACAAAAGCTGCGGCCCTCATTGAAGGAAGTAAATCTTTTGCCAAAGAAATGATGAAAAAATACGCAATCCCAACTGGTTTTTTTGAGACATTTACAACATTTGTCGAAGCGAAAGCATATGTCGAAGCAGTAGGAGCTCCGATTGTTATTAAAGCTGACGGACTCGCAGCAGGTAAAGGTGTCGTTGTTGCAATGACAAATGAAGAAGCAATTTCTGCTTTAGAAAATATGCTTGAAAAAGATGCTTTTGGCAATGCGGGTAAAAAAGTTGTCATTGAAGAGTATCTAGAAGGTGAAGAACTTTCGTTAATGGCTTTTGTCCGTGATGAAGTTGTGATTCCGATGGTCGGAGCTCAAGATCATAAACGAGTTTTTGATGGAGATGAGGGGCCCAATACAGGTGGAATGGGTGCATATTCACCTGTACCACAATTTAGTCAAAAAGAAGTAGATGAAGCAGTTAAAAACGTCTTAATCCCAATGGCAAAAGCAATGAAGCAAGAAGGAAGATTATTTACAGGAATTCTTTATGCGGGATTAATGATGACAACTAGTGGCGCTAAAGTCATTGAATTTAACGCCCGTTTCGGTGACCCAGAAACACAAGTCGTGTTACCATTATTGGAAAATGATTTAATTGATGTGCTAATGAAACTATTGGCTGGCGAACATATTGAACTAACATGGTCCGATAATGCGATTGTCGGCGTAGTTCTAGCCTCAAAAGGTTATCCTGGTACTTATCAAAAAGGGAAAAAGTTTTCAGGACTAGATCAATTCATACCTGGAACACTTACTTTCCATGCAGGATCGAAAAAACAAAATGGTGATTTTATTACGAATGGTGGTCGGGTATTATTACTAACCCACACCGCTGAAAATCTCCTCGAAGCTCAAAAAGCAGTTTATCAAGAAATTGTTAAAATTGAGTCAGATGCGCTTTTTTACCGAAATGATATCGGTAGTAAAGCAATTAAGTCAATGCAAGCTCGTTAAACTTACTTTGCCCGCTTTTTTCTCGTGTAAAAATAAACAGCAGCAACTGCACAACCAATTATTAAGACATAAATAAACAAACTATCTAAAATAAATTCTAAGTTCACGCTTTTGCACCTCCATTAATAGTTAAAATGCTGGCTCATTTGATTTTTCAAATTAGAGTCAGCATTTTTTTGCGAATATGATGTCGTGCCAGCAGTAATTGAAAGCTAACTTTTATTCATTTAGACAGTGAAAATAATGTGAACCATATTTACAAGCTAAATCACTTTGTGCTAAACTTCACATAGTGTCTGACACCGTAAATGATAGTTGCTGTAGCAAAAGCTGACTAACTCGCCAAATTATAGCGGGTGTCAGGCACTATGTGTTAAATTTCACAGGGTGTCTGACACCCAAACATGATATTCACTTTAGCTAGGGTTAATTAACTCGTCATATTGTGTTCCGGTTTCATTTTCATTAGTTTCAGTTGACATTTCTTCTAATCTTTCCTCAACGAAGAAAGTTAATGGACAAAAACGGGTGATTCCTTCAGCGACCTTCATTGCTCCTAAAATAATGACGATCATAGGGGTATTTCTAAATGGTCTTTTTATTAACTTAGATGTTCCCCAGGCGAGCATTGTAAATCCACATGTTAGGCGAATAAATGCATTTAGTAAGCCAATATTTGGAATTATTTTATTCATTTTCACTACACTTCCTTCATTTTTTTGATTTCCTTAATACGCTTTAATGTGTTAATTAACAAAAATATGTTAATATGTTTAAAATGAACTTTTTCTAGCTAATCTAAAACTTTTCGAGAAATCGGGTGACAAAATGGCTCAACGAGCTGAAATCTCTTCAAAAAAACAAATACGCAAGCAGCTCCAAGTTATTCGCGGTGAGGTTGCTCCAACAATATGTTTAAAAAATGCTACATATTTAAATAGCGTACGAAAAAAATGGATTGAAGCTAACATTTGGATTTATGAGGATCGGATTATCTACGTTGGCAAAGAAATGCCAATAAAAACTGATACAACTGAAGTGATTGATTGTACAGACCGTTTTCTTGTTCCAGGATATATTGAACATCATGCTCACCCATTTCAATTATATAATCCCCATACACTGGCTGAATATGCATCTGTACGTGGAACAACTACACTTATTAACGATAATTTGGTATGGTTTTTAAATATGGACAAACCGAAAGCGCTTACACTGATTGATGATCTTAATAAGCTACCGACAACCATGCTTTGGTGGTGCCGTTATGACGCCCAAACAGAACTAGAGGAAGAAGAAGAAGTATTTTCTTATTCAAAAATGAAAGCCTGGCTTGAGCATCCCCTTGTTGTACAAGGGGGAGAGTTAACATCATGGCCGAGAGTATTACAAGGCGATGATAGTATGCTTCATTGGATGCAAGAAACGAAAAAATTAGGTAAACCGATCGAAGGTCATTTGCCTGGAGCCTCAGAAAAAACTTTAGTGAAGATGGCTCTTTTAGGTGTTAATTGCGATCATGAGTCAATGACAGGTGAAGAAGCGTTAATGCGTCTAGAGTTGGGCTATACAACATCATTAAGGCATTCATCAATTCGTCCAGATTTACCAAAGCTAATCGAAGAACTTTTAGAGCTTGGACTTGATGATTTTAGTCGTGTCCTGATGACAACAGACGGCTCAACGCCAAGTTTTTATGAACAAGGGATTATGGACTTATGTATTTCAATAGCTTTAGAAAAAGGAATTTCAGTAGAGGATGCATACGCAATGGCGACTTATAATGTAGCTCGTCATTATCATTTAGATGATACTCTAGGAATGATAGCCCCAGGCCGGTTGGCACATATAAATATTTTGGAAGAAAAAGAGAACCCGCGTCCTATTTCTGTTTTGGCAAAAGGTCAATGGGTGAAAAAAGCAGAAGTTGAATGTTATCCGGTCAGTAGATTTCCTTGGGGGAACTATGGGGTAACACCGTTAGAATTGGAATTTGAACTAACCGAGAATGATATGCACTTTTCAATGCCGCTTGGAGTTGAAATGGTCAATACTGTTATTTTAAAGCCCTATCGAATTTCTATTGATGTAACGCATAATGTTATCCCACCTGAGGGTAATGAGAGTTTTTTTATCATGGTAGATCGAAAGGGACGTTGGATTATTAATACAGTTATTAAAGGATTCGCTAATGGCGTGTCGGGTTTTGCTTCTTCGTTTTCTAATACGGGTGACATAATTATTATTGGAAAAAATAAACAAGATATGCTCGAAGCATTTAGGCAGTTAAAACAACAAAAAGGTGGCATAGTTTTAGTTGAAGATAAAAAAGTAATAACTAGTATTAAGCTAGATTTATATGGAGTAATGTCTTCTAAGCCGATGGAAGAGGTTATCAAAGAAGAGAAAGAGCTTATTAATGCGCTTAAAAAGAGAGGATATGCTTTTGAAGATCCTATTTATAGCTTACTTTTCTTTTCTTCCACACATTTACCTTATATTCGAATCACCCAAAAGGGAATATTTGATGTCAAAAAGAAAACTGTACTCTTTCCTTCAATTATGCGTTAAACTATAAAAGGACAACTTTTAGAAAAGGAAGGTTTTACGATGAAAAAGCTAGTTTTGGGATTAATTTTAGTATTGCTACTATTGTTAATAGCTGCTTGTAACAAAAAAGAAGAAACTGCTGTTCAACCAGAACAACAAGTAGAGGAACCAGCGGAAGAACCCGCGGAAGAACCAGAAAAAGATGAAGAGCCAAAAGAAATTGTTTATAAAAATCAGTACCCGTTAACTGGTATTCGTACTGATGACGACATAGAATACCGCGCTTTTGGAGTCATGATTGAAAACTCTCTTTCAGCAAGGCCACAATCAGGGCTTTATCAAGCAGATGTAGTGTATGAAGTTTTAGCAGAAGCATCGATCACCCGCTTACTTGCTTTTTATCATAGTGAGAAGCCAGAAATTATCGGCCCAGTCCGAAGTGCGCGAGATTATAACATTCATTTAAATAACGGCTATAAAGCTATTTATGTATCAGCAGGGGGAAGCCCAGGTGCATTTGCGGTGATCCAAAGTGGACAAGTAGATTATATTAATGGTTTAAGTTATGATGGCAGATACCTTTGGCGCTCTAAAGAAAGAAAAGCTCCACATAATATGTACACAAATTATGAAAATTTAATAGATGCAGCAGAACATGCCAAACATTCTTTAATTGCCCCAGTGCCAGCACTACCTTTTTTAGAGAAAGATGTTAATTTAGAGGGCAAAGAAAAAGCAGTAGAAATAAGCATTATTTACGGTAGTAGTACGAATAATGTTGTTTATAAATATGAGCAAGATAATGATCAGTACATTCGCATTGTTGGCGGTGAACAAAATCTCGATTTAGAAACGAATAATCCAGTAGTGATCGATAATATTTTTATCGTTGAAATGAGTCATCAAGTCATTGATAAACAAGGTAGACGGGCAATAAATACCACATCTGGTGGAGAAGGTTTACTTATCCAAAATGGCGTTTATCAACGTCTTCAATGGAAAAGTGTTGATGGACAAATTTTACCGATTCATGATGGAAAGATTGTCGGTTTTGTTAAAGGGAAAACTTGGATTAATGTAGTTCCTTCCCTTGATGGAAACATAAGTATTATGGAGTGAATAATAGAGGATTTGGAAAGGATGAAATAAATTGCAAATTGATAAATTAAGAGGAAAAGGGTTAGACCAATTATTTCTATCCATTTTAAGCCTAAAAGATTTAGAAGAGTGTTATCTCTTTTTTGATGATCTTTGTACAATTAATGAAATTCAGTCATTAGCCCAACGTTTAGAAGTTGCCAGAATGCTTCGTGACGGTTTCACTTACCAAAAAATTGAAGGTGAAACGGGTGCAAGTACAGCAACAATTTCTAGAGTTAAGCGCTGCTTAAATTATGGTAATGATGGTTATGAAATGGCTTTGAAGCGAGTGAAAAGCCAAGTTACCGAAGCGACCGAAACAGAAAATATCTAACAACGATATTAAAACTCCCGTAAATTCTATTTAAAAGAATTCACGGGAGTTTTTTTTTGGTATAATAACCGAATGAGGATATGAGCTAACAAAGGAGTTCGGAAAATGGATAAATATGAATATGAAGATTGGAAGCACATCTTTAAATTAGATCCTAACAAAGAGCTTAGCGATAATGATCTAGAAAAAATTTGTGAATCCGGTACAGATGCAGTTATGATTGGTGGTAGTGATGGTGTTACCGAGGACAATATTTTGGATCTATTAGTGAGAATAAGGCGCTATTTGGTTCCGTGCGTTCTTGAAGTTGCTTCTGTTGAAACCGTTACTCCAGGGTTTGATTTCTATTTTATTCCTTCAGTGTTAAATAGTCGTTCAGTTGAATGGGTAACAGGTCTTCATCATAAAGCTGTAAAGGAATTTGGTGGCATCATGAACTGGAATGAAATCGTCATGGAAGGTTATTGTGTTTTAAATGAGCGGAGTAAAGTAGCTGATTTAACAAATGCGAAAACGGATTTAACTGTTGAAGATGTCGTTGCCTATGCGCAAATGTCTGAAAAGATGTTTAAGTACCCAATTTTTTATCTGGAGTATAGTGGTGTTTTTGGTGATCTTGAAGTCGTCAAGGCAGTTAGTAATGTCTTAGAAGAAACACAACTGTTTTATGGTGGTGGAATCAAGACTATTTCAGAGGCAAAAACAGTAGCGCAATACGCTAATACAATAGTCGTTGGAAATATTATATATGAGGATATAGATCTAGCTTTGGCTACTGTAAAAATATAAAAAGTGAAAGTTGGAAGGTTGGAAAGGAAAAGATAAAAAAGAAAGTTAGTTGGACAGCAAAAGCAAGATCAATAGCAAAAGATAAAACCAACTGCTCCCTTAAAGCTTTTGATCATCCTTTCCAACCTTCCCCCATTCCAACGTTACTTGCACTTTAAGAAATTTTGCATTAAAATTAAAAAAAGAACATACGTTTTGGTGGTGAAGGTAAATGAGTGTACAATCAATGTTGGATGGATTAAACGAAGAACAAAGACAAGCGGTCAAACAAACTGATGGCGCACTATTAATTATGGCAGGTGCGGGTTCGGGGAAAACGAGGGTACTGACGAACCGAATCGCTTATTTAATTAAAGAAAAAGAAATTGCCCCGTGGTCAATTTTGGCGATTACATTCACAAATAAAGCTGCAAAAGAAATGAAAGAACGTGTCAAAAAAATTATTGGTCCAGTGGCCAACGATGTTTGGATTTCAACATTTCACTCTATGTGTGTACGGATTTTACGAAGAGATATCGACCGAATGGGGATTAAAAGTAGTTTTACAATTTTAGACCCAGGAGATCAGGTATCGGTTATTAAGCTAATCTTAAAGCAAAAAAATATTGATTCAAAGAAATTTGAACCAAAAAGCCTATTAGGTAGCATTAGTAGCGCAAAAAACGAACTAAAAACAGTCAAAGACTACGCGAAAACTGCCAAAGGTCCTTATGAATCGACCGTATTGGATGTTTATGAAGCTTATCAAAAAGAGCTTCGCAAAAATCATGCATTGGATTTTGATGATTTAATTATGTCTACAATCCAATTATTTAAACAGATCCCTGAAGTTCTACAGTTTTACCAACGAAAGTTCCAATATATCCACGTTGATGAGTATCAAGATACGAACAAAGCTCAATATATGCTCGTTAAGATGCTAGCAGATCGCTATAAAAATATTTGTGTCGTCGGAGACTCAGATCAATCGATTTACCGTTGGCGCGGTGCGGATATTACAAATATCCTTTCTTTTGAAGGAGACTATCCTAATTCTAAGACAATTATGCTAGAACAAAATTACCGTTCAACAAAAATAATTCTTCAAGCCGCTAACGATGTCATCAACAATAACTTAAATCGCAAACCAAAAAAATTGTGGACAGATAGCCAAGGTGGCGAAAATATCTCCTTTTTTGTTGGTGATAATGAGCATGATGAAGCCTATTTTATTGTTGGAAAAATAAAAGAATTAATGAAACAACATGATTATAAACTTTCAGATATAGCGATTTTATATCGAACAAATGCCCAATCCCGTGTTATTGAGGAATTATTAGTAAAATCAAACATTAACTACAGCATTGTCGGTGGGACAAAGTTCTACGATCGCAAGGAAATTAAAGACATCCTTGCTTATCTTAGTCTTGTCGCTAATCCGGATGCAGATATTTCGTTACGAAGAATTATAAATGTACCCAAACGAGGTATAGGTGCCACTACTGTTGAAAAAATTGCTCAGTTTGCGCTGTCCCAAGAGTTATCTATTTTTCAGGCTCTTCAAGAAATTGAGCAGACTGGATTAGGTGACAGAGTAACAAAAAAATTAGTTGATTTTAGCGACCAAATGCTTGGTTGGGTTCAATTACAACAATATGTGTCAGTTACTGAACTTGTTGAAGAACTATTAGAAAAAACAGGCTACCGCGACATGTTAAAAAATGATAAAACAATTGAAGCACGGACTCGTCTTGAAAACATTGAAGAATTTTTATCTGTAACACAAGATTTTGAAAGTAAAAGTGATGATAAATCATTAGTTGCGTTTTTAACGGATTTAGCACTTATTTCCGCTATTGATAAACTCGATGAAGATGAGAACGAAGAGAAAGAATCGGAACAAGTTCTTTTGATGACACTGCATTCAGCAAAAGGCTTAGAGTTTCCAGTCGTCTTTTTAATTGGAATGGAAGAAGGAGTATTCCCTCATAGTCGCTCGCTTTTTGAAGAAGAAGAGATGGAAGAAGAACGTCGACTTGCTTATGTTGGAATTACTCGAGCAGAGCAGCGCCTGTACTTATCTTGTGCAAAAATGCGGACGCTATATGGTCGGACAACGATGAACCCACGGTCGCGTTTTATTGCTGAAATCCCAAGTGATATAGTAGAATCGCTTAATGAACAAAAAGAGGCACCAGCTTGGTCAAAAACTTCTCGCTTAATGCCAAGTGATAATATTGGAGGTAAAGCAGCGCCAAGACGGAAAATGACTTCTGCTATCAGCCCGCAAATAACGACAACTGGTGGAGATAAGTTTACTTGGCAGGTTGGCGATAAAGCAGAGCACAAAAAATGGGGAGTTGGAACAGTCGTTAGCGTAAAAGGTTCAATTGAAAATGTTGAATTAGACATCGCTTTTCCGCAACCAATCGGTATTAAACGTCTAGCGGCAAAATTTGCACCAATAACAAAGAAAAGCTAGGAACTTAAGCTAGGCAGATTTCTAGGTCAATACGTTCATACTTATCACGAAAAAATAAGGATTTCAAGTTTTTATAGGAAGGAAGAACAAGATGGAGCGGATTGAAAGGGAAAGAGAGTTAGCTGAATTAAGAGAAAAGCTGAAAGAGTATGGCTATCACTATTATGTATTAGATAAGCCAATTGTCTCAGATGACGAGTACGATAAGCTAATGAAACAGTTAGTTCAACTTGAAGAAAAGCATCCAAACTTAATAACCGAAGATTCTCCATCTGTTCGAATTGGTGGCGCACCTTTGCCATATTTTGAAAAGGTCAAGCATGAAATTCCAATGCTAAGCCTTGGTAATGCTTTTAACGAGATTGACCTTCGTGACTTTGATCGTCGTATCTCAGAAGGAGTTGGTGAGCCTGTTTCGTATGCCTGTGAATTAAAAATTGACGGTTTGGCTGTTTCATTGAAATACGAAAAAGGTCGCTTTGTACTTGGTTCAACCCGTGGTGATGGTGAAATAGGTGAAAATATTACTAATAACTTAAAAACAGTACGTTCAATTCCGATGCGCTTAAAAGAAGCAGTGGACATTGAAGTTCGTGGCGAAGCATTTATGCCTAAGCAATCATTTGAAAAATTAAATAAAGCAAAAAGCGATCTCGGTGAAGAACCGTTTGCAAATCCTCGTAATGCGGCAGCGGGTTCATTAAGACAACTTGATCCCAAAATTGCGGCCCGCAGAAATTTAGATATTTTCTTATATTCGCTTACTAAAATTAACGATAAAGTCTTGCCATCTCATACTGAATCGCTCCATTATATGAGTTTTTTAGGATTGAAAACGAATAAAGAAGCTATTCACTGCAAAAATATTGATGAAGTAATTAACTATGTTGATAGCTGGTTAGACAGGCGTCCGCATTTAGCCTATGAAATTGACGGGATCGTTATTAAAGTTGACTCTCTTGAGATGCAAAAAAAATTAGGTTTTACAGCAAAAAGTCCAAGGTGGGCAATTGCATATAAGTTTCCAGCAGAAGAGGTAGTGACAACTCTTGAGGATATCGAGCTTAGTATTGGTAGGACCGGGGTACTGACACCAACAGCGATACTAAAAGCTGTTCAAGTAGCAGGATCAACTGTAAAAAGAGCTTCATTACATAATGAAGATCTGATCCGTGAAAAAGGGATTAAATTAGGTGATCAGGTAGTTATTAAAAAGGCTGGAGACATTATTCCTGGGGTAGTTAATGTTCTCGTTGATCAGCGTACTGGAAACGAAAGAGACTTTAAAATGCCAACGGAGTGTCCAGCCTGTGATAGTGAACTTGTTCGTTTGGAGGGAGAAGTTGCGC
Organism: Bacillaceae bacterium IKA-2; assembly: GCA_031761875.1. Lineage (GTDB taxonomy): Bacteria > Bacillota > Bacilli > Bacillales > Anaerobacillaceae > Anaerobacillus. The sequence goes on along the minus strand of CP134492.1, from coordinate 4,347,607 downwards.
TACGTTGCATCAACCCTATATGCCCAGCGCAGATCCGTGAAGGATTAATTCATTTTGTTTCAAGAAATGCAATGAATATTGATGGACTAGGAGAACGAGTGATTACGCAACTTTTTGAGCACGGTCTTATTAAAGACGTTGCCGATCTATATAAGCTTCAAAAAGACGAACTTCTTAACTTAGAACGAATGGGTGAAAAATCGGTTGATAATTTACTTCGTGCAATTGAAGATTCTAAGGATAATTCCTTGGAGAAGTTGTTGTTTGGATTGGGAATTCGTTTTGTTGGTGCAAAGGCAGCTAAAACGTTAGCGCAATTTTTTGAAACAATTGATCAATTACAAGAGGCTTCTGATGAAGAACTGATAGCGGTTAATGAAATAGGTGTCAAAATGGCTGGATCAATCGTTCGCTATTTTAAGAAGCCAGAAGTTTCGATGTTAATAAATGAATTAAAAGCAGTTGGGCTGAACACTTCTTATAACGGTCAAAAACAGGAAATAATTGGTGAAACTGCGTTTTTAAACAAAGTGATCGTTTTAACTGGTAAACTAGAGATTCTAGCAAGGGAAGAGGCAAAAGAAAAGATCGAAGCCCTTGGCGGAAAAGTTACTGGTAGTGTAAGTGCAAAAACAGATCTTTTAATTGCTGGAGATAAAGCAGGTTCAAAGTTAATAAAAGCTGAAAGTTTGGGAATAGAGATCTGGGATGAAGCAAAATTAATTGAAGAACTAAATAAATAAATTGATAGTGAAAAGTGAAAAGTGGAAAGTGGAAAGTTGGAAAGGAAGAGCAAAAGGAAGAAGTAAAAAGTCAAAAAGAAAAATCAATTGTTCTTTGAGTTTTTTGACCGTCCTAACCAACTTTACCAAGGTGGCTTATGCCTTTCTCTGTCTAGCTCCAGCATTTTCTGAAAAGGGGTGATTATATGAAAAAACTAGGAAGTGGATTACTTTTACTCATAGTAGTACTTACTGGATGTATGGGAATCATAGAAAGAGAAGAGGATATTATTGTAATTGAAGAAACGGAAGAACAAGAAGAAGAGCATGTCATTATTAGTCCTAATTTAAATACACCTGAAAACTACTATCGAACCGTTCTTCAAGAAGGAGACTATCGCCATAGTGAAGCAAGAGGCTTAGTACCGCACGCCATTAATAATAGGATTGATATAAATCAATTAGAGATTGGCTTAATGGAGTTGGCATCAACTAGGTTTCCGCAAAGCGATTTTTACTTTCAAGAAGGGCAGTATTTAGAAGGCGTAGTAATTAATCGTTGGTTAAGACGCCATGATCCAGAACTTACAGGCTATAGCGAAGGACTAAACCCACCCCTTCCTGAAATGGAAGCGAATTTTGGACAGATGGAACCGAGGGAACAAGTTCGCCATGAGCGAACTAGGCATGAAAGTAAACCTTCCTATTTGTCACATCTAATGGAACATAACTATTTACAAGAAACAGAAAATGGTTCTGTTGAGCTAAGTGGTTTAGTTCTAGGTATCTCGATTAATTCTGTTTATTATTATCAAACTGTGAATGATGGTCCTGTCTATGATGTTCAACTTGAGGATGAAGATATTTTCGAAGCAGGCAAAGCGATTGCTAGCGAAGTTCTTAGCCGTGTTAGAGAAAGAGACAATTTAGCTAATGTTCCGATTGTAATTGCTCTATACAAAGAAGCTCCTCGCCAATCGATTATCCCTGGAACATTTCTGGCGATGACTTTAGTCGAGCCAGAAAAATCGATCGAGAGTTGGGAATCGATTAGTGACGATCATTACTTTTTCCCTTCCAACCAAGTGACAAGAGACCATCGCGAGGATGCAACAAGGTTTGATAGCTTTAAAAATGATATTGATGATTTTTTTGACAATTACTCCGGAGTTGTAGGCAAAGCTCGCTATAAAAATGATCAAATCCAAGAGTTAACAATTGATATAAATTTACAAACTAGTGGCAAAGCAGAAGTCATCGCGATGACTCAGTTTATTACTAATAGTTTAGAAGAACACTTTCCGCCAGCATTAACCGTGCAAATTTATTTAAGCTCACTTGAAGGTGCGGAATCGATCATAGTTCGCCACGCAAATGAAGAAGAACCATTTGTTCATATTTATCGGTAATGAGGAGCTCGTTCTTTGGGGCTCTTTTTCTATCTTTTGAGTTTCAAGTCACAACGCTTTATTGAATAAAAGTAGCTTGTTTGGTATTATCATTATATTGTGAAAAAGGATAATCTGTGGAGGTGAAATCATGGCTCGAATTACAAAAGATCAAGTAAAGCATGTTGCTCATTTAGCACGTCTTTCAGTTACTGAAGAAGAAGTAGAACTTTTTACAGGGCAACTAGATGCAATTATTGGCTTTGCGGAACAACTTAATGAGTTAAATACAGAGGGAATAGAACCGACAACACATGTATTAGACGTCAAAAATGTACTTCGGGAAGATGTAGTAAAGCAATCTTTAGATCAAAGTGATGTGTTAAAGAATGCCCCGGATCAACAGGATGGACAAGTGAAAGTTCCATCAATATTAGAGTAAAGGAGGTTTTTTTAGTGTCATTAATCGAACAAAGCATATCAACTTTACATAAACAGCTTCGCGAGAAAGAAATCACGGTAACGGATTTAGTAGATGCTTCGTATCAAAGAATTAGAGAAGTAGATGACAAAGTTAGAGCATTTCTTACTCTTGATGAAGAAAATGCGCGGAACTATGCAAAACAATTAGATGAAGCGCTAGTTGAGAATGGTGAAAAAGGTCTTCTTTATGGTCTTCCAATTGGAATTAAGGATAATATTGTTACAAAAGGTTTACGGACAACTTGTTCAAGTAAAATTTTAAGCAATTTCGTACCAGTACATGATGCAACCGTCATGGAAAAAATCCGAGCATCTGAAGCTGTTATGATCGGAAAATTAAATATGGATGAGTTTGCGATGGGTTCTTCTACGGAAAACTCAGGTTATTTTCGGACGAGAAATCCTTGGAATACTGATTATGTGCCAGGAGGGTCAAGTGGTGGTTCAGCAGCAAGCGTTGCGGCGGGTGAAGTTTTATTTTCACTAGGGTCTGACACTGGTGGCTCAATTCGCCAACCGGCATCTTATTGTGGAGTAGTTGGTTTAAAACCTACATATGGACGAGTATCACGTTTCGGATTAGTGGCATTTGCTTCTTCTCTTGACCAAATTGGTCCAATTACAAAGTCAGTAGAAGATAATGCTTATTTAATGCAAGTGATCGCTGGCTATGACAAGATGGACTCGACTAGTGCTAATGTAGAAATTCCTGATTATTTAGCCCTTTTAACTGGCGATGTTAAAGGCTTAAAAATTGCTGTTCCAAAAGAATATTTAGCAGAAGGCGTTAACGAGGACGTTAAAAAGAAAATTTTAGCTGCTTTAAAAGTCCTAGAAGGTTTAGGCGCAACATGGGAAGAGGTTTCATTGCCACATTCAAAATATGCAGTTGCTACCTATTATTTACTTTCTTCTTCAGAAGCGTCGGCAAATCTAGCACGCTTTGACGGCGTTCGTTACGGTGTTCGTGCGGACAATGAGGAAAACTTAATTGAAATGTACAAGCAATCACGAAGCGAAGGATTTGGTAATGAAGTTAAGCGTCGGATTATGCTTGGAACGTTTGCGTTAAGTTCAGGATATTATGATGCCTACTATAAAAAAGCGCAACAAGTGCGGACATTAATCAAAAAAGATTTTGATGATGTATTAGCCAAATATGATGTTATTATAGGTCCAACCGCACCAACGACAGCTTTTAAGATTGGTGAAAAAGTTGATGACCCACTTACAATGTACGCGAATGATATTTTGACAATTCCTGTAAACTTAGCAGGTGTACCAGCTATTTCAGTTCCGTGTGGATTGTCTAATGGCTTGCCAGTTGGTTTACAAATTATTGGTAAACATTTTGATGAGTCGACGGTTTACCGTGTAGCGCATGCTTACGAGCAAGCAACAGAATACCACAAGGCGAAACCACAATTGTAAAGGGGGGATAAAGATGGAATTTGAAACGGTCGTTGGTTTAGAAGTTCATGTCGAGTTAAAAACAAATACAAAAATATTTTGTGGCTGTTCCACCGAGTTTGGCGCACCACCAAATACACATACATGCCCAATTTGTTTAGGTCACCCAGGAGTGTTACCTGTTCTAAATAAACAAGCGGTAGAATTCGGAATAAAGGCATCAATGGCTTTAAATTGCGAAATTGCTCCTATCACAAAATTTGATCGAAAGAATTATTTTTATCCAGATAGCCCAAAAGCATACCAAATATCTCAATTTGATAAGCCGGTCGGTGAGCACGGTTGGATCGATATTGAAGTAAACGGTGAAAAAAAACGAATCGGGATTACACGAATTCATTTAGAAGAAGATGCTGGTAAATTGACGCATTCTGATTTCGGTGATTATTCATTGGTTGATTTTAACCGAGTTGGAACACCTCTGATTGAAATTGTTTCTGAACCAGACATTCGTACACCTGAAGAAGCATATGCTTTTCTAGAAAAATTAAAAGCAATTCTTGAATATACAGAAGTTTCTGACTGTAAAATGGAAGAAGGCTCACTTCGTTGTGACGCCAATATTTCATTACGTCCAGTTGGTCAAGAAGAATTTGGTACAAAAATTGAAATTAAAAACTTAAACTCATTTGCGCATGTCCAAAAAGGCTTGGCTTATGAAGAAATTCGACAAGCTGAAGAATTAAGAGCAGGTGTTGAATTTGAGCAAGAAACACGCCGTTGGGATGATGCTAATAAAAAGACGACTTTAATGCGCATCAAAGAAGGTTCAGAAGATTATCGTTACTTCCCAGACCCTGATTTAGTAGACTTCCACATTGATGAAGATTGGAAAGCGCGAGTAAAGGCAACAATACCAGAACTTCCAGATGCCCGTAAAGAACGTTATGTAACTGAGTTTGGCTTATCTAGCTATGATGCAGCGGTACTAACTCAAGTTAAGGCAATGGCTGATTTTTTTGAGGAAGGACTTACCCATGGTGCACCTGCAAAGCTTTTGGCAAACTGGTTAATGGGTGAAGTGAATGCCTATTTGAAAACAGCTGATATAGAAATTAATGATGTCCCGTTAACACCAGAAGCGCTAGCTCGGATGATCGGTCTTATTGAAAAGGGAACGATCTCTAATAAAATAGCGAAAGACGTCTTTAAAGAATTAATTGAAAACGGTGGCGATCCTGAGAAAATTGTCAAAGACAAAGGTCTTGTCCAAATCTCTGATGAAGGTGAAATTAAGAAGATGATCATTGGGATTCTCGATCAGAACCAGGCATCAATTGATGACTTTAAAGCTGGAAAAGAGAAAGCAATTGGCTTCCTTGTTGGACAAGTAATGAAAGCTTCAAGAGGAAAGGCCAATCCACAACTAGTTAACAAAATCTTATTAGCAGAAATTAAAATAAGATAATATTTTTAGAGAGGGTGTCTAACCTCCAGTACTGGATGCATGATTGCATACTTTTGCAGGGGGGAGGACACCTCTTTTATTTTCTTGGTTTTTAGTATAAAATAAGCTTAATACATGTTAAATCATGGAATTATTTTGCGACTATATATATTCGTAAAATCAAAAGGAGCGTCTTTATGAAACGGGCACGTTTAATTTATAATCCGTCAGCAGGTCGTGAGCAAGTAAAACGACAATTACCATATATATTAGAACGGCTTGAAGCGGCAGGTTATGAAGCTTCAGCTCACGCTACAAAGGGACAAGGTTGTGCAACGAGAGCGGCAAGAAAAGCAGCTGAAGCTAAATTTGATTTGGTTATTGCAGCTGGTGGCGACGGAACCTTAAACGAAGTAATTAATGGTTTAGCTGAACAGACATATCGTCCTAAGCTAGGGCTTATTCCCGCAGGTACAACAAATGATTTTTCTCGAGCGATTGAAGTACCAAAATCAATTGAGGCTGCTTGCGACGTCCTTTGTGACGGTTTCGAAATGCCGATTGATATTGGTAAAGTTGGTGAGCAATATTTTATTAATATAGCTGGTGGGGGCACATTCACAGAACTTACCTATGAAGTACCTAGCAAACTAAAAACAATGATTGGTCAGCTTGCTTATTATGCAAAAGGGATCGAAAGGCTCCCGAAAATTCATCCGGTAAAAGTACGGATCGAATATGACGGTAAGCTTTTTGAAGGAGAGATTATGCTGTTTCTCGTTTCCAATACAAATTCAGTCGGGGGATTTGAAAAGCTAGCACCAGATGCACTAGTAAATGACGGTATGTTTGATTTAATTATCTTAAAGAAAACAAATTTAGCTGACTTAGTTCGCGTCGTCAGTAACGCACTTCGTGGTGAGCATCTTCATGATCCTGCTGTTTTATACGTTCAAGCAAACCGAATTAAAGTGAACGTGGAAGAAGTAGTCCATTTAAATTTAGATGGCGAATATGGAGGCATGCTGCCTGGAGAATTTGTCAATTTACGGCACCATTTTCAAATGCTTGTTCCAGAAAAACAAATGAATAAGTATTTAGGTAGATGATTAGTTCCAAGAAACTGTAACCTTTTAAAGGGAAATGACGTCACAGTATTAAAGGCTCATCCAAAAGGTGGTGTTCATATGAAAAGAGGTTATCTGTTTTGTATTATTGTATTCATTAGTATCTTCATGTTTGGCTGCAATTTAGGGGCTCCAAATTCTGAACCTGGGATGATAGGAAAGGTCACGGATAGGAATGAAAGCAGAATACTCGTAGTTGCTACTGTTATAAACGATTACAGTTCGAATGGTGGTGTCGCTGAACATTATAACGCGATTTGGTTTTCAAATATTCCAGAAAGCATTCAACTTGGGGATGAAGTTAAAGTTTGGTATGACCTGGTCATGGAATCTTACCCTGGACAATCAGAAGCAAAATATGTAGAAGTAGTTCAAAGTCTTCAACCTGAAGGAGCAGCGCTAACGGAAAGTGAAGCTTTAAACGAAGCTTTGAAATCGTTAGAACCAAACATGGCGACAGCAGTTAGAACGATCGAATATGATAATAATGCTAATATCTGGCAGGTTAAACTTAAAAATATTATGGATGATGAAGAATTTGAAATTGAAGTAGAAGACAAGTAAAGATTGAAGCTATGAATAAAACACAAAAAGAGAGTATCTATAGATGATACTCTCTTTTTGTGTTTTATTTAATTTTTTTCCTAGTTTTGAAAACTATTTCATCTTTATACGGGTATATAAAGTGAAAGGATAACAAATAAAAGGAAATGAGAAAGGAGCTGGTAAGCAATGGGCAAATTGAGCGATTTAGAAATTATAAAAAGCGTTCAAAACGGCAACAAAAGTGCCTACAGAGAATTATATGATCTATATTTTGATTATGCGATCCGAGTGGCAACGGTTGTCATGAACAATAATGCAACTTATGCTGGGGATGCCGTTCAAGAAACATTTATCCGTGTCTATCAAAACATCCATTTATATCAAGCGGATCGGCCATTTAAACCGTGGTTTTATAAAATACTTTTAAATGAGTGTAATCGAATTTTGAAAAAGAATTCAAAGGTGATAAGTGTAGGGGAATTCAGTGAGCGAGAGCAGCCACAAACAGAATTAGCGAATAAACAATTCGTGGAATACGAAGATTTATATCATGCGATTGGTGAGCTACAACCACATAACCGAATACCGATCATCTTAAAATATTTAAATGGATTCAAAGAACAAGAAATTGCCGATATATTAGAAGAAAATATAAACACGATAAAATCAAGACTGTTTAAAGGTAGGCAAAAGCTTAAACAGTTTTTAGTAGCCGAAAAGGAGGCGAACTAATATGGATGATAAAAACGTCGATAAAGAGATCCGTGCAAACTTACTAAAAAATACAAGTGATGCTTTAAAAAAGAAAGAAGAAATTTGGGGAAATATTGAAATTAAGTTAGCGATAGATAAGGCAAACTCTATAAATAATCTATCTGAAAGGGAGGAGATAAACATGAAAAACGAACGAAGAACAAGTACAGGAAAAGTAAAAAAGAAAAGTAAATCAAGGGGGTGGATAACTGGGACGATAGCAGCGGCAGTTTTATTAGGGATTTTTACAACTTCAACAGACACAGGTCAAGCGGTTGTCAGTAATATTAAAGAATATTTTGCTCCAGAAAAGCAAGTAGTTGAAGAAATTGAAGGAATGCCAGAAGAAAAGGAAGTAGTCTTGAAGGAAAGCAAGTCTGGATACATTATTTATATTGATGAGGAAAGATATAAGCTAATTGAAGAAGACGGTATTGATAAAATTGTCACAAAAGAACCGCTAGGTGAAATTTACCCAGAAGTAGCAATGGAAATTTCACAAGTAGAAGACAAAACGCCAGAACAATTAGCTACTTCAATCCAACAAGAACTAGAAAATTCATTTGAGACGGTAAGAGAGATTACAACAGTGACTGAACCAGTTGAGGGACTATTAATTTCTGCAATTGATGGACTGGAATGGGATAGCCGAGTTACGCGAGTATATATCATTTCAAATGAAAAGGAAGGAAGTTTTGTTATCCAAAAAAAATACTTCCTTGAAGCAGAAGAAGGTCATGGAGCTAGATTTCACCACATGTTAAAGGAATTTAAAATTGTTGAAAACGCAGAGGAATAATTTAAAAGTTCGAAAAGAGTAGAGGAATGATTAATACGGTACCTGTAGTTAAGACACTTGAAAAAGAGTGTTTTATCTGCAGGTATTTTTTTAGAAGGTAAGAAACCATAAAATTTTCGTGTCTGTCTAGCTCCAGCACCCTGGGAGCTTCTCGTTCATTCATAATGTTAAAGAAAGCTGACAATAATTTAAATAAACGTTTAATTAAGCTAATCCTATTATGAACCGTCATTTTCTTATTCGCAACGCTGTTAAGGCTATGGTAAACTGAACCATAATGAAATTGAGTGAAAAGGAAGTAATGTCGATGGCAAAAGTAGATGCACCAGTTGAAAAAAATCAAATAATTGAAGTAACAATAGACGATTTAACTCACGAAGGAGCAGGAGTAGCGAAAATTGAAGGTTATGCCCTTTTTATTCCTAAAGCCCTGCCAGGTGAGCGAGCTAAAGTGAAGGTAATCAAAGTCAATAAAGGTTATGGTTTCGGACGACTCCTTGAAGTAGTTGCAAAAAGTCCAGATCGTATTGAGGAAGCTCCATGTCCGATTTTTGATCAATGCGGTGGCTGTCAGCTCCAACATTTAAGCTACGAGGGCCAATTAAAGCAAAAAAGAAAACAGGTTAGCGATGCCCTTGAGCGGATTGGTAAACTTACCGATGTCGTTGTCCATCCAACGCTTGGAATGAGCGATCCTTGGCGTTACCGAAACAAAGCTCAAGTCCCATTCGCTGATCGCGAAGGCGCACTTGTAGCAGGTTTTTATCAAGAAAGAAGCCATGAAATTATTGATATGGAGAGCTGCTTAATTCAACATGCAGAAAATGATAAAGTTGTCCAAGCAGTTAAAAGTATCGCCAGTCAGTATCGTATTCAAGGATATGATGAGCATAAACATAAAGGGACATTACGTCACGTCGTTGCCCGCTACGGTGTCAATACAGGACAGTTAATGATTGTATTAATTACAAGATCAGCAGAGCTTCCTAATAAAAATAAGGTTATTGAAGCAATTAGAGAACAAATTCCAAACGTAACCTCAATTGTCCAAAATATAAATTCCAAACGAACAAACGTTATTTTTGGCGATAAAACAACGGTGCTGTGGGGAGAAGAGTATATTTATGACACAATCGGCGACGTTAAATTTGCGATCTCAGCCAAGTCATTTTATCAAGTTAACCCAGAACAAACCAAGGTTCTTTACGATAAAGCGCTCGATTATGCTCAGTTAAAAGGGGCTGAAACGGTTATAGATGCTTATTGTGGAATTGGAACAATCTCGTTATTTTTAGCCCAAAAAGCGAAGCATGTCTACGGAGTTGAAATCGTTCCTGAAGCGATTGGTGATGCTAAACAAAATGCAAAACTTAACGGAATGACTAACGTTGAATTTGCTGTTGGCGAAGCAGAAAAAGTTATGCCATGGTGGTATGCCCAAGGAGTTCGCGCTGACGTCATAGTTGTCGATCCACCCCGTAAAGGCTGTGACGAAGAATTACTCGAAACAATTATTAAAATGAAACCAGAGCGAGTCGTCTATGTATCCTGTAACCCAGGAACATTAGCAAGAGACCTACGAATTTTAGAAGTTGGTGGCTTTAAAACGGTGGAAGTGCAGCCGGTTGATATGTTTCCGCATACGACACACGTGGAGACGGTGGTTCTGCTACAAAGAAAACACAGCTAAAACCCTTGATTATACGGCTTTTGTAGCCGTTGGGGTTGCTGAGATAGTAGCTATGGACTTGTAAAATAAGAATAAGATAGCATGTTGAATGAAAACAAGCTATCTTTCTATTAGAACTTTGAGTGAGGGTTAATTAGAAAACACTTAGAATAGGATAGCTTTGAGTTCTCTAATCTGCAATTGAGAAAACAGTTGTAGATTAAAATGGTTATATTGCGGGACGGGGATTATGAAATAATTGTTCGAGGGGTGGTGGTCTAAATGCAACCAGTAAGAGCTATAGCAATTGAAATAAAATATTTCTCGGGAGCTTTAATGAGAAGTGATGAGTTTGGAATATGTAAGACCTTTATTTCGGAGAAGGGTGTTATTAGAACAACATTTGAAAGAAATATGAAATATAGCGATGCTATTGATTATGAGAGTGAATATATGCTACCCGTTAAAGTGAGCTATGAATATAAACTTAAGAACAATGTGGTCGCTGCAATATTTGAAGAGTTTGACTTGCTTGAATTAAAGCAAGTGGAAGGTGACATGGCTGCAGATGACGGTGGCAGTTGGCAGATTACTTTATATACAAATGGAGTAAATAGTAAGCTGAAAGGATATGAGGCACCAGCACCTTTTGGCGAAGAATTGGCTGAAAAGATTAGAGGGTTGATAAAGTATGAAGTTGACCCAATGATATTTTAGGGGGGTGGACTTGTGGGTAGTACCAATGGAATTAGCTGTAGGGAATGCAATTATTCAAAAGACTTTAAAATTGGAATTGGGATGATGTACAGTCCTTATAATCTAAGGGACTTCGAGTCTGAATTTGCGTTGCTCCCTTATCTCATTAGGTCAAAAAAATCCATTGCTTATATTAAAGAATTACTGAATAATAAGAATGCGGTTATCGCTGATGGATATGGACATGAGATATATCAATGCCCAAAATGCAGTGAGTTGTATGGACGATTTTTTATACATTTGGATTATGACTGTGGAAGTTTTGAAGTGGATTATCAATGTACTAAGTGTAGGACTTCATTAAAACAGATCGACTATGAAGCTAAAGAGGAAGATGGATATGAATGCGAGGGAAAAGTAATGGCCCTAGAACAGTATCCATGTCCTAAGTGTGGTAAACACAGCTTATATGAGGGTGGAACGATAATGATGTTGTGGGATTGATAAAAAAGTGATTAAGTAGTGGATAAATCTAAGTCAGAGACTAAACAAAAGATAAAAAACATAATACAAGTGAGGCCACCTTATTGAATTGTAAGGTGGTTTTTACCTTCTTGACAAAAGCTTAAATTGTGTGTATACTTTAGTGAGTTGTAAGTTACCAACATACATATTAAGGAGGTGTGATTCTTGAGCGTTACAGCTGTGGATAAGAAGAAAATTGGTAAAGAGTTAGCAAAGTTTAGAGCCAAAGAAAAACGCTCATTGCGCGATGTGGCATCTGAATGCGAAATATCACACTCATCACTTAGTGACTTTGAAAAAGGCGTTATTCTACCTTCAGAGTGCGTGTTAATAAAAATTGTAACGGCACTACAAGTGCCAATTGATAAACAACATAAGCTATTCGATCTATATGCAAGGGTTAAAGGAACAGCACCACCTGATATTGCGGAAAGTCTAAAGGATAATACTGAGTTGATTTTAAAGGTGAGAGATTTGATACAAAAAAACACTGGGGAACGGAACATAACGGAAGTATGCCAAGCCACAAGTGAGATGGAGGAAAAAGAAGATGAATAAAATGAACGTTAACGAGCAATCAAACTTTATATGGAAGGTGGCTGACCTCCTGCGAGGCGATTATAAGCAATATGAATATGGAGATGTAGTATTGCCATTTACGGTTCTATGCCGTCTTGATAGTGTTCTAGAACCAACCAAAGAAAAGGTGTTGGAACTAGATAAAAGCATTAAGCTGAAAAATAAAGCACCTTTTCTTGAGCAAGCAACGGGTTTCAAATTTTACAATACTAGTAATTTTACATTTGCAAAGCTCAAGGATGATGCATCAAACCTTGCAGAAAACTTAAGGGATTACATAGGTTCATTCTCGGAAAATGTGCAACAAATACTAGAAGCGTATGACATATATGCGCAGATAGCAAGACTTGATAAAGCTAACTTATTATTTTTAGTCGTATCTAAGTTTACAGATGAAATAGATCTACACCCCGATAGGGTATCAAATTTAGAGATGGGCTATCTTTTTGAGGAACTTATCCGAAAGTTTTCGGAAAACTCCAATGAAACCGCAGGTGAACATTTTACCCCACGTGAGGTTATCCGCTTGATGGTTTCATTATTATTTGCACCCGATATGAGTGAGATTTCTGAAGATGGCTATATGACAACATTATATGACCCTGCAGCTGGGACAGGTGGAATGCTATCGGCCGGAATTGAATATGCCAATGAATTAAATACGAGTGCCTGGATTGATGTTTATGGTCAAGAGCTTAATGAGAAAACCTATGCTATTTGTAAATCCGACACACTAGTAAAAGGTAATAATTATCAAAATATTCACCTTGGAAATAGTTTTACAGAGGATGGTTTGGTTAATAATAAATTCCATTATATGCTTTGTAACCCACCTTTTGGTGTGGAGTGGAAAAAGTATGAGGATTTTGTGCGTGTTGAAGCGAAAAATAGAGGTAAAGATGGACGTTTTGGAGCTGGATTGCCTAGAATTTCCGATGGTTCCTTTCTTTTCTTACAGCATATGATCAGTAAAATGAAGCCATCTAAAGATGGCGGTAGCCGTATTGGTATTGTATTTAATGGCTCGCCACTGTTCACTGGTGATGCTGGTAGCGGTGAAAGCGAGATTAGACGTTGGATTATAGAAAATGACTGGCTCGAAGCTATTGTTGCTCTCCCTGATCAATTATTCTATAACACTGGAATTTCAACGTATGTATGGATTGTAACTAATAGAAAGTCAAAACTACGTAGTGGCAAAATTCAACTTATCAATGGTGTTAGCTCTTTTGAGAAAATGCGTAAGGCACTAGGAAATAAGCGCAATATGCTATCCGAAAGCCATATAAAAGATATTACAAATATTTATTGCAACTATGTAGATAACGAATATAGCAAGACTTTTGATAATGAAGATTTTGGTTTTAACAAAATAGTAGTTGAGCGACCCTTAAGACTGAACTTTAAAAGTGATAATGAGCGATTGGAAGTTTTAAAAGAACAGACAGCATTTATGAATTTGGTAAAAAGCAAAAAGAAAAACCCAATTCAAGCACAAGCAGAAATAGCTGAAGGCGAAAAGATATATCAGGCAATTATATCTGCTCTTGCTACTATTGATAGTGATAAACTTTATAAAAATCGTGAAGCCTTTATAAAAGATATTAAAAAGGCAATGAAGAACGCTAGTACTGTTATTCCTGCGGCATTACTTAAAACAATTATTTTAGCGCTTAGCCAAAAGGACGAAACTGCCGAGATATGTATGGATGCTAAAGGAAAACCAGAGCCAGATGCCGACTTGCGCGACACAGAGAATGTACCACTCAAGGAAGACGTTCAAGAATACTTTAATCGTGAAGTCAAGCCTTATGCTCCAGATGCTTGGATAGATGAAAGTAAAACAAAAATTGGTTATGAAATACCATTCACTAGACATTTTTATAAATACACACCACTTCGAGAAGGTGAGGTTGTATTGAATGAAATAAAATCTTTGGAGCAAAAAATACAATCTGCCATTAATGAACTTTTTGAGGATTAGGGGGTGGGAATTTTGAAACGATATGAAAGTTATAAGGATAGTGGAGTTGACTGGTTAGGTGAAATACCAGAAGGATGGGAAACGGCAAGGGCAAAAAACCATTTTGTTCAATCTTTTGAAAAAGGCAACAATACACTAATGTTGTTGTCTGCTACTCAAAGCGATGGTGTTGTTCCTAAGGAAAATTTGGAAGGTGTTGTGCAGGTTAAAGAAGATACTGACTTGTCTATATTTAAAAGTGTTCATGCGGGTGACTTTGTAATTAGTTTGAGAAGCTTTCAAGGTGGATTTGAAATGTCTGAGTATGAAGGCGTAATTACACCTGCATATACTGTATTTAGACGAAAATATCAAATATGTCATAACTTCTATAAAAAGCTTTTCAAACAAGAGGCTTTTATAGAAAAAATCAATTCACTAACAGTTGGAATACGAGAAGGCAAAAACATTCTTTTTACTGATTTTGCAAATATGATTTTGCCAATTCCTCCACTATCAACGCAACAAGCGATTGCAAATTACCTTGATCTCATAACCGTACAAATTGACACAATCATTGCCGATAAAAAGATGCTAATTGAAAGGTTAAAAGAAAAGCGCCAAATCATTATTAGTAACGCTGTTACTAAGGGTCTTAATAAAAATGTGCCTATGAAAGATAGTGGCGTGCTGTGGATTGGTGAAATACCTGTTGGGTGGGAGGTAAGAAAAATAAAGTATTTATGTCATGTGAAGAGAGGTGCTTCACCAAGACCTATAGATGACCCAATATACTTTGATGATAACGGAAAGAGATACTGGGTAAGGATTTCAGATGTTACAAATTCAAAAATGCATCTAACAAGTGCAGAACAAAAATTATCTGATCTTGGCATAAAAAATAGTGTTAAAGTCAACACTGGACAACTTTTTATTAGCATTTGTGCAAGCGTTGGAAAGCCTTGTATTGCAGGAATAGATGTGTGTATACATGATGGCTTTGTATTGATGGATAAATTACCACAAAGTATGATTAAGTATTTATACTACATTTTCGAAAGTGAACTTCCATATAAGGGACTTGGAAAACTTGGAACTCAACTGAATCTAAACGCTAATACAATTGCCAATATATATATTCCTATAAATGATAATGTTCAGAAAATAGTTGAAATGATTGACCACAAAACTGCTAAAATTGATAACTTAATAGCTGATGTTGCTGAGCAAATACAAAAACTGAATGAGTACCGAAAAATTTTGGTTAGTGAAGTTGTAACAGGAAAAGTGAAAATAGAAGATAATACAGAGGGAGGGCTATCATAATGGCAATAAGTACTAATGAAAGAACGTTTGAAAATGAACTGGAATATAATCTTATCCAAAATGGGAGTTATGCCAGTGGTAACCCTGCTGATTTTGACCGCACGCTAGCTATGGATACAAAAGCAGTAATAGCTTTTGTTAAGAGAACACAACCAAGAGAATGGGATAATATTGTCAAGAAACATACAGTTAAAGCCGAGGAGGCATTGCTTTCTCGATTAAACGATGAGTTAAAAAATCGTGGAATGCTTGATGTATTACGTCATGGTATTAAGGGCGTAGGAATAAATATCGACCTTTGTTACTTTAAACCAGCAAGTGCAATGAACAAAACAACAGTCGCACGCTATGAGCAAAATGAACTTAAGGTAACCAGACAGGTAAAATATAGCCTAGCCTGTGAAAATTCTATTGATACGGTTATATTTTTAAACGGTCTGCCAATTATCACTATTGAGCTTAAGAATCCACTCACAGGGCAAACATTTCAAAATGCAATTTATCAATATAAGAATGATCGCAGCCCTAAGGACTTGCTGTTGTCTTTTAAAAAACGTGCATTGGTACATTTTGCAGTGGACAGTGAACAAGTGTATATGGCGACAAAGCTATCTGGTCAGGATACTCAATTTCTACCTTTTAATAAAGGTAATAACAAGGGTGCAGGTAATCCAGCCAATTCAAGAGGTTATCGCACATCGTATCTATGGGAAGAAGTTTTAACCAAAGATAGCTTGATGGATATATTAGAGCGATTTATACATCTGGAAGTAAAACCCGACAAAGAAACAGGTAAGAAAAAAGAAACACTCTTATTCCCTAGGTATCATCAGCTAGATGTGGTTAGAAAGCTAATTACCGATGCCGAGGAAAATGGTAGTGGAAAAAACTATCTAATACAGCATTCTGCAGGATCAGGAAAGAGCAATTCTATTGCATGGCTTGCCCATCACCTTGCAAGTTTACATGACGTGAATAATACCGTTATATTTAACAGTATTATTGTTATCACTGATAGACGTGTGCTTGATGATCAACTACAAAAGACAATCTACCAATTTGAACATACACCAGGTGTTGTTCAAAAGATTGATAAAAACTCTTCTCAATTGACTGAAGCGTTAAAAAATAATATAAAGATTATTATATGTACACTACAAAAGTTCCCATTTGTTGATCTTAGAAAAGCTGCTAATACTTCAGGAAAGCGATTTGCCATTATAGTTGATGAGGCTCATTCATCACAGTCTGGAGAAGCTAGTGAAAAACTTAAAATGGCTCTTGCGGATATTACGTCCAAAGGTGAAGATGCCATTGAGGAGAAGCTTCATCAATATGCGGTGGAAGAGGAAAAGGCAGAAAGCAAAGCATCTGATATAGAAGATGAAATCGCAAACGAAATGGCATCACATGGCATACAAAAGAATTTATCATTCTTTGCCTTCACTGCTACACCAAAGCCAAAGACACTGGAGATGTTTGGTGTCAAGAATTCGAAGGGATTGCCAGAAGCTTTTCATTTATATAGCATGAGACAAGCTATTGAAGAAGGGTTTATTCTCGATGTGCTTGCCAATTACACGACCTATGAAACCTATTTTCAAATAGGCAAGAAGATTATTGATGATCCCCAATATCCAGTGAGCAAGGCCAATAAAGCACTTGGGAAATTTTTAAGCTTGCATCATCATAACCTAGCTCAAAAGACAGAGATCATTGTTGAGCATTTCAGAAGTGTAACTCGCCACAGGATTGGTGGAAGAGCCAAGGCAATGCTGGTTACAGGCTCTCGTTTACATGCTGTTCGTTACTACTTCGAATTTAAGAAGTACATTAACAAGAAGGGCTACAAGGATTTAGGAGTGCTTGTTGCATTCTCTGGAACTGTTAAGGATGGCAACCAGGAATATACTGAAGCAGGATTAAACAAGTTTTCAGAAACAGAGTTACCAGAAAAGTTCGATAGCGGCGAGTACCAGGTGCTGCTTGTTGCAGAGAAGTATCAAACAGGGTTTGACCAGCCATTATTGCATACTATGTATGTAGACAAGAAGCTATCAGGTGTCAAGGCTGTTCAAACATTATCTAGATTAAACCGTATGTGTAAAGGTAAGGATGGTACCTTTGTTCTTGATTTTGTCAATAATAAGGATGATATATTAAAAGCTTTCCAACCATATTATGAAAAATCAGGGATAGATGATGTTACAGATCCAAACCTTGTATATGATATCAAAAATGTACTTGATACCTTTATGGTATATAACAATACAGAAATAGAGAATTTTGCTAAAGTTTTCTTCAAAGAAAGTAAAAAACAGGATAACATTGATTTGGGTGTACTAAACGCATTTATTGACCCAGCAGTGGATAGGTTTAATGCTCTCACCGAAGAACAAGAAAAATCAGATTTTAAAAGTGCATTGCAAAAATTTGTACGCTTATATGCTTTTTTAACTCATATTATTAGCCTAGGTGATGAGAACCTACATAAATTTAATGCTTATGCTAAGTGTTTATCAAGAAAATTGCCTAAGGGGGGAGAAAAGACACCTTCGCTTGATAACGATGTGGTCCTCCAATATTACCGACTACAAAAGGTATATGAAGGTAAAATTGATTTGGTAAAAGAGGATGGCGTATTATATGGTGGGCAGCATGGTGCAGGACTTCCCGTAGAGGATGATAATGAGACACTATCCAAAATCATCGCAAAATTAAATGAAAAGCTTGGTACAAACTTTACTGAAATGGATAAAGTTCTTGAGCAGTTTATTCAAGATATGGCCAACAATAAAGACTTGGTTCTACGAGCAAAGAATCCACTTGATTTGTTTGAGATTGTTTATAATAATAGCATCATGGATATCGTTATAAGCCGGATGAGCCAAAATCAAGAGTTTTGTGAAAAATTCCTTGAAGATGAGGAGTTCAGAAAAGACGTAAACAACGTGCTGCTCCCTATGGTTCATGAGCGTTTAGCATCAATGTAAGGTTATACAATAAATCACCGTTTGCCGTTCTCGCTTAACGTGGGAAAGCAAATGGTGATTTATTTATTTTAATCAAATGGTGATTTATTTATTTATTTATTTTAATGCTTGACAACAGATTTAAAGCGCAGTATACTTATGTTAGAAATCAGCGAACACGCTTACATACGAAAGGTGGTGTTATTCATGAATGAAGATGAAGTAAAATTCGGTCAATATGTAGAGCAACAAAGAAAAAAGCAAGGGATTACCTTGCGTGGTTTGGCTGGTGAACTGGACATTGCTCCAGCATATATGAGCGATATTGAGAAAGGGAGACGCTATCCTCCTAGTAAAGATAAATTAGTTGAGATTGCAAGAATTTTGAAATTCACTGAAGATCAACTTAATTTAATGTTTGATCTTGCTGCAATGGCTAAAGAAAATACAGTATCCTCAGATTTACCAGAATATATAATGGAAAAGGATATTGTTCGTGTTGCCCTTCGAAAAGCTAGGGATGCAAATATATCTGATAAGACATGGGAAAAGGTAATTGAAATGCTAGATAATGAAAAAACAGAATAATATTTATATTCGAATTGCCCATCTATAGAGCGATATTTTACCCTTGTGTTATCTAAACCGCTAATGTGATTACAAAGGAGTTGATGCAGTATATGCTATATCACAATTATACAGGAGAACAATTAGAATCCAGAGCAATGAAAATACTAACGGAGTATAATGCCAGCCTTTTAAATGAGGCAAAAGAAATGGATGTATATCACTTTGCTGAGTACCATTTGAAATTAAGTACTGATTATAAAAACATATCTTCAGATAAATCGATCCTAGGATTGACTTGCTTTAATGATGGGTATTTAGAGGTGTGGGATGATAATCGAGAAAATGCATATTTTATTGAGGTATCTAAAGGGACGATTATTATCGATAATGATGTACTTGAAAATCAAGTTCCAGGTAGGGAACGATTTACAGTGATACATGAGTGTGCACATCAAATACTCCACTCTAGGTTTTATCAGGGATCAACGACAGGAAATAGTTCTATAGTAAAATGTGCTAAACGCGATATAGAGCCAATTGTATATCAGAAACCAATGACTCCGAAGGAACGACATGAAAGTCAGGCCAATAGGCTTGGAGCTGCTCTGATTATGCCTGCCGCTGCAACTAAAACATTATTATTAGCTCTGTTAAATATGAATTCTACAGAAATTGGTTTTCCTGTCTATATATCAGGGCAATTAATCTGTGAAATGGCAGGAGTGTTTAATGTATCTAATGAAGCACTGAAAATAAGGCTAACGCAACTTGGACTAATTCATTAGCAAATTTTATATGAGCTATATTCAGTAGGGAATCAGAGAAAATTCTTTTATTCCCTTTACTTTTACCCCTATGTTCGCTAAACAGCGTAACTGATTACGCAAGAAGAAAGGAGATGCCTATGGAAGAAGTTATTAAATGTCCTATATGTGGGAAACGGATATTTGACCTTGAGTGTCAAGGGAAGACAGCAGTTAAAATCAAATGCATGCATTGTAGAAATGTAGTGAAAATTGAGCGAAACAAAGAATTGAATATAAAAATAGTTTAGTCATTCTGTGCAACGGAGCCTGAAATATGAGCTACCAAATAGCCTGATGATTACCAAGAAATTGGTGATTATCAGGCTATTTTTTTATTCTTTTTTACCTACCAGAATTTCCCTTATCAACATACATGCATCAAAAACTGATGCACGTGCTTTTAAACATTTGAGTATTAGCAGTTATTAAAAAAAATCAAAGGAGTGATTAATGATGAAAATTACATACGAATTTGCAACAGGAGAAATTATTGAGATTGAGATCGAGGAAGCTTTAGGTGAGGTTGTTATTGAACTAGAAAAAAATGAATACAACGGTAACCGCAGAGAGACTCGCAGACATGAAAGCTATAGCGATGACAATGACAAGCAAGAAGTATTAGTGGACAAGTCCATTGATATCGAGACGATGGCTGAATGGAATGCCGACAAGAAAAACCTTAACAATGCTATTTCCAAGCTTAAGCCACATCAACAGGAACTTGTGAAAAAGATATTTTATCAAGGACTATCAGAGACAGAAGTAGCACGTGAAATGGGTGTTTCGCAGCAGGCAATAAGTAAGCAGTTAAAAGTTATTTATAAAAATTTAAAAAACTTTTTGGATTAGGGTTGTGAATGTCTTTTCTCCTGGCTTATATATAGAGGCACTTTTACAGCCTCAATTATTTAAGCCAGAAGGAGGCGAAAAAAATGCAAACCATCAGAATTACAATCACCAGTGAGAAACCTGCAAATGTAGTGCTTACGGAGAAAGAGCCTGAGGTGGACAAGGTGGCCAAAAAGAAAAAGTCCCCTCATAAAAAACTTGAAGAATTACTTAGCTTGATTCCAGTGGAAGCAGCTCTTGTTGGAGCTAGTAAGGGAGAGGAATAATCATGCGATTAAAGACAGAAGTAGTGAAAAAGTTAATCGATGAATGCAACCTCTCGCAGAACCAGATGGCTTATCAAATTGGAGTTAGTAGAGGTTCACTCTCCAATGCTCTTAGTGGTAGAAGGGGTGTGGGAAGAAAAACACTTGTTGGACTACTCCGTCTATTTCCAGATGAAACAGTTGCAAGCCTAACAGTGGAAAGGCAGGTGGCATTATGAGATTAGTTTTTATCTGTTCCCCTTATTGAGGAGACATAGAACTTAACACAATCAGGACTAAGAGGTATTGCAGATTTGCTTATACAAAAGGTGCTGTCCCGTATGCTCCACATCTACATAACACTCAGTTTCTACAGGAGGATATTCCAGAGGAACGAGAAGCCGGAATAGCACTTGGCTTGGAACTTATGAAAAGAGTAGATGAACTATGGTGCTTTGGAGATAGGGTCAGCGAAGGAATGGTAAAAGAAATTAATGCAGCACAGCAATTAAAAATCCCAATCAAATATTTTAATGACAAATGTCAGGAGGTTTTCAAAGATGAGTAATGAACTACAGGTGACCCTGCAAAGAGAAGTTTTAGGTAGAGATTTTAAAATTTATGGGGATGTAGAAAATCCATTGTTTCTTGCTAAAGACGTAGCAGAGTGGATTGAATATGATCCAAGCAAAGTCAATGAGATGGTAGCAATGGTTGAAGACAATGAAAAGCTGACCGAGACAATTTCGTGGTCAGGTCAAGGAAGAAAAATGTGGTTCTTAACGGAAGATGGCTTATATGAAATTCTGATGCAGAGTCGTAAACCTATTGCAAAGGAGTTCAAAAAGCAGGTCAAGCAGATTTTGAAAGATATCCGGAGATTTGAAATTTATGCTACCCCACAAAAGTTGGAAGAGATGCTAAATGACCCCGACACGATGATCAGAACCTTGCAGGCACTAAAAACGGAGCGTGAAAAGGTTGCTGTACTAAAAGGCAAAGTAGCTGAGGATAAACCAAAGGTGATCTTTGCGGATGCTGTATCGGTATCCACTACAACAATTCTTGTTGGAGATTGTGCGAAAATCATAAAGCAAAATGGCGTTGACATAGGTGGTACAAGATTTTTTAGATGGCTTAGAGAGAATGGTTACTTAATTAAACGCAAAGGTAGCGATTATAATATGCCAACACAAAAGTCTATGGAACTTAATTTGTTTGAAATCAAAGAAACCGTCATCACTCATTCAGATGGTCACACAACTATTAGTAAAACCCCAAAGGTTACTGGCAAAGGTCAAGTATATTTCATCAATAAACTAATTGCAGCTTAATAAAGAGGAGGAAACACCATGAGCAAAATTAAACTAGCTCTCGAAGTAGTGGAGGATTTAAGAACACTGGCAGCAAGCGTTGAAAGCCTAGCTAATGCTATGCAATCAAACGAACCTGTTCCAGTAGAGAAACAAGTAGAAATACCAAAGGTAGAACCAATAACAATTGAAAAGGTGCGAGCTGTCCTGGCTGAAAAGTCACAGGGCGGCAAGCAACCAGAAGTCAAGGCACTAATCACTAAATTTGGAGCAAAGAAACTTACGGATATTGACCCAACTTGCTATGAGCAGTTACTTGCGGAAGCCCAGGTGCTTTAATGGGAGCACATGCTTTACTTTCAGCAAGCTCTGCACATAGGTGGATTCATTGTAGTCCCAGTGCAAGACTTGAGGAATCGTTTGAAAACACTACAAGCATATTTGCAGCTGAGGGAACCTTTATGCATGAACTTGGGGAGCTAAAACTTAGCAAATACATTGGAGCAATAAAGGAAGGTCTTTATAAGAAAAAGCTAAAGGAGTTACACTCCAGTCAATTTTATAATTCTGAAATTGAGGAGGCTGTAGAAGTTTATGTGACTTTTGCAACTGAGTTAATTGAGGCAACCAAACAGATGTGTAAAGATCCTATCATACTACTTGAGCAAAGACTAGATTTCTCAAAATATGTTGAGGGTGGGTTTGGCACTGGTGACCTTGTTGTTGTAGCAGATGGCACACTTGAAATTGTAGATTTAAAGGGAGGCAAAGGTGTAGCTGTTTCTGCAGAATGCAACCCACAAATGCAGCTTTATGCGTTGGGAGCTTTAATCCAATTTGATTGTTTGTATGATATCCAAACTGTACGCATGACGATTTGCCAACCGCGAATGGATAGCATATCTACCTACGAGATATCAGCAGATGAACTTTTGTCATGGGCAAAAGATGTGTTAAAGCCTGCAGCACAGCTTGCTTGGAATGGAGAGGGTGAGTTTGACCCTAGCGAGTATACCTGTAAATTCTGCAGAGCTAAGGCGACTTGTAGAGCTAGGGCAGAGAAAAACCTGGAAATGGCAAGGTTTGAATTTAGACAAGCATCTCTCCTTACAAAGGATGAAATTGCAGAAGTATTATCGCAAGCTGATACAATTTCAGCTTGGTGTAAAGATGTATGGGCATGGGCAGAGGCTAGAGCAATTGACGGTGAGGAATTTGAAGGTTTTAAAATTGTTGAGGGCAGAAGCAATAGAACCTATGGTGATGAAAAAGCAGTCATTGAAAAACTCACTGAAGCGGGGTACTCAGATGATGAGATTTATGCTAGGAGCCTGAAAGGGATAACGGCACTTGAAAAGGTACTAGGAAAAAAGGTGTTTTCAGGAGTGCTTGATGGGCTGATTATTAAACCCCCAGGTAAATACACGATGGTGGCAGATTCAGATAAAAGACAAGCAATCACATTAAATAATACGGTTGAGGCCGATTTTAAGGAGGATATTTAACATGGAAAATAAGACAAACGGTAAGGTGATTACAGGCAAGGTGCGTTTCAGTTATGCGAACATATGGGAACCTAAATCAATTAATGGTGGAGATGAAAAGTACAGCGTATCTCTTATCATTCCAAAGTCAGACACTAAAACAATTGCCGAAATCAAAGCTGCAATCGAGCAAGCAAAACAGGATGGTAAGGGTAAGTTTGGTGGTAAAATTCCGGCAAGTTTAAAGCTTCCACTTCGTGATGGTGATGTTGATAGAGCAGACGATGAGGCCTACAAAAATTGCTACTTTGTTAATGCGAACTCCAAGGATAGACCACAGGTGGTTGATAACAAGGTCAAGCCAATCCTAGATCAAAACGAGCTCTATAGTGGTTGCTACGGTAGAGCAAGTATTACCTTCTATGCCTTCAATCAAAATGGCAATAAGGGTATAGCTTGTGGACTTCAAAACCTACAGAAACTATCAGAAGGTGAGCCATTAAGTGGTCGCAGTAGAGCAGAGGATGATTTTACAACTACTGATGACGATGACTTCTTATCATAATGAGAACGCTTGGAATAGATATTGAGACTTATAGTAGAGTTGATTTAGTTAAGTCGGGGGTATATTCGTATACCTCCGCACCTGACTTTGAAATCCTTCTTTTTGCATATGCCTATGATGAGGATGAGGTGCAAATAGTTGACCTTGCAAGTGGAGAGAAGATTCCAAATAGTGTACTTGATGATTTATCAGATGAATTAGTTAGTAAGACCGCTTTCAATGCACAGTTTGAGAGAACTTGCCTGTCATCGTACTTAAAGATACAAATATCTCCTGTAGGCTGGCAATGCACAGCGGTTCAAGCAGCAATACTTGGACTTCCATTATCACTTGATGGCGTTGCGCAGGTTTTGGGATTAGAACAGCAAAAGATGCGTGAAGGTAAGGATTTAATCAAATATTTTAGTATGCCGTGTAAAGAGACAAAAACAAATGGTAATAGGGCAAGAAATCTACCCGTTCATGCACCAGAGAAATGGCAGACTTTTAAGGATTACTGTATTAGGGATGTAGAGGTAGAACGTGCCATAAGAGCAAAAATTGAAAAATATCCAATCAGTAAAAAGGAGCAGGAGCTCTATATCCTTGATCAGAAAATAAATGACAGGGGTGTATTAATTGACAAAATCCTAGTAGAACAAGCCATTGCCTGTGACAAGTTAAATAAGGATAAAACCTTTGAACAGGCACAGAAACTCACTGGTCTTGATAACCCAAACTCGGTGGCACAGCTAAAGGAGTGGCTACTTGAGAATGGTGTTGAAGTCGAAAGTCTTTCTAAAAAAGTGGTCGCTGACCTAGCTAAAGAATCTGATGGTGAGGTTGAACGATTGCTAAATTTTAGATTACAGCTTGCTAAAACATCTATTAAGAAATATGAGGCAATGGAGCGAGCGGTCTGCCCAGATGGTCGGGTGAGAGGGCTACTCCAGTTTTATGGGGCAAATCGTACTGGCAGGTGGGCAGGAAGGCTCGTACAGGTTCAAAATTTACCACAAAACCATGAGATAGATTTAACTCTTGCTAGGAATCTATTAAAGCAAGGCCGCTTTGATGAGCTGGAACTATTTTTTGATAGTGTACCAAATCTGCAATCTGAACTTATCCGTACAGCCTTTATTCCTAAACCGAAACATAGATTTATGGTAGCCGATTTTAGCGCCATTGAAGCCAGGGTTATTGCATGGTTAGCCGGTGAAAAGTGGAGAATGGACGTGTTTGCAACTCATGGAAAAATCTATGAAGCGTCAGCAAGTCAGATGTTCAAAGTACCAATAGATGAGATAACCAAAGGCTCACCGCTCAGACAAAAGGGTAAGATTTCAGAACTAGCTCTAGGTTATGGGGGATCAGTTGGAGCACTCACAGCAATGGGAGCCTTAGAGATGGGTGTTGAAGAAGGTGAACTGCAACCACTTGTTACTGCCTGGAGAAATGCTAATCCAAATATCACAAAGTTATGGTGGGATATTGATAGAGCGGCAATCAAGGCGGTTAAGGATAAAATACCGCAGACCATTGGCAAAATCTATATTGAAATGAAAAGCGGCATCCTCTTTATTACCCTTCCTTCTGGGCGCAAGCTTTCATATATCAAGCCAAGGATTGAAATTAATAAATTTGGTCGAGAGGGAATCACCTATGAAGGTATTGGTGAGAACAAACGCTGGAGCAGAATCGATACCTATGGTCCAAAGCTAGTGGAAAATATAGTACAGGCTGCTGCTCGGGATCTGCTTGCTGAAGCTATGGTAAACGTGGCTAAGACGGGATATGAAATAGTGATGCATGTGCATGATGAAATAATTGTGGAAGCACCGATTGGTTATGGTTCACTGGAAACAGTATGTGAATTGATGGAAATAGTACCGTCTTGGGCAGAAGGGTTACCACTTAGAGCAGAGGGCTTTATATGTGATTACTATAAAAAGGAGTAAACCCATTATGAAAAAACGCATGACCCTTTGTGGGCGTTGCTATAACAACCTAAAAATAGAAATGAAATTCAAACAGCCGATGTTTACTACCTCTAATATAAAGTGCGGCTACTGTAATGTGTGCAATAAAAAGACAATTGTTGAAATATATGAACCTGAGGAGGTGGAGGACTTTGAAGTTTACAATTGCAACGGCGAACAGCCGTAGAGATAAGATATGGAAAAACAAAGAAGTTACCTGGGCGGAGTTTTTAGGAAGAGTTAAAACGACGATTCGCACCTCTGAAAGCATGGAGGAGTATAAAAAGCTACCAAAGGCAAAGCAAGATGAGGTTAAGGATGTAGGAGGATTCGTTGGAGGTAGACTAAAAGAAGGTAAGCGTAAAACGGGATATGTGGACCACCGCTCAATGCTTACCCTTGATATGGATTATGCATCAGCTGATATATGGGAACAAATCACACTCTTTTATGACTTCACCTGCTGTATTTACTCCACTCACAAATACACTGAGGAAAAGCCAAGGCTGAGGCTTATCATCCCTCTTGCAAGAATAGTTACTGCGGATGAATATACCGCTATAGGTAGAAAAGTAGCCGAGAGCATAGGAATTGAGCAGTTTGATGATACAACATATGAACCCTCAAGGCTTATGTATTGGGCATCTACCTCAAGTGATGGTGTGTTTATATTTGAGAGTCAAGAAGGTGCGTTTCTAGAGCCGGATAATATTCTGTCAAGCTACAAGGATTGGAAGGATACATCCTCCTGGCCAGTATCTTCAAGGCAAACAACTATTGTAAAAAAGGCAATAACAAAGCAATCTGATCCCTTAGATAAGCGTGGAGTAATAGGTGCATTTTGCAGAGCCTATTCGATACAGGATGCTATCGATAAATTTATATCTGACAAATACAAGCCAAGTCTAATGCCTGAAAGATATGACTACATTCCAGCGGATTCAACTGCAGGTGTACTCATATACGATGATAAATTTAGCTTTTCTCATCATGCAACAGATCCGGCGTGTGGCAAACTATGCAACGCCTTTGACCTAGTACGCTTGCATAAGTTTGGTGAGCTTGACGGCAAGACTGAAGATGATATAACCCCAACGAAACTACCATCCTTCAAGGCGATGCAGGAGTTTGTAATAACAGATGATAATGTAAAACTACAGCTTGCTACAGAGAGACAAGCCCAAGCAAATGACGATTTTGGAGCTATGGGAGATGATTGGCAGACTGGACTTGAGTTATTAAAGAGTGGTGAAATCAAGGATTCGTTATCAAATATAATTTTAATTCTAAAGCATGATCCAAACCTACAGGGAATTGCCTACAATCAGCACAGTAACTGCATTGATGTAAAAAACAAACTACCTTGGAAACAAGTAAAGAGCGGTTGGAATGATTCTGATGTAGCAGGGGCAAAGGCTTATATTGATGGTATCTACCATATTTGGTCGCCAGGCAAGTTTAAGGATGGACTTCTAGCAGTTGCTGCAGAACGTGCGTATCATCCAATCAAGGAATACTTTGCAGAATTATCAGGGTGGGATCAGGTAGAACGCCTAGATACCTTATTGATAGATTATTTAGGTGCAGAGGATAACACTTATGCAAGAGCAATTATGAGGAAAACACTTTGTGCAGCTGTTGCCAGGATATATGAGCCGGGTATAAAGTTTGACCATATTTTAGTGCTAAATGGACCACAGGGAATTGGAAAGAGTACCTTCTTTTCAAGGCTTGGAGGTAAGTGGTTCTCAGATAGTTTAACTTTATCGGATATGAAAGATAAGACTGCTCCCGAGAAGCTACAGGGAAATATAATCCTCGAGATGGGTGAACTTGCTGGACTGAAAAAGGTAGATGTAGAAACGGTAAAATCTTTTATTTCTCGTACCGATGACAAGTACCGTCCAAGCTATGGCATGACAGTGGAGAGCCATCCAAGGCAGTGCATTATAGTTGGGAGCACCAACTGTGAGAGTGGATTCCTTCGGGATATTACAGGTAATCGCCGCTTTTGGCCCATTAGGGTTGGTGGCGATAGCAGCAAAAAAGCATGGCACCTGACCGAGGTTGACCAGGTATGGGCAGAGGCAATCGTAAAATATCATGCTGGTGAGGAGCTGTTTCTAAAAGGTGCAGATGCCCAGATGGCTTTTTCACAGCAGGCGGATGCTATGGAATCCGATGATCGAGAAGGCTTAGTGAGGGATTATCTAGAGAAATTACTACCTGAGAACTGGGCGAGCATGGACATTTATGAGAGAAGAAGCTTCTTAAACGGTAGTGAATTTGGTGGCAGTGTACCTACTGGAACCATAAGACGTGAAAGAGTTTGCACCATGGAAATATGGGCTGAGTGTTTTGGCAAGGACGGTGTGAATCTAAAAAAGATTGATGCCTATGAGCTTAATGGAATCATGGCAAAGCTCGAGGGTTGGAAAAGGTATGCTGGAAATAAGCAAGGTAATTTCAAATTTCCTATTTACGGAAACCAAAGAGGCTATGTTCGGGAGGTAAACTAAACAAGATGATTGGCAGGTGGCTTGTTTACTAAATTTTAATAAACAACGGTAGTCAAGAAACAGCTTGTTCAATTAACAGGATTACCTCGAAAAACACCAATATATCAAGGTTTCAAGGTTTTAATAAACAAGATAACAAGATTTACTATTGAGTATTAAATATTAAAGAAAAGGCTGTGCATATGTACACGTAACACGTTATACGCACACGTAAGGAAATGTTGTTATCTTGATTACTGGTTTAAAGGGGGCGTCAGACGATGAGAGAAAGCTATATTGAAAATGTACTAATCGGTGAAGTAAAGGCTCGTGGTGGTATGGCATTAAAGTTTGTATCGCCTGGAATGTCGGGCGTTCCAGATCGATTGGTTCTAATACCAGGTGGAGTGATAGCTTTTGTTGAGATAAAGGCTCCAGGAAAGAAAATGCGACCACTGCAAATAAAGAGAAAAAAGCAATTAGAGAAATTAGGGTTTTTAGTATATCAGCTAGATGACATTCAGATGATTGGAGGTGTGCTTGATGAAATATGTGCCACATGAATACCAAAAATATGCTGAGGAGTTTATCATTGAGCACCCTGCCTGTGGATTGATGCTCGATATGGGACTTGGGAAAACAGCAATTTCACTTACAGCAATAGATGAGCTTATGTTTGATTATTTTGATGTTGCAAAGGTTTTAGTAATTGCTCCTCTTAGAGTGGCGCAGGACACCTGGAGCAAGGAGTGCGAAAAGTGGGATCATCTAAAAGGACTTAGAATTTCTAAAGTATTAGGCTCTGAAAAGGAACGAAAGCAGGCACTCTTTAGTAAGGCTGACATTTACATAATCAATCGTGAAAATGTTGAGTGGCTGACTAAAAGTTATAAATGGGATTTTGATATGATTATTATTGATGAACTTTCAAGCTTTAAGTCAAATTCAGCTAAACGCTTTAAAGCTCTTCGTAAAGTGAGACCTTTGGCAAAGAGAGTGGTTGGACTTACAGGAACACCAGCTCCTAACAGCCTTATTGATTTGTGGAGTCAGATTAATCTATTGGATATGGGAGTAAGACTTGGAAGGTTCATCGGCAATTACAGGAATAGTTACTTTGAACCTGATAAAAGAAGCAGAGATGTAATATTCAGTTATAAGCTTAGAGAAGGTTCTGAGCAGGCTATTTATGATAGGATCTCTGATATTTGTGTCAGCATGAAGGCTTGTGATTACTTGCATATGCCAGATCGAATTGAAAACATAGTTGAAGTATCTATGGATCAAAAAGAGATGGCACTTTACAAACAGCTAGAACGAGAAATGCTACTACCCTTTGAGGATGGAGATATCGATGCAGTGAATGCTGCTGCTCTTTCAAATAAACTACTGCAAATGGCAAACGGTGCCGTATATGATGAGTTCAGGGAAGTTAAGCAGATTCATACTAAAAAGCTGGATGCCTTAGAGGACCTAATTGAAGCGGCGAACAGTAAACCTGTGTTAGTATTTTATTCCTACATTCATGATAAGGACAGAATATCGAAACGCTTTGAGACCACTGAGTTAAAAACAAGCGATGATATTACAAGATGGAACAATGGTGAAATTCAAATTGCAATTGCACATCCTGCATCAACAGGCCATGGACTGAATCTTCAAGCAGGAGGTTCAACGGTCATATGGTTTGGTATGACATGGAGTTTGGAGTTGTATCAGCAAGCCAATGCAAGGCTATGGCGACAGGGGCAAAAGGATACCGTAGTTATTCATCATATTATTTGTAAGGGAACTATGGATGAACAGGTTATGATAGCACTTGCAAAAAAGGAAGTAGGACAAAGGGCACTTATAGATGCAGTTAGAGCAAGGATTGGAGGGGGCAAGGATGACTAAGCATGAGCTTTCACAGTTATATTATTTGAATAGAGAAATTGTGCAGCTACAACGAAGGCTTGATGAACTCGAAGGATTAGCCACCTCCTGCACTTCACATATAACAGGAATGCCAAAGGTTCAAGGGATATCAGATAAGGTTGGTAAATATGCGGCTGAGATAGCAGATCTAAAAGGATTGTTGGACTTGAGTCTTAAACGTTGCTTTTATGAGCTTAACCGATTGAATCGGTATATTGAAAGCGTTGAGAATGTTGAGCTACGTATGATATTAAGTCTTAGATATGTAAACGGATTAAGTTGGAATCAAGTGGCTGCAAGCATTAGTCCCTATGCCACAGAGGATAGTATTAGGATGCACCACAATAGATTCTTGAAAAATAATTAAACCTGTTCGGTATGTTCGGAAGGTATGTGTTAAGATTATATTATAGAAGTTTACACAAAATTCGAAGGCTCTTAGGCGAAACGCTTGAGGGCTTTTTGTATACCCAAATAAGAGGTGAGTTAGGATGCCAAGGAAACCCAAGAAACCATGCAGCTATCCAAGCTGTCCCGAACTTGTGGATGGTAGGTATTGCGAGGAGCATCAAAAGCTAATTGATAAACAGTATAACCGGTATCAAAGAGATCCAGCAACAAGGAAACGCTACGGCAAACAATGGAGACGGATTCGTGACAGTTATATTAATGCTCATCCTCTTTGTGAACAGTGCAAGAAAGATGGCAAGCTAACTCCAGCACAAGAGGTTCATCATATAAAGCCTCTATCTAAAGGTGGTACACATGATGAGAGTAACCTTATGTCCTTATGCACTAGTTGTCACTCTATTATCACAGTAAATGAGGGTGGACGTTGGGGGTAGGGGGAGTCAAATCTCCACAAGATATGTTCCCGGCAACGGGGTAGGAGCTTCGCGTGAAAAGTCGCAGAAGTTTTAGGGGGATATACCCTCTATTTTTATTTGTCTCTAAAAATGTTACCGAAAGGAGGTGTACTGTATGGGAAAACGTGGCCCAAAACCAGGAAGTGGTGGCAGACCTACAAAGCCACTGGTAGATAAAATTATGGAAGGTAACCCGGGGAAACGAACACTTAAGGTGGTTGAATTCAAAAATACTGAAATAGCAGAGTTACCACAGCCACCAGAATTTTTAATTGAAGCTACAAAGGCAACTGAAAAGTGGCCAACTGGAATAGATATATTTTCAAAAACAGTTGATTGGCTTAGTAAGACGGGGTGCTTAAATTTAATTCCAACTGACTATATAGAGGAATATTCCCTTTGCAAAGCGAGATGGTTTGAGTGCGAGCAGGTTAATGCAAGACTAGGACTTTTAGCGAAACACCCAACAACTGGGCAGCCTATGCAGTCACCTTATGTTCAAATGGCAATGACCTATTTAAGGCAGTCCGATGTAGCATGGAGTAAAATTTATGAAGTTGTAAAAATTAACTGCTCCACAGAGTTTAGGCAAAATGGAACACCGCACGATGACATTATGGAAAAGCTGTTAAGTAGCAGAAGGGGTGGATAAGATGGATATTCAAAAAATAGCTATAGATAAAATAAACCATGCAAAGTATAACCCGAGAAAGAACCTTAAGCCGGGAGATGCGGAATACGAAAAGTTGAAACGCTCCATTGAGGAATTTGGTTATGTGGAGCCTGTCATCTGGAATAAGCAGACCGGAAACATTGTAGGCGGTCATCAAAGAGCAAAGGTTCTTGTTCAGCTTGGGGCAAAGGAAATTGACTGCGTGGTGGTTGAGATGAATGAGGATAAGGAAAAGGCTTTAAATATTGCGCTTAATAAAGTAAGCGGTGACTGGGATGTGCCACTTCTTACAGATTTACTTAAGGATCTTGATACAAGCGGATTTGATGTTTCTCTCACAGGCTTTGATATTGCAGAACTCAATGAATTGTTTGGTGAACCTGATACCAAAGAGGATGATTTTGACCCGGACGAAGCTCTGGCAGAAATTGAAACCCCAATTACCAAGCTGGGTGATGTTTGGCTTCTTGGAAAGCACCGTCTTATTTGTGGAGATAGCACAGCAACCGAGGATATTGATACACTTATGAATGGACTTGAAGCAGATCTAGTTCTCACCGATCCTCCATATAACGTGGACTACGAGGGAGCGACAAAGGAAAAACTAAAAATCCAAAATGACAAAATGAAGGATACCCAGTTTCTACAGTTTCTAACAGATGCCTTTACAAGAATGTATGAGCATTCTAAAAAGGGCGCTGCAATTTATGTTTTCCACGCTGATAGCGAGGGTTACAACTTTAGAAATGCTTTCAAACTTGCAGGTTATCAACTAAGGCAATGCCTGGTGTGGGTGAAAAGTTCAATGGTTATGGGTAGGCAGGATTACCAATGGCAGCATGAACCAATCCTTTATGGTTGGAAGGATGGCTCAAGCCATAAATGGTACGCTGATAGAAAACAAACAACTATAGTGAAGTTTGATAAGCCACATAGAAATGGTGAGCATCCAACTATGAAGCCGGTAGGACTTTGCGGATACTTTATTGCCAACTCTAGTAAAGAGGGTGATGTAGTACTTGATCCATTTGGAGGAAGCGGTTCAACATTAATAGCGTGCGAGCAGACAGGAAGAACCTGCTACACCTCAGAACTTGATACTAAATACTGTGATGTAATTGTAAAGCGATATTTAAATCAGGTGGATAGTGCCACAGATATATTTGTAGTGCGTAATGGAATAAGCATTCCATATGCCAAAACTATTGAAGATGCAGAATTGTTGGATTAAAACTCACAAATAACGTACTTAAAAATAATGTGCAACTATATGATAAATGACTGGACTTTAACCTCCTTTAGAGTGATTAATGTACTACCAAAATAAAACACACTGAAAGGAGTACAGAGCACATGAAAACATATTCTTTTAAGGTAATAGGAGCTGAGAGGAAAGTAATAGCACAAATAGTTGCTACAGCTACAAACCAAGCGGCTACCTATGCAGGGCCACCAAGCTTTGCTTATGAGATTGGAACTATAGTTATCGACCGAGGTGGAATGATAACTGCTCCAATTGATAATGCACTAGAAAATATTCTAAGATCTCTCAAAGAAAGCAAAGTGACACCAGAGGGTCATGCAACAATTACCATTTCCATGGGAGAGCATACGGGGGTAAGTCTTAGAAATCTAGTCAATAGCATTTATAGTAAGGATATCCTTTTACAAAAAGCACTAGATAAAAATGAACCACTCCTTCCTGCCAAGCTCCTTGAAATTATTAATGCTGTTAGGCTTGAAGAAACTGAGGATTTTAAAGAGTGCATTAAGGAAGCCGGTACAGGCGGACTAAAGTTCGATTTTGAGAATATGACAATCAGCTTCAACTTCTACAATGCCACTATGGAAATTGACGAGGTAAAAACATACCTAACCTTTAGCACCTTGCTTGAAGCACAGGCAATAAAACAAAAATATACAAGCTTTATACAAAAGAAAGTAGAGAACGATAAATATGCAATGAGATGCTGGCTGCTTCGCTTAGGAATGATAGGAGCAGAATACAAGGTTGAAAGAAAAATCCTTCTTGAAAGATTGACAGGAAACTGTTCATTCAAAACAGAGGAATCTTTGCAAACTGCAATCGCCAAGAGAAAAACAGAGGAAAGCATACACTAATTTTAAGGAGGCACTTATGGATAAGTTTTTTACGCAAAAGAGCTGTGACAGATGCAGCGGCAGTTTAGAAGGTGGCAGAATAATGAGTATGCTAAACACTGATTGTATTTGCATGATATGCTCCAAAAAGGAAAAGAAGGACAAGGACTATGATGAAGCATTAAAAGCTGATCA
The DNA here is from genome assembly GCA_031761875.1 of Bacillaceae bacterium IKA-2. Classification (GTDB taxonomy): domain Bacteria; phylum Bacillota; class Bacilli; order Bacillales; family Anaerobacillaceae; genus Anaerobacillus. The sequence continues at coordinate 4,313,163 of CP134492.1, read as the reverse complement.
CGAGCAAATAAGAAAAGGCAATTATAATTTCAAAGGAATCAGAGAGGTCAAATAAAAGAAAACAACAGTAACTATGGGAAGCTCACAAGGCTTCCTTTTTCGTTGCTCGAAATATATGAATGGAGGTGGTCGCCATTGGGGGACAAAAGAAATCTACTAAGTTTAAGCCAACTAAATTCATGCTTCCAACCTCCCATTATGATGAAAACAGAGCAGAGCACGCCATTGTTTTTATTGAAAGTCTTAGACACACGAAGGGCGAGTGGGATAATAAACCATTCAAATTATTAGAATGGCAAAAGGATATTGTAAGAAATATATTTGGTGTAATAAAGCAGGATGGAAATCGTCAGTTTACTACTGCCTATGTTGAGATTGCAAAAAAACAAGGCAAGACGGAACTTGGTGCAGCCATTGCACTATACATGCTTGTAGCGGATGAAGAGTCGGGAGCAGAAATTTATAGCTGCGCCGCAGATAGAGCACAGGCGGGATTAGTGTACAAGGTAGCAGTTGATATGATAGCAAGAAGCCCTGCGCTTCAGAAGAGGTTGAAAGTACTTGAGTCACAAAAAAGAGTTATATTTGCAGAAAGAAACTCTTTTTATCAAGTGCTATCCTCGGAAGCATACTCTAAGCATGGAATAAATCCCCATGCTGTTTTATATGATGAGCTTCATGTAGCAAATAGAGAAATGGCAAGAGTTATGCTACAGGGAGCATCGGATGCAAGAAGACAGCCACTCAATTTTCTAATAACCACTGCAGGTAACGATATGCACAGCATTGGTTTTGAAATTCATCAGAAAGCACTTGATATTCTTGAAGGTAGAAAAACGGACAGCACCTTTTACCCAACGATATTTGCAGCAGACGAAAAAGATGACTGGTCACTACCTGCAACATGGAGGAAGGCAAATCCAAGCCTTGGTGTAACGGTCCAGGAAGATAGAATGCGTATAGCCTTTGAGAGTGCAAGGCAAACCCCTACGGAGGAAAATTCATTCAGACAGTTAAGGCTTTGTCAGTGGGTAAAACAATCAATACGTTGGATGCCGATGGAAAAATGGGATAAATGCAATTTTACATTTAATCCCGAGGAGCTTATCGGCAGAGAATGCTTTGGTGGGCTTGATATGTCAACAACAACAGATTTGACAGCCTTTGTGCTTATATTTCCACCGATAGATGAAGGTGACAAATATATAATTCTACCATTCTTTTGGCTACCCGAGGATAGCTTGGAAATTAGAGTTAGACGAGACCATGTTCCGTATGACTTATGGGAGAGACAAGGCTTCTTACAAACCACAGACGGAAATGTTGTGCATTATGGATTTGTTGAAAGCTTTATTTTAGGTTTAGCAGACAAATATAGAATAAAGGAAATTGCCTTTGATCCTTGGAATGCCACTCAGATATCGCAGAGGCTCGGGGATGAGGGATTAACAATGGTTCAATTTAGACAAGGTATGCGTTCGCTTTCACCACCAACAAAGGAATTGATGAGACTTACACTTAGCGAGGAACTTGCTCATGCAGGCCATCCGGTACTTAGGTGGTGTATGGATAACGTCCATGTTTTTAGTGATAACAATGAAAACATCCGTCCTGATAAGAAGATAAGTACAGAGAGAATTGATGGAGCAGTTGCAACAATTATGGCGTTATCAAGAGCAGTATGCCAGCCAGAAAATACAACATCTATTTATGATGAAAGAGGACTTTTGATTTTGTGATCGATAGATTGCTGTGGTACAATAGAATAAAAAAGATTTAATTGGAGGACAATTATTCGTGTTAAATGAATTTTATAATTCGTTGAAAATAATGGAGTGGAATATTAATGGTAGGGCTGGATATGGGAATTATTCTATACCAGAATTTGTTGCTGATGAAATAGTGTCGCAAGATGCTGATATAGTTATTCTGACGGAATTTGTAATAAAGTGTAATTGGGATTATTTCAGAGGAGTTCTTGAAAAGAAGTACAAACTATTTTCTTCCCCATATATAAGTGAACAAAATGGAGTGTTAATTGCTCTCAAAAATGATAATGAAGATTTTGACATTAATTCTGCAATTATATCATCTGAACTGAATGCCATTCAAACTGAAAAACCTAATTTTCTTCAAGTTACAGTGAAGTATAATAAAAAGCCATTAACGATTATTGGTACTCGTATATGTGTTGGCGATAGAAGTGATGAGGATTTAGCTGGAAGAAAGAAACAACGCCAAGTTATATATGATCATCTAGAGAGCTTGAACAATGAATGTAGAGTTATTTGTATGGGAGATTTCAATGCAACACCTAGATTTATATGGGAAGAAAAATTAAATTGCGGAGATTTTAAACTTGATTGCCCTTCATACAATACAGATAATGATACTTATAAACGAATCAATAAAGAATATTGTAGTTGGAGTTACGTTCATGAAGATGGAAAAGGGGCGGATAAAGGGAAAGCAAGTATAGATCACATTATAGTAAAAGGCTTAACCGTAGCTGATTCCAAATATATCTGGGATTTTGTGAACGAAAACAATGGTTATGGAAGTTTAAGAGAAGGAGATTACAAATCCCATCTGGTTGGTTATCCAGACCATGCTATATTATCGGCAACAATTGCATTTAATGATTAAGAGCAAAAATTAGTAATATGAGCATCTATCGCAAGCTAGGTGCTTTTTTCATGCCCATTTTTAGGAGGTGATAAAACATGCAGATACCTATACTAAGCCGACTTTTTAGACCCAGAGATAAGCCAATATCAAACTACTTGTCAGGTAGTGCATACAGTTTTTTCTTTGGAAGTACTACAAGCGGAAAAACGGTCAATGAGCGAACAGCCATGCAGACCACAGCAGTATATGCTTGCGTTAGAATACTGGCAGAAACCATTGCTAGCTTGCCGCTTCAAACCTTTCAACATTCGGATAAAGGAAAAGACAAGGCATTAGATCATTCCCTATATTATCTGCTTCATGATGAACCAAACCCAGAGATGACTTCATTTGTGTTTAGAGAAACACTGATGAGTCATCTTTTATTATGGGGAAATGCCTATGCACAGATTATTAGGGATGGTCGTGGCAGAGTCATAGCCCTTTATCCACTACTCCCTGACAAGATAACAGTGGATAGAACCTCAAAGGGAGAGATTTTCTATCAGTACCTTAAGGATACTGGGACTGTTATTTTAAGGGCGGATGAGGTCTTGCATATTCCGGGACTTGGGTTTGATGGGCTGGTAGGATATTCACCTATCGCTATGGCAAAGAATGCAATCGGTATGTCAATTGCAACCGAGGAATATGGAGCAAAGTTCTTTGCAAATGGAGCAAACCCTGGTGGCGTTTTAGAACATCCAGGTGTTGTTAAAGATCCCAAGCGAGTAAGAGAAAGTTGGAACACCGTCTATCAAGGAAGTACCAATGCTCATCGAGTTGCGGTGCTTGAAGAAGGTATGAAATTTCAGGCAATCGGCATACCGCCAGAGCAGGCCCAGTTTTTAGAAACTCGTAAGTTTCAGATTAATGAAATAGCGAGGATATTTAGGGTACCGCCACATATGCTGGCTGACCTTGAGAAGTCAAGCTTTTCAAATATAGAACAACAGTCATTGGAATTTGTAAAGTACACACTTGACCCATGGGTAATCCGGTGGGAGCAATCCATACAAAGGGCATTGTTATCTCAGGAAGAAAAGCGTAAATATTTTGTGAAGTTTAACGTGGATGGTTTGCTTCGAGGCGATTATCAAAGCCGCATGAATGGTTACTCAACCGGCAGGCAAAATGGATGGCTGTCAAGTAACGATATAAGGGAACTTGAAAACCTCAATCGTATCCCAGAGGAGCTTGGAGGTGATCTATATCTGATCAACGGTAACATGACAAAGCTTGCTGATGCTGGAGCATTTGCAAATAAGAACAGCAAGGAAAAGGAGGTATCAAACCTTGAATAAGAAATTTTGGAACTGGGTCAAAAATGAAGAAGGAAGAACACTTTATCTTGACGGGGCCATCGCTGAGGAAACTTGGTACGGCGATGAAGTCACACCAAAGCAGTTTAAGACAGAACTATTAAGCGGCAGTGGCGATATTACCGTATGGATAAACTCGCCGGGTGGTGATGTTTTCGCAGCAAGTCAGATCTATAACATGCTCATGGACTATAAGGGCAAGGTTACAGTAAAAATTGATGGACTTGCAGCAAGTGCAGCTTCGGTGATTGCAATGGCAGGTGGTGAGGTTTTAATATCACCGGTTGCTATGCTTATGATTCATAATCCGATGACCATAGCGTTTGGTGACAGCGAAGAAATGTCAAAAGCAATCGCAATGCTTAGTGAGGTGAAGGAGAGCATCATCAATGCTTATGAGCTGAAAACAGGACTTTCAAGGGTGAAGTTAGCACATTTAATGGATGCTGAGAGTTGGTTTAATGCAAAGAAAGCGGTGGAACTTGGGTTTGCAGATAGCATTATGTTTTCCGAAAAGAGCGAGGATGTACCGGATAATGAAGGCATCATCTTTAGCAAGATGACAGTAACCAATTCACTTCTAAGTAAGCTACCGAGAAAGCAAGAAAAGGTAAAAGGCTTAGACATCAACACATTAGACAAGAGGCTAGACCTCTTAAAATTATAAGGAGGAATTCAGAATGAATAAAATTTTAGAATTACGTGAAAAAAGAGCGAAGGCTTGGGAAACTGCAAAAGCATTTCTTGACACAAAGCGAGGAAATGACGGACTTATAGGTGCTGAGGATACAGCAACCTATGAAAAGATGGAGGCTGATGTTGTAAGTCTAGGCAAAGAAATTGACAGATTGGAAAGACAGCAGGCCCTGGATATGGAACTTAACAATCCAGTAAAAGGTGCAATCAGAAATTCGCCGAATGCCTCAAATGCTGAAGCAAAAACAGGAAGAGCCACTGATGAGTATAAGAGAGCCTTTTGGCGTTCCATGAGAAACAAGAACAGCTTTGACATTCAAAATGCACTGCAAGTGGGAACTGATAGTGAAGGCGGATATCTTGTGCCAGATGAATTTGAACGCATACTGGTTGAAGCTCTGCAAGAAGAAAATGTATTTAGGCAACTCGCAAAGGTAATCACTACTTCATCTGGAGATAAGAAGATTCCAGTAGTTGCTACAAAGGGAACTGCATCTTGGGTAGATGAAGAAGGAGCCATTCCAGATTCAGACGATGCATTTGGTCAAGTGTCAATCGGCGCATATAAATTAGCCACTATGATTAAGGTTTCAGAAGAACTCCTTAATGATAGTGTTTTTAATTTAGAGAGCTATATTGCAAATGAGTTTGCTAGAAGAATTGGTGCAAAGGAAGAGGAAGCGTTCTTTATTGGGGATGGAACAGGTAAACCTACCGGTATCTTCAATGCGATAGGTGGGGCGATGCTTGGAGTAACAGCAGCTTCTGCCACAGCCATTACCATTGATGAGGTTATGGATTTATTTTATAGCTTAAAATCACCCTATAGAAAAAATGCAGTGTTTGTAATGAATGATGCAACGGTTAAGGCAATCAGAAAGCTAAAGGACGGTAATGGACAATATATCTGGCAGCCATCGATTACAGCGGGTCAACCAGATACTATTTTAAATAGACCCGTTAAGACTTCAGCTTATGTGCCAACCTTGGCGGCATCAGCCAAGTCCATCGCTTTTGGTGACTTCGGTTACTACTGGGTAGCCGATAGGCAAGGCAGATCCTTTCAAAGACTAAACGAGCTTTATGCAGCAACAGGTCAAGTTGGGTTTAAAGCAACACAAAGAGTGGATGGAAAGTTAATCCTTGCTGAAGCCATTAAAACGCTTCAAATGAAAGCGTAGGTGTAAAGTATGAGTAACGTTAAAAATTATACAGAACAAGGTGGAGAGAAAACGGTCATCGGAGGAACTCTAGAGGTTACCTCCGAGGGCAAGTTGAGTTTTGAAGGGATGGATTTAAAGCCAGCAGATAACCAAGCTGAAAGTATAGCCACCACAATTGCAGATTTAAAGACGGATTTTAATGCACTACTTGCCAAACTAAAAGCTGCAGGTCTTATGGCGAGTGAATAAAAAAGGGAGGTGCAGTGATGGATACTTTACTCTTAACAGTTAAAGAGAATTTAATATTAACGCATAGCGAAGATGATAATCTACTTCAAGGCTTCATCACTGCTGCTGTTTCCTATGCAGAAAGCTATCAGAAAAAGCCAGAAGGATTTTACACAGATGCTCCGATGCACCCGACTACGAAGCAAGCAGTCATCATGCTATCATCACACTTTTATGAGAGTCGTGACGGTAGCACTGGTGGCTTTTTTAGTGATAATGTGCAAGCTTCGCAGCAGGTTTGGAATGTAGTTAACATGCTGCTGAGACTAAATAAGGATGTGATTATATGAGTTATGGCAAGATGAACGAATTTATAGATGTCATATCCACTGAGCCAGTAAAAGATGCGGAGGGGTTTGTAACAACAGGCGATAACATTTTAGCTTCCGTAAGAGCCTACAAAGAGGATCGCCATGGTACTGAGAAATGGGCAAATCGGGCCACATTTTCCACAGCATCCGCTCTATTTCGTTTCAGAAAGATACCAAGTATTGAAATTACAACTACGCTTATCATCACATGTTCGGATGGGCGCTATAACATTCTCAGTGTTGAAGATGTAAAGGGGAGAGGGATGTATATTGAGGTGCTGGCAGAGAGGGTGATTGCAAGTGGCTAAAGTAGATATCAAAATGCCAGATGACTTTCTTTTAAAACTATCAAGGCTAGAGGAAAAAACGGATGTGATTGTACCAAAGATACTGGATGCAGGTGCTGAAGTTGTGGTTTCAAAGGTAAAATCAAATCTGTTATCGATTATCGGAAAAGGAACAAAGTATGATACAAAATCAACTGGTGAGTTATCAGCGGCACTTGGGGTCTCCCCAGCCAAACAAGATAGAGATGGAAATTACAATGTCAAGATAGGGTTTAGTGAACCAAGAAGAGATGGTGAGAGCAATGCGAAACTTGCTAATATTATCGAGTATGGCAAAAGCGGACAGCCTGCAAAGCCATTTTTAAAGCCTGCAAAATCAGCAACAAGATCCGCTTGTGTTGAGGCTATGAAAGCAGAGCTTGAAAAGGAGCTAGGTCAAATATGAGTATTTTAAAAGAACTAAATACACTACTTAGTCAGGTAGATATTCCAATTGAAACGGGCTACTTTTCAGGAAAACCTCCCGATGAGTATATGGTCATCACTCCCATGGTGGATACCTTTGAGGTCTTTGCAGATAACCTCCCACAAGCAGAAACCCAGGAAGTTCGGCTTTCGCTTTTTTGTAAAAACAACTATATATCACGCAAAAACCAGCTCTCTAAGATACTACTTGAAGCTGGTTTTATGATTACAGACAGAAGATACATTGGCTTTGAGAATGATACAAAATATCATCACCTAGCCATCGATTGTGGCAAAAGCTACTTTGTAGCTTCCGAATATGAACTGAAGGAGGAATAAGTTATGGCAACCATTGGACTAGATAGACTTTATTATTCAAAAATAACAGAAGGAGCAAATGGTACAGAAACCTACGAAACCCCAATATCTCTTGCAAAAGCAATGAAGGCAGATTTGTCCGTTGAACTTGCGGAAGCTGTGCTTTATGCGGATGATGGTGCGGCTGAGGTGGTAAAAGAATTTAAGAGTGGAAAGTTATCCCTTGGTATTGATGACATTGGTACAACAGCAGCAGAGGATCTAACAGGAGCAAAGATTGACGACAATAAGGTGTTAATCTCTGCAAGTGAGGATGGTGGCACACCGGTAGCCATTGGGTTTAGAGCAAAGAAGGCTAACGGCAAATATCGATACTTTTGGCTCTTTCGAGTCAAGTTTGGTATACCAGCAACCAATTTATTAACAAAAGGTGATAGCATTTCTTTTCAAACACCGACCATTGAAGGAACAGTGATGCGAAGAAACAAGCTGGACGGACTTGGCAACCATCCATGGAAAGCCGAAGTTAGCGAAGATGATACTGGTGTTGTTGCAGATACCATCAGCACGTGGTTTACGGAAGTATACGAGCCTGTATTTACAGTAACACCATAAGGAGGATGTGGATTATGGACAAAGATAGAAGCGCAGTGATAGTAATTGGTGGACTTGAATATAAGCTTATTCTTACCACTAAGGCAACAAAGGAAATTGCGAAAAGGTATGGTGGTCTTGAAAACTTAGGTGACAAGCTCATGAAGTCAGAAAACTTCGAAATGGCACTGGATGAAGTGGTATGGCTGATCACCCTTTTAGCGAATCAAAGTGTGTTAATTAATAACAGGCTAAACGGAGATAAAAAGGAACTATTAACTGAAGATGATGTTGAGCTTTTGACCTCACCTCTAGAGCTTGCAACTTACAAAGAAGCTATTATGGAAGCGATGTTTAAAGGTACGAAAAGATACATTGAGTCAGAGGAAACCGATACAAAAAACGTGCAAGTCGAGTAAGCGATGAAGAATTGTTTGCTCGACTTTTATATTATGGAGTCACACAGCTACGAAGGCCAGAGATTGACGTATGGTTTATGCCAATAGGTGAATTGCTGGATCAGTGGGAAATACACAAACAGTTTAATGGCCTAGAAAAACCAAAGCGTGAATTATTTATTGATGACATTATTCCAGCAGGGATATAGGAAGGAGGTGGCATAATGGCAGATAATTTTGGACTCAAAATCGGTGTTGAAGGTGAAAAAGAATTTAAGAACGCGCTGAGAGACATCAATCAGAGTTTTAAGGTATTAGGCTCTGAGATGAACTTAATATCCTCGCAGTTTGATAAGCAGGATAAATCCATTGGTGCATTAACCGCAAGAAATCAAGTGCTTAATAAAGAAATAGACACGCAAAAGGACAAGGTATCTACTCTTGAAAAGGCACTCCAAAATGCCGCCGCCTCCTTTGGGGAGAATGATAAACGGACACAAGCTTGGCAGATACAGCTTAATAATGCCAATGCAGATTTAAATAAGATGGAAAAAGAGCTGGGAGAGAATAACAAGGCTCTTGATACTGCAGGTAAAGAGTTTAATGAAGCTGAAAAAGAAGCCGACCAGTTTGGTGATGGAGTGATAGACGCAGCAGGCAAAGCGGATGATGCAGGCAATCGGTTTGAGAAACTAGGTGGTGTATTAAAAGGTATCGGTGTGGCAATGGGTGCGGCACTGGTGGCCATAGGCGCGGCTGCTGTGGGTGCTGGCAAGGCACTGGTCGATATGTCCGTTGGGGCATCTGAATATGCGGACGAAATCCTCACTATGTCAACTATTACAGGGATGTCAACCGATAGCCTTCAAGCCTATAAATATGCAGCTGAGCTAGTGGACGTGTCTATGGAAACACTAACGGGTTCTATGGCAAAACAGGTTAAGGCCATGTCGGGTGCCAGAGATGGTTCAGCAAAATTCGCAGATGCGTATGATAAACTTGGCGTTTCTGTTGCAGATAGCAGTGGACAACTAAGGGACAGTGAGACTGTTTACTGGGAAACCATCGATGCTTTGGGAAATATTGCAAATGAAACTGAGCGTGATGCTCTTGCCATGCAGATCTTTGGCAAATCAGCACAGGAGTTAAATCCACTGATTGCACAAGGCTCAGCTGGAATTGCAGAGCTAACAGAGGAAGCTAAGCGAATGGGTGTCGTTATGAGCGAGGATTCGCTATCTGCGCTTGGAAACTTTGATGATAGTATACAAAGGTTAAAAGGTGGCGCAGAGGGCGCTAAAAATGCACTGGGCATGGTGTTACTTCCTCAGCTTCAACTCTTAGCGGATGATGGTGTTGATCTGCTTGGTAATTTCACAAGAGGATTAAATGAAGCTGGTGGTGACTGGGGTAAAATATCGGATGTGATTGGTGAGACGGTTGGTGGTATCGTGACCATGATTATGGAAAACATACCAAAAATTATTCAGCTGGGACTTGATATTGTCATGTCTATTGGTGGTGCAATCGTAGAAAATCTCCCAATCATCATTGATGCAGCGGTATCTATTGTAATGACACTTTTGCAAGGACTCATTGATGCACTACCAGCCATAACACAAGGTGCAATTCAACTTGTGATGGCGCTATTAAATGGTATTATAGAAAACCTTCCGGCTTTGGTTGAAGGAGCAATTTTAATGATTGTGGCCCTTGCCACAGGAATTGGTGATGCCCTGCCAGAGCTTATTCCAGCAATCATTGAAGCAATATTGCTTATCGTTGAAGTGTTACTTAATAACATGGATAAAATTTTAGAAGCTGCTTTTAAGATAATAGAAGGGTTAGCAAAAGGATTACTCGATGCGCTTCCTAAGCTGATTGAAGCATTACCCAAGATAATTACTTCTATTATAAACTTCATAACAAATAACCTGCCAATGATCATTGATATGGGGATTAAGCTTACGTTACAACTTGCAGTGGGACTTATTAAAGCTATTCCCCAGTTGGTAGCACAATTACCTCAAATAATTTCTGCTATCATTTTAGGTATCGGGAAAGCTGCTCTTTCCATCGTTGATATAGGTAAAAATATTGTGAGAGGTCTTTGGGATGGGATTGCTTCCATGATCACCTGGATTAAGGATAAAATATCTGGTTTTGTTGGTGGTATTGTAAACGGCGTAAAAGGCGTTCTTGGCATCAAATCACCATCAACTGTATTTGCAGGAATTGGTGATAACATGGCACAGGGAATAGGTGTTGGCTTTGATAAAGCAATGGATAAAGTTTCAGACGATATAGAAGGAGCAATTCCAACAGACTTTGATGTTTCTTCCAATGTAAATGTAAATGGGAATCATGGCAATATGACGGCTGGCTTCGGAAATAGTCCGCTTGTTATGGTACAGCAAATGATTGTTCGTTCTGAAGATGATATTCGTAAGGTTTCACAGGAACTATACAATTTGATGCAAGCAGGATCAAGAGCTCAGGGAAGATTTAATCCAGCGTAAAGGGGGCGGTGAAAATGGGATTTTCGTTTAATGGCATAACCTCACAGAGTATCAACATAAAAGCAAGAATTACAAATTGGCAAGCGTCACCACCTCTTAGGAACTTCTATGAGATAGTGCCTGGCAAAGCTGGAATTGCTGATTTTGGGTCAGATAGTATGGAACGCAAAATTGCTGTGAGCTGTAACATCTTTCCTCAGAAGAACTTTGCTGATTTGGTAAATGTTTTAGACAGAGTCAGCAGTTGGTTAAGCCCAGGGAATGGATTAAAGCAACTATTACTTGATGATGTACCGGATAGATACTTTCTTGCAAGAATATCAGAAGCCATCGATTGTGATAGAATCCTAAGAACGTCAGGTGCCTTTACATTAAATTTTATCTGTCCAGATCCCTTTGCTTATGCACTAATCGATGAAAGCTTTATTATTTCACTAGCTGGAACACACAGTATAGAACGATTAAAAGGAAATGCTGATTCGGAACCTCTCTATACCTTAAAAGGTGTCATAACAGTAGGAACAGAGAAATATGTCAGTATAACCACAAATGGTCAAGAACTTAAAATCATCGGCAGTTTAGGAGTAGGAGAAAGTCTTATTATTGATACCGGCAAAGTAACCGCTAAGGTGGTGGATAGTTTAGGAAACACCTTGAGAAATGGACTCCCTCATTTACAAGAGTTGAATTTTCCCATGCTGAAAGCCGGTATAAATGAGGTGATAATTTCATCTCAAAATGCAACATTTACAGAACTGAAAATTAGTAGCAAAAGCAGATGGAGGTGATGAAAGGTGGCAGTAAAATCAATCGTAACAACGCAGGAGGATTTCACAGGGGAATTTCCTAAACGAAGTAATATATCTGCCCTTTGGAAGCTGAATGAAGCAAATCTTGAAGCAGGTTATTTGGCGGATTTGTCCGGAAAGAACAGACACGTTCAAATTATGAATGCTTCAGGCACCTCCGCTAGTATGCAAAGTGGAAAACTTGGTAGATATTTAAGGGTTAATGTAGTAAATCCTACAACAGAAAAGAACTATCTTGTGGCTACCAATGACGGTAGCTTTTTTAGTTCCTTGGGGGAGAAGATTGTAGTAGGGGGATGGGTGAATCCTACTACCTATTCCATAGGGCAAAACTTTATCCCCTTATTTAATACAAGACAAGGCCCGGGGAATCCTATTTTTTATATCTCTCTTTATCAAGGAAGATATAGACTTATGCTCTACAATGCATCAGGCACGCTCATTTATGATCAAACAGAAACACCGACAATTATATTGAAAAATGGAGGATGGTACTTTATTGGCTCAGTTATTAATGTGCAAAGCAATACCGTTCAAAATATTGTCTGTGATAGAAGTGATGGTGCCACATGGATAAGTCCAATTAGAAATTTTACGGGGATAATTAATCAAAGTTGCACTGCGGATATTGTTATGTGTATGCATGCCAATCAATATTACTTCGCTGGAGGTATTGATGATCTTTTTTTTGAAACAGCAACTGATCTTAGTATAGAAGATTTGAGAGAATATTTTTTAACCACACAGTTTGCCAATGGAGCAGATATAGCAGCAGGGGTTGATGCTCTTACAGATCCTGGAGCAGTGAGGCTCAAAGAACTAAGTGGGAATTATCCTTTCAGTGGCACACTTTATACCAAGGCAGTGGATTGCAATTTAGCAGGAAATGGTAGAGTGTCCGTTACGAGCGAATACACAGCAGGAGTAACTGCTATTTCAAATATTGAAACTTCTACCAGTGATGATCTACTGAACTGGTCTGTATGGCAGGTAATTGGAGACAGTGGTGAACTAAACTCCCCCAATAAGCAGTATATAAAATTTAAGGTGACGCTAACGACAACGGATATAACAAAAACGCCTAAGCTAGTTGATATTCAACTTCATGATATTCCAAAATCGCCTTATGAAAAGTTAGGTTTTGCAAGACCGGTTGTGCTCGCAAGCAGTGGTGCATGGGAGTCCGTCCTTGAAAATGCCTTTGATATTATGGTCACCAGTGAAATCAATGGTTCGGATATTCTAGAGTTTAAGATCCCATTTCATGATGAGAAAAGAATCAGTCTTACAAATGAAAAATTGGTACAGATTGTGAAAGATATCTACCGCATTCGAACCATCTCAGATGAAAAAAGTGTAGACGGTAAAGTGATAACACAGGTATATGCGGAAGCGTCTTTTTATGATTTGGCTTTTAGTGAAGATAAGCTACCTCAGGACTTTAATGCACAAGCAGCTAGTTACCCTATGATATATGCACTGCAAAATACAGGATGGTCAGTAGGGCAGATTACGGTCACAACCAAAAGGACATGGCAGTCTACCGAGAAAAATACCCTTTCTATTTTACGAGCAATACAAAATATTTATGGTGGTGACCTTGTATTTGATAGCACCAATAAGCTAGTTCATCTTTTAGCCTTTAGTGGATTAGATAGTGGAGCCTTGTTTGCTTATAAGAAGAACATGAAAAGCATAAAGCGTGTAGTTGATACAAGAGGGCTTATAACAAAGCTTTATGCTTATGGGAAAGATGGCATGACTTTTGCCGGTATCAATGGGGGTAATGCGTATATAGAAGATTATAGCTATAGCAGCGAAACAAGGGTTTCAACTCTAGATTGCAGTAGCTTTAGTAACCCGTACCAGATGCTAGAGTTTACACAGATGCGGCTTGCAGAATATGCAAAGCCTAGAATTTCCTATGTCCTCTCAGCGATGGATTTATCCGTTTTAACTGGATGGGAGCATGAAGCGTGGAAGCTTGGTGATATAGTAACTGTCCATGACAGTGAGCTTAACTTAACTATAAAAACTAGAATTATCCGCAGGCAATATAATCTTCAGGAGCCCTGGAGAACAGTACTAGAATTATCTACAAAGATACGTGAACTGGGCGATGCCTCGGCGCAGTGGGATAAAGCAGCAGATTCCTTGTCATCAGCGGATTTGCTTGATCGACAGGAAATAAAAGATTTAGTGCCATTTAATCATCTTCTTAATTCCCGTGGCGATGATGGATTTTTATATTGGGTGAACTCAGGTTTTGAATTAGACACAGCAAATGGTATGTCGGGCGATGCATCATTTAAAGCAACAGGTATACTTGGTATAACAAAAAGTTTATCACAGACCATCCACCCTGCAACCAGAAAAAACTATACCTTTTCAACACAGATTGCTTCAGAGAATTTACAAAAGGGTACGAACGGACAAATTGGCATTGAGGTGGTCATTGAGTATGAGGATGGTACAACTGAAACGCGCTTTATTGATTTATTTTAGGGGGTAATGCTGTATGGCTTATTTTAATCAAGTGGCTCATGATATTTCACCAAAGAGTTCTAAAAGGGTAAAAAGCATCATGCTTCGCCTATTTATTTCTGATTGCACTGGAACTATATATTTTACAGATGTATTCGTTCAAGCTGGCAAAGTGGCTACAGGATGGGTGGGGCATGTATCAGAAATTAAATGGACGATGGATGGGTAGGTGCAGCATATGAACTTTATAAGGTTTGCAGAAACGATAGAAACTAAGAGTGATAAAAAGGTCATAAGTGTTACCGTAACGCTTAACATTACAGATGCTACAGGAAAGATTTATTTTACTGATATCCAGGCTCAGGAGGGTGATCGACTTACAGGATATACAAAAAACACCAAGGAGATGCTTTTAAACTTTAGGGAAGAAGGTATGGTGTCAAACCCAAGACACTATAACGGGATTGTTAGAACAGGAGCTACTATTATTTTATTAAATACAGGAAAGCTTTCAGCAGGACTTGATTGTAGGCTATATCCAATACAAAGTATGGAGGCAGGTTCGATTGCGCTCTCTCAAGGTGCTGGATCTCATATGGTTACATTTTTGGATGCTGCATCCGCAGAGAATGAACTTGCACTAATGGCGAGTAATAGAAGCTGCAAGAAAAATGGAATTCCTACTCTAAAAGATGGTTTCTATCAATACACAGCTTCAGGAGATAGCAAACATAATATACAATTACAGGAAAGAAAGTCAGCTAGGGTACTCTTTGAATTTCAGGAGACTATGGAGGGGGGTGAATATATCTAATGGACTTACTTAAAGGTAGAAAAGTGATGATCTGGAGCTTCATGGGCAATGCAAGAATGTATGAAGCTTTGAATAAATATGGTGACCGGTTAGAGACCGTAGGCATATTCACCTTTGAGGTGGATGGCGCAGGAAAAATAACAGAAACGGGTACCAGCATCAGTAATATGCTCCCTTACATAGGGAAGTGGAAACATATCAAATGGCTTTTAACGATTATGAACCATGGAACAGCAGGTATATTTACTTCTTTGCGTAACAACACAAATGGAGCACAGGATATGTTCATCTCGGAAATTATACGCATTATAAATAAGTATCCATGGTGCGCTGGTGTGGACATTGATTTAGAACGTGGTGGTGGATATGAAAACAAAGATGCAGCGAACGCTCTTTTTTCAAGAATTTATTCTGCAGTTAAAGTGAAACAAAGCAGTCTCTTGGTTAATATTTGCCTGCCTGGCATGACCAGTGTAGGTGGATCGGTGGGTGGAGAAAACTGGTGCGTATATGCTGATCTCAATAATTACTGTGATACTGCCGCAATCATGAGCTACGGGATGGCATGGGCTGGTTCAGCTCCTGGATCTATATCTCCTAGGGATTGGCTAGAAGGCACCTATGATTATGCAATAACAGCGATGAATCCAGATAAAATATTCTTTGGGCTTCCGGCCTACGGTTGGAATTGGCAGATTCATGACACACCACAGAATCTAGGAAAGACTTATCGAGGCACCTCTAATACTTACTATGCAGCTAAGTACTGGATGACTGGCGTGTATAATTTCACAGGGGATGCACCACCTCAACCATTCATCCCATTTGTAGCTTATTGGGATGATGTAAATAAAGTGCCATGGGCATTGCCACATGTTTACGATTATATGGAAGGATGGGATGTTTCACAACCACAAGCGTATCCCTTGGTGCGTGAAACCTACAAGGGAAGACGGTATTTAACTTCTTATAGTAAAGATCAAAAAGTAGAATTTGGCTCTACTTATATAGATCGAAATGGTGTCCCAGACAGCTTTGAAGGTGATGTGATAGTGACAACCAATATGGCATATTTAGCCGAGGAAACCGCAACGGCAAGTTATGAGTTTGAGGTTTCACAAGCAGGTTATTATGACGTAGCTGTGCGTCTAAGTTTCCCTTTTTGGGATAAAAACAGTATTAATATATCCCTTGATGAGCAGGCCTTCAACATAAATGAAAATAGGTTATGGTGGCCCTATTGGCGAAAAATCTACTGGAGGATTCTTTCCAAGAACGTGTTCTTATCTGCAGGCCAACATACTATAACAATCAGTGGTGGCGTTCCTGGAGTGCAGTTTTATGGGTTTAGGGTTTGTAGTTCTTTTTCAGAGAGACCCTTTACAGGGGAAGCTTTGTATTCTTTATCGCCAAGAAGGTTTAAAGATGTAAATGGCAATATGACGGAGCCGGTCAGCGGCTTTAAATTAACGCTGGAGGTTCTTAGAAGAAAAGCAGACAGTGCTTTGGTTTTATATGAGGACTTTAGAGATTATGCGCAGTTGCCTAGCAGCTACTATGAAACTTTGGAAGGAACATGGACAGTATGGAGGGATGCAGATAGTGGCTCAAGCAGACCCTATTCCCAGCTAGAGGGGCAAGGGAGACTGTCAGTTAAGTATGATGGGTTTACGGATATACATGTAAGAGCTAAGATTGCTTTCCCCGAAAATGGCGGTGGCAGAGCAGGATTGTTCTTTGGGGATATATTCTGCTGTTTAAATTTCAGCACACAACGGGTGGAACTTTATCAGGGTGCAAATCTACTAGGAAGCTATAGCACTAGTTTTTCAAAGACACCGAACAGTGATATTAGAAAAAATCCTAATATGTACACCATAGAGATGCGAAAGCGAGGTAATAAAATCAGAATTTATTCGGGTGCCAGCAATCTGCTTAGATTTACTGCAACAGTATCAGCAGGCACTGGAAGGGTAGGGATACGTTCTGATAATCCGATTAAGTGTGAACTATTAAGACTCGGTGATGCTTGGGTCTATGAACCTTATGAATCCTTTGATGTAGAACTTCCAAGTGGTCAAACTGTAAATTTCGGAAGGCTTCCACGCTCCAATATTACTTGGGATAGTGAGTTTAATGTACTCACAGTAACCAGTGATATAGAGGAAAGTGAAACAAGAGCGGATACAATTAGCCTTGACTATGATTTTTACCATACCGTAACGCTTCCGCTAGTTTGTGGCAATGACTATCCGCTTAAGATTGTGCCAAGAGATATTAATGTGTGGCTTTCAAGGTTGTTTTTAGGAGATGCTCAAGGCTTCTCTATCCTTTATTATCAGGATGTAGACAGCTTGGTTTATTGGGCAAATGAAGCCGCCTACCGGTGGAAATTGCGAGGGATAGCTATCTGGTCACTAGGGCAAGAAGATTTAAGGCTTTGGGATGCAATGCCTAAACAAATATAAATACAATAATAGTTCAAGGACGCTTTGCTTAAAATCAGCAGGCGTTCTTTTTATATAGAAAAATTCTAGAAAGAGAGGATCACAAAAATGAAAATGTTATGGACTAATATTCAGTATGCGATTGCTGCAATAGGCGGATGGCTTGGATGGTTTCTAGGAGGCTTAGATGGGTTTCTTTATGCGCTGGTTGCTTTTGTAGTTATTGATTATATTACAGGGGTTATGCTTGCAATCATTGAAAAAAGGCTCTCCAGTGAGGTGGGAGCAAAGGGCATATTTAAAAAGGTGCTTATCTTCACACTGGTAGCCATTGGACATATCATTGACAGCCAAATTATAAAGAATGGTGGCGTAATTCGCACAGCAGTTATTTTCTTCTATTTATCAAATGAGGGAATCAGTATTTTAGAGAATGCTTCACGAATTGGTCTTCCAATACCTGAGAAGTTAAAAGATATTCTTGCTCAGCTTAATGAAGGTGGTGAGAAAAATGGCAAATAAGAAGATATATTTATCCCCAAGCAATCAGCCAGCCAATAGCTATGTTGTGGGCAACACCAATGAAAAAGTACAAATGGAAGATGTTGCAAAGCGTATTAAGGTGATGCTTGATGCGGAGTATGATTGCGAAACAGTGATGGCAACTATATCCCTTGGTATAGGGTCGGATGGGAGGCCTAAAGAGGCCAAGGACAAAGGATGCAGTATCTATCTTGCCATTCACTCCAACGCAGGTGGCGGCGGCAAGGCGAGCGGAGCAGTAGCCTTTTATCACCCAAGCAGTGCCGAATCTAAGAATCTTGCATCAAATATCGTAAAGGAGCTCAATGCCATCTGCCCGATAAGATCCAACAGATCCACGCCTGTGGCAAATGGAATGCTCCCTTTTAACGGACAAGGTTACGGCGAGATAAGAACGCCTAACCAGTATGGACTCATTACAGTTTTAGCAGAAACAGATTTTCATGATAATGCACAGGTGGCGCAGTGGATTATTAATAGTAAAGATTCAATTGCAAGAGCCTATGTAAACGCATTAACTAAAACCTTTGGGATTTCTAAAAAGAAAATACCGGAAGTAACACCTACTCCAGTTACCTCACCGCGATATTATCGTGTTCAGGTTGGGGCATATTCACAAAAAGCAAATGCGGAAGCAATGCTTAAGAAGGTAAAAGCAGCAGGCTTTGATGCCTTTATCAAATACGATTAAGGGGGCCATGAAATGTTTGATTCTGTAGAATCTAATGAATATGAAATAGCACTAAATATCATAAAAGGAATGCTGCAAAAGGCACTAATTACAAAGAGCGAATTTGACAAAATAGACGCTGAAAACAAGAGAACTTTTGTTGAGGTTAAAGCTGCTAATTGACTGGCTATTAGTGCGTAACAGAGTTATCATTACCTACCTTCTAAATTAGTAGAGGGTAGGTGATTTTTTTAACATCAAATATGTTCCCAAGCACGCAGAATTATGAGCGTAGGCTGGGACGGAAAGGAGAAACACATGAAGAAAATATCTACCATTAAAGCCAACAAGGGTTTTAATGAATTTGGCAAACGGATTCAAAAGCAAAGGATTTGTGCTTATTGCAGAGTATCAACGCATCATCTTTTACAAAAAGAATCCCTTGATGCACAGATGGATCATTACACTTCTTATATTAAAAACAATCTTGAATGGGAGTTTGCAGGCATTTATGCTGATGAAGGTATATCGGGCAAGGGGAAAAAGCAGCGGACTGAATTTTTACGGATGATAAAGGATGCTGAAAACGATAAATTTGACCTTATACTCACCAAATCAATCAGTCGCTTTGCAAGAAATACCTCTGAATGCATAGGAACGATAAGACATCTAAAAGGACTAAATGTAGGAGTGTATTTTGAGAAAGAGAAGATAAACACATTAAACGCTGAGAGTGAGTTAATGCTTTCAATACTAAGTTCAGTGGCAGAGGCAGAGTTGTTATCCGCATCTCAAAATATGAAGTGGAGTATTACCAGGCAGTTTAGCCAAGGAAAGGTGCAGGTTTGCACTGGGCGTTTTATGGGTTATGACAAAGATGATAACGGTAACCTTGTTATAAATGAAGAGCAGGCTAAAATCGTCCGCAGAATATTTGAGGATTACATTGGAGGACTTGGTGCTTCTAAAATAGCAAAAGCACTCGAATCGGATGGGGTGGAAAAGACAACAGGTGGAGTAAACTGGAGTGCTTCAGTAATACTTGGAATGCTCAAAAATGAGAAATACGCAGGGGATGCACTCTTACAAAAAACTATAACAGTAAACTCCATTAGCCTGAAGCGTAAAAAGAATGAAGGTGAAGCACCTCAATATTATGTTAAGGATAGCCACCCTGCAATTATATCAAAAGAACAGTTTGAAAAAGCTCAAGAACTTATGGTAAAACGTGGGAGGGAAAAAGGAAATACATCTGATACAGCCTGGAAGTATAATCAAAGATACACCTTAACCAGCAAGCTTGAATGCGGTAGGTGTGGCAGAAACTTTAAACGAACAATCCATAACTCAAATAACGGAAAAGGAAATTATCGCTGGACCTGTGGCACATACATTGATAAAGGCGTTAAAGCCTGCAGTATTGGAACGCTTAAGGAAGACACCATTAAGAGGGTATTTCTAAAAATTATAAATAGGTTGATAGCAGATAAAGCACCGCTGAATCGATATTTGCAGAGCCTTGAAGAAATCCATAATGATACCTCGTTGGGTGGAAAATTAAAAGATTACGAAGACGAAATATCGAAGTTGCTAAAGCAGGAGGGAGAGATGTTTCTGCTCCAGGTTAGAGGCTATGTTGATAAAGAAATATTTAAGCAGGAGCACATGGAATTAGTTGAAAGAATAGAGGAACTACAGGAAGAAACAATGGCAATTAAAAATATTCTGCAAAGACAAGATGACAGTTACCAAAACACAGTAAGATTAATAACCATACTTAATAACCTTAAAAGGGTTGAGGAATTTAGTGACGAGCTGTTTGAAACATTTGTAGATAAGATCGTGGTGAAGGAACGAGAGTGCCTAATTTTTCAGCTGCAGGGAGGTCTGCACCTTGAGGAGAGGTACACGTTAAAATATGGAATAGATATTGTATAAGAAGGGAGTTTTATTATATGGCAAACAAAAACATTGAAATAATACCAGCAAAGCCTATTCAACAGATGCGTGGGTTTGAAGCAACAGCAAAAACTAGAGTGTGTGCCTATTGCAGAGTTTCAACGGATGAAGCCGAGCAATTAAACAGTTATGAGGCGCAAATTCAGCATTATCAGTCACATATCTCTAGTAACCCTGCCTGGGATTTTGTTGGCATATATGCAGATGAGGGATTGTCAGGAACAAGTACGAAAAAGCGTATAGAGTTCAATCGCATGATCGAGCATTGTATGGAGGGCAAAATTGATATGGTAATCACTAAGTCAATTAGCCGATTTGCAAGGAATACGGTGGACTGCTTAAACTTTGCGCGCCAGCTTAAAGAGAAGAACATAGCGGTATTCTTCGAGAAAGAAAATGTCAATACACTAGATAGCAAGGGAGATTTCATGCTAAGCCTTTTAGGAAGCCTAGCGCAAGAAGAAAGTAATTCGATCAGCCAATCGACTACGCAAGGAATTGTTTACCGATTTCAGGAGGGCAAAATCAGAGTAAATCATAAAAGGTTCCTAGGTTACACCAAAGATGATGCTGGCGAGCTTGTCATTGTTCCCGAAGAAGCCGAGGTTATAACTAGGATTTATCTAGAATACCTGGAGGGATATGGCTGTAATAAAATAGCCAGAGGCCTTGAAGCAGATGGAATATTAACTGGTGCAGGAAATAAGAATTGGCATGAGAGTAGCTTAACTAAAATGCTAAAGAATGAGAAATACATGGGGGATGCATTACTTCAAAAAACCTATACGGTTGACTTTCTTACCAAAAAACGAGTCATAAATAAAGGTCATGCACAGCAATATTATGTAGAGGATAGCCACCCAGGCATTGTATCAAAGGAAATATTCGCAGCAGTGCAAGCCGAGATTGCAAGGCGTAGCAACTTGAGAGGCTACTCCAAAACAGGTAGGAGTGCTTACACAAGCAACTACCCCTTCTCGGGTAAGCTATTCTGCCATAGCTGCGGTTCAAAATATACAAGGCGAACATCAGGAACAGGTAAGTATAAAATAATGAATTGGATGTGCATTAACCATTATAACAACGGGAATAAAGCCTGCACCATGCAAGCAATTCATGAGAGGGCAGTTGAGAAGGCGTTTGTTAGGGCAATGAATAAGGTGGTAGCAGGTAAGGATAATTTTATTAACAAGCTGCTTGCTAATATTGAGAAGGGATTAGCAACTTCAACCTATGTGTTGACCATGGAGCAGATAGACGTAAGGTTATCAGAACTTCAAAAAGAATTAATGATCTTGGTTCGTGTTAATGCAAGGAATGGATTAGACACACAGGTCTATAGCAAAGAATATTTAAAACTTTCTGCAGAGCTTGATACCTATAGAGAAAGAAGACAAAAGCTAAAAGAGCAGGAATCAGGGCGTGTTCTCCAGATTGATAGAATTAAAGAACTAAAGGAATATCTACAGGGTAAAGATACAGCGATTGAAAAGTTTGACGGTGAGTTATTTGGCAGGCTAATTGAAAAGGTGATAGTCAGGTCACTGGTTGAGGTAACTATTGTGTTTAAGACTGGGGTTGAGGTGAAGGAAATATTATGTTAGGAGTTATTAAGATTAAGAGATAAATCAAAAAGTTGATTAGTATGCATATTTGTCTGAGCAACTTTTTGTGATGCAAACTGAATGTAGTGTTTAATAGTTTCATTGACATACAAAATAAAAAAGAGTATTATTATGTCATGCGATATATCGCGATACATAATAACGCATTACATAATAGAAGGAGGTATTTGATATGGCATATACTGGTGGTCCTATGACTGAAGCAATGTACTATGTATTGTTGGCACTTATGAATCCAAATCATGGGTATAGTCTTATGAGTGCAATTACAGAAGTTTCTCACGGGAGAGTGAACATGGGACCGGGAACACTTTATGGAGTACTTGCGCGTATTCAAAAGGAAGGCCTCATTGATCTGTCGGAGGATGACGGTAGAAGAAAGGTTTACACAATTACAGCTGAAGGTCAAGAAGCCCTTCAAAATGAATATAGCCGATTGATAGACTTAGTAAGAGATGGGATAATTTTAAAGGATGGTGAAGAAGGTGAATAAGACTACAAATATGTTAAGACCTACTGATTTCTGGCGTATTGGTGAGCATGAAAGCTGGTTTTCTGATATGGCACAGGAAGGTTTGCATTTAAAAAAAGTTGGATTGCAATTCGTCAAATTTACAAAAGGTAAGCCTAAAATGATGAAATATAGAATAGACGTATCTCAGGGTAAGAAAATAACACCTGAGCAAAAAGAAATGTATTCGGAAAGCGGTTGGAACTATGTAACAAGCTATGGTGAATTTAATGTGTTTTCATCATCGGTTGAAGCAAATTCACCTGAACTGCATACGGATCCCGCAGAGCAAGCGTATACTTTGAATTATCTTGATAAAAAGCTTTCAAAAACTGCGTTTGTAGTTGCTGTTGCAGTATTGTTAATGATAGGAATGCTGGTTTCTATTTGGTTTTTTAATTCAGCGAATTATATAGCCTTAGTTGATGGAAGCTTCATTCAACAGTCAATCTTAATAATTGTTGAATTATATGTAGCATATACTTCGTTACAAGCAGCCATATCTATTCGTGCTTTACGAAAGACTCTTTCAGAGGGAAAGCCAATCAATCACTCTGCGCCATGGAAAAGAATACGTAAGGTAAAGTTAATTATTGCGAGTCTTTATATTATTCTTGCAATTTTTGGTGCTATACTTCCTATAATGCAACTGGCTATGAATGAAACTAAAACATTACCGGTTGCCGGTACAGATTTACCTATTGTTAGACTAGCAGATATTGAGCAAAATCCTAAATTGAATAGAGGAGAGGCATCTTCTTATATTCGAGATAATGTTGATTGGGGCAATCGTTATACATATAATTGGAGTCTATTAGCGCCAGTTCACTATGAATCAAATGAGAACGGAATCGTTTCCAATGAAATGTGGAAGGATGGCAGTGGAGTATACTCACCAAGTATTGAAACAAGGGTTTATCAGTTAAGTTTACCATCTATTGCAGAAAGCCTGATTTCTGATTTGATAAAAAGATATGGTTTGGCATATAGAGGTGGAGATTTTATTGAGATAGAGCATACTTACTTTGATATTTTGATTGTTCATGAGGTGGATGAATTTAAAGAAGTATTTGCTGCTAAAGGAAAAGCAGTAATGCACGTTAGATATCACGGTTATGCCAAAATAGATTCAATTATTGGTGCTACGGCTGAGAAAATCACTTTAATTTCAGATTGATGTATTAGCCTAAGTTAAGCAATTAAATAAATCGAGAAGCAAAAAATGTAAAAACATCTTGACATTTTACCAAATATTGATTACACTATAAATGTAAAAACTATTTGACATTTTAGGAGGAATTATAATGAAAAAAATGGATGAGATGGAGAAATCGTTAACGTTAAAATCAATAAGAGTTTCTTGGATATTTACAGGTGGATTTTTATTAGTTTGGGGAATTCTCAATTACATTAATGGTCAAGGTCAAACATTGCCTATGGTTTTATTTACTATGCAAATTGTTGTAGCATTAATTTCACAACGTATTTTAGCCATGAAAACAGGTGACAATGAAAGCAAAAGGTATCTTATTGCAATGATACTATTCACGATAGTTTTATTTGTCATTGGTGGGCTATTATTATACTTTTTGAACTAGGATCTATCATATGAAAAATAATATTAAAGAATTACGAAAAATGCAGAGTTTACGGCAAGAAGATTTAGCTATCAAGGTAAATGTTACACGACAGACCATTAATGCAATTGAAAACAATAAATATGACCCTACACTGGAATTAGCAATGAAGCTAGCAAGAATATTGAATACAACAGTAGAAGATTTATTTCAGTTAGAATTGCAATAGGGTAAATGCAAAAAAAAATAAGCAAGATCATTGGTTTTACAAAAGACACATAATATAGAATTTGAGAAATAATTCGGAAATATTATCTTGAAGAATAGTCGTTGCAACCAATAGTTGACATGCGGTTGGTGGTATGAAAATGTATACTTTGTTAGCATATAGATGGAGGCGATATCATGACATTAGGTGAAAGATTGCAAAATCTGCGAAAAGAAAATATGCTATCACAAGAAAAATTAGCTGAATTAGTAGGCGTTAGTAGGCAGGCTGTATCAAAATGGGAGACTGGTTTATCTAATCCTGATACTGAAAATTTGATAAAATTGGGGAAAATATTTAATCTGTCAATAGATGAAATTATAGGAAGGGTCTATGTTGATAATGAGGTCACTGACGAAATGAGTGATAAAATCAATAAAAAGAATCTATATATTCTGGGTGCAATTATTGGATTTTTAGCATTTGCAGTTAGTATGACTTTCGTAGAATCAAACTCATTATTTGTTATAGTTGGTATTGCTGGCATGGTGGGAATGAGCTATTGCATTTCAAATATAATGGAGGTGCACTAAACCGAAAGTATATATCAGAGTAGTGTGTGAAATACGATTCTCAATAAAGTAATACACTTTATATAAACTGTGTCGCAGTCGTAGAATAAACGAAGTAAAGTTTGTAGAGGTGATAAATTGAATAGGTTAAAGAAACAGTTATTAAACCTGGCGATAGGTGAATTTGCAGCCATGTGTACTTTTGCTTTTGTATATAGATTATTAGACTTGGGAATGGGTAGTTTAATAGCATTTTCGTATCTTATACTTATATTATTACAAGGAAGCATGTATTGGCTTTATAGATATATTTTGATTATCAAAAAGGAAAGCTTTGGTCTTAAGGCCATAAAACTCCTTAGGTCTTTAAAACAGTTAAATTTAATTTTATTAGTGGCGATAAGTATGATAATACCTATTATTAAAAATAGCAATAAGGATTTAATAATTGCTATTGGATTATTTTTATTCGGAATAATTGAGTATATAAACTACTATTGGTATAGATTAAGCTACGGAAAATCAGGATGGAATATTAAAATACTATTAAATACAAAATTAAAAAAATCAAGTATAAACAAGATGATTAATAAATAATGTTAAGACGCATTCTTCTTAAGGCACGACTTAACTGTATGTAAAATTAAACAGTATCATTTTGGGAAAGGAGTCTGATTAATGAAATATATAAAAAAGATACCCCTTGCGGATAAAGCGTTGAGTAACGAACTAATATCAGAGGGCTGGAATAAACTAAAAGAACCATCTAATTTAATCATATCAATTTTACTTTCAGTACCGTTTATGTTTATAAATGCTGTTGTGTTTATAGTTATTGCATCCTATTTATATCCACCGTTGAAGGAACTTTTGAACGGTGGACAAGCCCCTAGCCTTTCTATTACAATAAACATATTTTCGCTAATATATGTTGCTATCATTTTCGCATTTATGACAGCACATGAATTTCTTCATGCCTGTTTTATACCTAATGGACTAAGATCAGACAAAACATATTGGGGTATTAATGGACTCTTTGGATTTGTTTTTACCAATGAAAAAATCAAAAAGGGTAGATTTTTAATCATTTCTATTATGCCATTTATTTTATTATCAGTTATATTACCCTTTATTCTTAATATTTTTGGTTTATTAAATAGGTTCATTATTGTACTCTGTTTAATGAATGCTATGGGTTCATGTGTTGATTGCTTAAATATGTGTTTAATAGCAATTCAAGTTCCAAATGGTTCACATATCATGAATAATGGGTTTGAAACATATTTCAAGTAACTTCTGTTCGATAGTATTCCCCTCAATAATCCATTGATAGTTTCATGCGCATTCTTCTTACAATCTGTTTTTAATACCAGTTGTTTTCTTAAAATAGAGCATCAAACACAACGTGTTTTCTTTTCTCTTTTTAACCACTTAATGTGTTGTCTTTTCGGCTAACAGGCTGGCTCAATGCATGTGGAGGTAGTAGCGTTGATAGAGTTGAAATAGCTTGGTATCAATAGGTTTAGCGGTTTTTAGTTAAATAATGAAGTGTGTTTTATGTTCCCTCGGACTAATGGTTTGGGGGGATTTACCAAGAACGAGTCACATGAATCAATATATAGTTTGCGAATGGTGTTGGTGCAACTGTATATTGATCTTTTTGACGAGAACAAGTTCGATTCACCTAGTGTGCTGAGTAAAACAAAGGTGGTGCTAAAACAAGATAAGGATATATTTACAGATGGAAATTAAGATAATAAAGAAATTCTGATTGCTTTTTTATCTAAAACTAATTAATATGATAAAATGAATAAAAGCGCAATCTTTAGAAATGTGACAATTTTTTTGAAGTTAATTGTACTTTTAACTGTAGTACTAATCAGTAACAATTGAACCAATTTCATAATTCGATGTTTTGAAAAAGCCGAGACTCCCAGAATAAATATTTCTTACATTTTTTTGAAATTAAGCTGCTAAATCTACTTTAGATTGCTTACATCCTAGACGCATACTTGCTAATTTCATGCCATTGTAAACCATGGTAACTATATCAAAATGAACTTTTGCTCGTTCCCTCTGTTCGGTATCTTACATTATTTAACTGAAAAGACTCTTTTAAGTATCCCTATCAAACCGCTGAGCCCGTTGGGCTCAGAATTATGAAATTGGTTCAATTAGGTAAAAAAATTTTAGTTTAGAAAGGAACATACGACTATGTCTAACTTGTACTATGGAAATGCATCTTTGCATGATGAAACGGAAAAGATTTCGCTAGAAATGGTGACTGTAAATGAGGAAACTTATTTCAAGATTGAAAACTACAGTCACATGGATCCATTCTTTATGACAGTAGTAAGTGATGTTGACCATTGGATGTTTATATCAAGCACTGGCGGACTGACTTGCGGACGTAAAAATGCAGAGTCAGCATTATTTCCATATTATACAGATGATAAAATTCATGACAGTATTGAGACAACCGGACCACATACAATACTAATCGTCAATAAAGATGAAAAGAATTTTCTGTGGAAACCCTTCTCACTTTATAACAGTAATGTATATAAGATTACAAGAAACTTATATAAAAACACTATAGGTAACAAGATTATGTTTGAAGAGATCAACCATGACCTAGAGGTTAGTTATACATATACATGGAAGAACAGTGATGCGTTAGGATTTATTAAAGAATCTAGAATGGTTAACCTAGCGGAAAAGGAAGTAGAGATTAAAGTCTTAGACGGTATACGTAACGTACTACCCTATGGTGTCAATACGCTTTTGCAAACCACAAAAAGCACACTTGTTGATGGATATAAACGATGTGAATTAGTGGAAAAAGCAGGACTAGGTATTTACACGCTTAGTTCGATTTTAACAGATAAAGCTGAGCCAAGTGAATCATTGAAAGCAACGACGGTTTGGTCAAAGGGACTTGAGAATCCTAGCTACCTTTTGTCAGAACAACAGATTAAAGCTTTCTCTCAAAATAAAGAGATTCAAACGGAAGATGATATTAAGGGTAGAAGAGGTTCCTACTATGTTGTAGATTCTATCCACCTTAAGGGTAGTGAATCAAAAGACTGGTATATAGTTGCTGAGCTTAACGAAAGCGCTTCCGGAGTTGAGAAACTTATTAAAGAGATTATCGAAAATCAATCGATACTTGAAGTGCTAGAAGCAGATGTTTCAAAGGGTGATTACAATCTTAACAAACTTGTATTTGAGGCAGACGGAATTCAATGTACTGCTAATGAGAAGGCGAGTTATAGACATTTTTCAAATACCCTTTACAATATTATGCGCGGTGGTATATACGCAGATGGCTATGCGATTGATAGAGACGATTTTAAAGCATTTGTCGGTAGTTGGAATAAAGAAGTATATACGAAACATCTCGATTTTATCAGCCAATTGCCTGAAACAATTAATTTTAATGAACTAATTGCTTTAGTAGCAGAGCTTGATTGCAAGGATTTTGAACGGTTAGTACTTGAGTACTTACCGCTAACCTTCAGCAGACGCCATGGCGATCCAAGTCGTCCGTGGAATAAATTTAGTATAGAGGTTTCCAAAGAAGATGGAAGCAAAGATCTTAAGTTTGAAGGGAACTGGCGTGACATCTTTCAAAATTGGGAAGCATTATCCCTATCCTACCCTTCATATACGGAGAGTATTATCGCTAAATTCGTGAATGCATCAACAGCAGACGGATACAACCCTTACCGAATCACGAAAGAAGGCATTGACTGGGAGACGCTTGACCCTGAAGATCCGTGGTCAAACATTGGTTACTGGGGCGATCATCAAATTATCTATCTTTTAAAATTAATGGAAGTATCAAAGAAGTATAATCCTGAAAAATTACAGGAGCTTCTGCATAAAGATATCTTTGTCTATGCGAATGTACCTTATCGCATCAAAGGATTTGATGCATTGGTCGAGAATCCAAGAGACAGTATCATTTATGATGATGAGAATGAACAGCGTATCGATAGTAAAACGGCAAGCCTTGGATCTGACGGGAAGTTAGTATTCAGTAAAGACGAAATCTACAAGGTCAACTTAATGGAAAAACTGTTAGTTACTCTTCTTGCTAAGTTCTCTAACTATGTGCCTGAGGGCGGCATTTGGATGAACACACAACGTCCAGAGTGGAACGATGCCAATAACGCTCTTGTTGGGAATGGTTTGTCCATGGTTACCCTGAATTATATGCATCGTTTCCAGGATTATATGAGTGAACTAGTTAAGGAAATGAAAGAGGACTCAATTGAGGTTTCAGTTGAAGTGCTTCAGATGTTTAATGATACAGCGGCAGTATTGAAGAACAGCAAACAGTATCTTGGCAGTGAACTATCCGATGACAAGCGTTTTGAGATCGTTAAAAAATTAGGCGAGATTGGTGAAGACTATAGAAATGCCATTCATAACAATGGGTTCACAGGTGAGAAAGCGGCACTTTCTATAGAATCGCTTAAAGAATTTATTGACGTTTCAATGATTCATTTAAAAGATTCCATTAAAAAGAATAAACGTGAAGACGCTCTATACCACTCTTACAATCTTATCCGATTTGATAAGGAAAACTGTAGCATTTCAAATCTTTATGAGATGTTAGAAGGTCAGGTTTCCGTTTTAAGCTCAAAAGCTTTAGATGCAAAAGAAAGCATTGCTGTCTTAGCGGCGCTTAAAAACAGTTCTATTTATCGTGAAGACCAAAACAGCTACATGCTCTATCCGAATCGTGAGCTGCCGAAGTTCTTAGAGAAAAATGTGATTCCCGAAGCACAAGTGATGTCATCAACTGTTTTAAAAGAAGAACTGAAGCAGAACCGCACACGCTTCATTGAAAAAGATGTTAATGGGAAATATCATTTTAATGGTCAATTCAGAAACGGCGAAGAGATTCGAGAAGCACTAAAAGCCACAGAAGAGTATCAGGATGAAGACATTAAAATCGTTGAAGAAATCTTTTCAGACCTATTTAACCATCATTCCTTTACAGGGCGCTCCGGTACCTTCTATAAGTATGAAGGGTTAGGAAGTATCTATTGGCACATGGTATCAAAGCTAGTCTTGGCGGCACAAGAAAACTTCGATGATGTCTATCGCCAAAAAGGCATGAATGAAGAAGCTAGAACGCTTATGAATGATTATGAAGTGATTAAGGAAGGCTTAGGAGTAGACAAGTCACCAGAAGAATACGGTGCATTTCCGACAGAGGCTTATTCCCATACCCCGAGCTTTGCAGGAGTACAACAACCAGGTATGACTGGTCAGGTTAAAGAAGACTTTATCTCTCGACTAGCTGAGTTAGGAGTGAAGGTGGAGGATGGACTTGTTCAGTTTAAACCAGTGCTGTTAGCTAAATCTGAGTTTTTAAAAGAGAAGAAAGTCTGGTCACTACCTAGGAATAGTAATACTGCGTATGCAGAAACAATCCAGTTAGATGAGAATTCTTTAGGATTTACATTCTGTGCAGTTCCGGTAATCTATTATCTAGAGGGCAAAAAGAAAATCATCGTATGTTACAAAGATGGTACAGAAAGTATTTTTGAAGATGTTGATAATTTAGATCGTGTAACAAGTCAAGCTATTTTTAATCGTGATGGTAAGATTGATAAAATTAAAGTGTATATTGACGGCAGTAAATTGAAATAAAAGTAATCCAAACTATTGCTAGTCGGATCCTGATTCCGTAAAAAAAACTTTACGAGGTTAGGGTCTTATTTCGTTTTAAAACTTTTCTAACCCATATGGTTATCCAATTTATATTCACAATGGAATAATGGGTGAATGGTGGAAGAAGATTTATGGAGATAATGAAGGTAAAATAATATCTTTCTTGTGAATGAAAGAAAATTTTTGGCGTGATTTACCTAAACCATTTTTTGTACTTGCACCCATGGAAGATGTGACAGATGTTGTTTTTCGTCACGTAGTGATTGCATCCGGTCAAGAGATTTACGAATTTTAGAGGATGTTGGCTTTAAAACAAAAGAAGCGCAACCGGTCGATATGTTTCCGCATACGACCCATGTTGAGTGCTGTGTGTTGCTAGAGAGTGTATAAGTTCTGCTATTAAAGAGATATTTACCAATTAGACTTGAATATAAAACAGGTAAAAGTCTAGAAGGGGAAATGGAAGAGATCCGAGTAATAAACGTTCGATTCGCTGTTGGCAAATCAGAAAATGTTATGCCGTGGTCTTATGTCCTGAAGGCAACTAACCCGTTGTGGGTGTTGTCTTTTTAACTATCATTTTTTTTGCGAAAAAGCTTTTTTCTATCAATTTAAGCAATAGTTTATTATAATTATAATATAAGAGTAAATACTGCAATTCGGTTTGAAAGTTTCATACGGTTGAATGCTCTTTAAATTACAAGTTATAAGGAGGAGAAAAATCAATATGAATTCAAATGAGATTACAAACGAAGGCAAGTGTCCGGTAACTCATGGGGGTGCTACTAGTCACAAGTCCAGTGGTACATCTAACAAAGACTGGTGGCCAAACCAACTGAACTTGAACATTCTGCATCAGCATGACAAGAAAACGAACCCTTTAGGTGAAGATTTTGATTATGCAGAGGAATTTAAAAAGTTAGACTACGATGCTCTTAAGCAAGATCTCAACGTTCTTATGACAGACAGCCAGGATTGGTGGCCTGCAGACTTTGGACATTATGGTCCATTTTTTATCCGTATGGCATGGCACGCTGCTGGTACATACCGCACAGGTGACGGCCGTGGGGGTGGTGGAACCGGTACTCAGCGTTTTGCGCCACTTAACAGCTGGCCTGATAACGGTAACCTTGATAAAGCACGTCGACTGTTATGGCCGATTAAGCAAAAGTACGGAAATAAGATTTCTTGGGCCGACTTGGTTCTTCTTACAGGTAATGTGGCCATTGAATCAATGGGCCTAAAGACATTTGGTTTTGGAGCAGGACGTGAAGACGTCTGGCACCCGGAAGAAGACATCTACTGGGGAGCTGAAGCTGAATGGCTGGGTGATAAACGCTACTCAGGTGATCGTGAACTTGAAAATCCACTAGCCGCTGTTCAGATGGGTCTTATCTATGTTAACCCAGAAGGTCCAAACGGTAAGCCAGATCCGCTTGCAAGTGGTCGTGACATTCGCGAAACCTTTGCACGTATGGGAATGAATGATGAAGAAACTGTAGCACTGACAGCTGGCGGCCATACGTTTGGTAAGTCACACGGTGCAGGTGATGCTGCTAATGTCGGTCCAGAGCCAGAAGCTGCTGCTCTTGAAGAACAAGGGCTTGGTTGGAAGAGTACACACGGGTCAGGCAAAGGAAGTGACACAATCACAAGCGGTATTGAAGGTGCTTGGACTCCTACCCCAACAGAGTGGGACAATAGTTACTTTGATATGCTATTTGGTTATGAATGGGAGCTTACAAAGAGTCCTGCAGGTGCCTATCAATGGGCTGCTATAAATCCAGATGAGAAACACCTTGCACCGGACGCAGAAGATTCATCTGTCCGTGTTCCGACGATGATGACCACTGCGGATATGGCTATGCGTATGGATCCAATATACGAGAAAATTTCCCGACGTTTCCACAAGAATCCAGACGAGCTTGGAGATTCATTTGCTCGCGCTTGGTTTAAATTGCTGCACCGTGACATGGGGCCTCGTGACAGATATCTCGGTCCTGAAGTTCCAAAAGAAGAGTTGATCTGGCAAGACCCTGTTCCAGCTGTTGATTATGAATTAACTAATGCAGAAGTAGAAGAGCTTAAAGCGATAATCTTGGACTCTGAACTTACGATTAGCGACCTTGTAACAACTGCTTGGGCTTCTGCAAGTACTTTCCGTGGATCAGATATGCGTGGCGGTGCAAATGGTGCTCGTATTGGACTTGCACCACAGAAAGATTGGGATGTGAACCAGCCGGAACAACTTGAAAAAGTGCTTCATGTGCTTAAAGACATTCAAAAAAATAAAGAAGTCAGCCTTGCTGATTTGATCGTTCTTGGTGGTATTGCAGCAGTAGAAAAAGCTGCACACTATGCTGGCGTAGATGTAACAATACCGTTTGTTTCGGGACGCGGCGACGCAACCGCAGAGCAAACAGATGCAGAGAACTTTGATGTACTAGAGCCGATTGCGGATGGCTTCCGTAACTACTTGAAGAAGCAGTACACTGTAAGTGCAGAAGAGCTTCTTTTAGATAAGGCACAGCTGCTTAACCTTTCAGCACCAGAAATGACTGCACTCGTTGGCGGTATGCGTGTTCTTGGTACAAACTACAATGGAACAAAACACGGTGTGTTCACGGACCGTGTAGGTACACTCACAAACGATTTCTTTGTAAATTTATTAGACATGGGAATTGAGTGGAAGCCTTTAGATGACTTTGTATATGAGGGACGTGACCGAAAGACAGGTGAAGTGGTTCGAACAGCATCAAGAGTCGATCTTGCGTTCGGTTCTAACTCCATCCTTCGTGCTCTTGTAGAAGTTTACGCTCAAGACGATAATAAAGAGAAATTTGTACGGGACTTTGTTGATGTCTGGGTTAAGGTAATGGATGCAGATCGTTTTGATCTTAAGAAATAATCACTATGGTTTAGAAAGCAACAAAGCATACGTGGAGACACTCGCGTTGATACAGAAGAATTAGTTTTAAATGTAAGAGTTGGAAGAATTTTAATTGAATATTGAGTGTGTTTTTGTTCCCTCAGACTTATTGTTTGGGGGAACTTCTATATTTAGGTAAGCAAGTTAACGAAGAGGTAGGGGATGAACCCCTTATTGAAGGCTTCCTCAGGATGACGCAATGATATCGTGCGGACTATATCTATATCAACAATTCCGACCATAAACATTTGAAACGATCGAGGACGCGGTATTGCTTTGCTTGACACTGCACAATTCATTCAACTAAATAAAAATTGGCCAATGAAGAGTAATAACTACTCCTTCATTGGCTTATTGTAGCGATTAATGAATTTATATAAAATTGCTGGCACCAAAAAAATAACAAGCAAAACA
The DNA here is from genome assembly GCA_031761875.1 of Bacillaceae bacterium IKA-2. Taxonomy (GTDB): domain Bacteria; phylum Bacillota; class Bacilli; order Bacillales; family Anaerobacillaceae; genus Anaerobacillus. The sequence goes on along the minus strand of CP134492.1, from coordinate 4,278,885 downwards.
CCGATAGCAATCCAAAATTGGGGATCATTGACGTCAAGTATATTGGCACCTAAATAAGTATAAGCGAAAATTCTTGGAGCAACTCCAATGGCTGTTCCCAAAAGATAGGGGAACTGTTTTATCCTAGCTAAACCACCGGCATAGCTTACCAAATCAAAGCTAACTAAAGGTATAAAACGGATGAGAACGATGGTTATCAAGTTGGCATTTTCAATTTTTTTCTTTGTCATCAGGATTTTTTCCTTCCAACGCACCGGTAGAAATTCAATCCCTATTTTGTTAGCAACTACATGGATGACAAAGGCACTGATTATCGCACCAATTAAAGCAATTAGCCCTCCCCATAAGGGACCAAAAGCCAAACCACTGGATAGGTAAAAGATTGTTATTGGAAAAAAAATTAGTGGGCGAAAGAAAGAAGTTACTAGGAAGATTGCAGGACCATATATCCCAAAAGAAAGGACAAAGTCTCGGACCATTTCCGGATTAATGTTCACGTATTGCCTTTGCAAATATATAAATAGTAAGAGTCCTAAAATAATCAGAAGTAATTTCATACCGTTATTTTTTTCTTATACAAAGTTTTCATGAGTAACCTAACCTTTCTCATTCCTCACTAGCAGAACAAACATCAAAGTAATAATCTAATTAAGCAAAAAAACTATCCTTTTTAGGGATAGTCATTTAAATAACTTCAATATAATGATAATGCTATTATTATACCAGAACTATATGAGGATATATATGAATTAGATTATACATTAGTATTTTCCCTCAAGTTCTTTTCCGTTAAACCAAATAATAACCTCAGTTGGTTTCTGATCTAGGGTCTCTAGCTGTTTCTTGATAGATCGTAGCTGGTAAAAATGAATAGTTAGAAAATAGCCGAATGCGGTACCAACAAAAAACAATCGGATTCGCAATAAAGTTAGCGGAGAAAATAAACCACCCAAAATAATTGTAAACAAAAATAATCCTGCCAACCCAATTGCACCTGGAAAATAGAACTTTTTCTCAATATCAGTTAGTTGATTTTCCTTAACCTGTATTTCCATAAAAATCCCCCTTTAGGTTTGGCCTAAAAGAAATTGGACTATTATTTATAATAAGATATGAATAAAGATCTGAAAAAAGAACGAGATTATAGGTAACGTTTTGTATTGGTTAGTTTGCTATTTTTAAAAATTGTTTCAATTTCTAAGTATTAGGGAATTTAACTGTAAGGTAAGAAAAAATTATATTGTAGCGAACAGGAGATGAGGAAAATGGGATTTATTTTATATCTTATTATTGGTGGAGTTATAGGTTGGTTGGCAGGAGCGATTCTCGGTAAAAATGTACCAGGTGGAATTATCGGTAATATTATTGCAGGTATTGTCGGTGCATGGATCGGCGGCGAACTCGGATTATTTACTGTTGGACCAGTAGTGGGTGGCATTCAAATCATCCCAGCATTAATTGGTGCAATTATTTTAATATTCGTCCTGAGCTTGATTTTAAAAGGTAGACGTTAGACAACAGCCAACTAAGACAAAGACTCGGCTTGTCCACTGATTTATAATGTACAATCGTATAAAAATGAACAATCGTTTTTTAACGGTTGTTTTTTTTATATTTCTTTAGTTATAGTTATAGTTATAGTTATAGTTATAGTTATAGTTATAAGTAGAAGGTGAGTGAATTAGGATCATGATTCAATTTTTAAATAAATTATTTGTTGGTGCACTCATTACGTTTATTTTAATATATTTTCTATTAACAATCTGGAAAGAGCCGTTTCTGATTGAGTTATTATCAGCGACGGGATTGATGATGCTTTTGTCTATCTTCATTGTCCTGCCAAAACGAGATCTACTCCTGCCAGTTCTATTAATCATCCTGTCTATGATGATTGTATGGATCACTTCCTCGTCCCCTATTGTTCTATGGATAGGCTTACGAGAGATGAGTGCTATTATTCCACTGATCATTTTAATTAGTCTTGTTAGCTGGATTATTGGTCATCGTCCTTATGTTAAAGCCCTCATGACGCTAGGCAAAAAAAGGATTACGACACCAATCCGCTTTTTCTCTTTTGTAGCGGTAATCACACATTTTATTTCTTCCTTTATGACGGTTGGTGGGATTGCGTTTGTTTACCAAATGTTTCGTCACGAGAAAAAGTCGTCAGTTTCCGATTTGGCTTGGGACTTTACGTTGAGCACTGCGATCATGCGAGGGTTTACATTAACCGTTTTATGGACAGCAGTTCATCCGGCATTTGCCTATGGGATTGCTGGAACAAATGCACCACTTCTGCCGACGATGTTAAAAGGATTGGGTCTAGCATTTATCGGCTTTGTTATTAGCATTATCATCTATTGGCTACAAATGAAACAAAAACAAGTTTCAGCAGACTTAATACCTGAGCTTTCAGTTAGTTCAGAGGAAAAAATGGATGGGCTCATTAGAGAATTTCTTTTTTGGGTATTGCTTCTTATGGCAGGTATTTTCATTTTAAATCAGTGGTTCCATCTAGATATATTGCTTTCTGTACCTGTTGTGATTGTTAGCGTAACAACTCTTTATTTTGTCAGCAATCAAGCAGTGTCACAGTATAAAAAATTATGGTTTCAGTTAGTAACTGTTGATTTAGGAAAGAAGAAAAAAGAAATCTTTCTTATTTTGTCAGCGGGATTATTAGTTGGAACGTTAAAGGAGACAGGCCAGGGTCACGAGTTATTCGAGTATTTTTTATTCGCTGTTGATTGGCTGAACATAAATATCCTTATCGGCTTAACGTTCGCAGTAATTATGCTTGGTTTTTCTGGTATCCCACCTATCCCCGCAATGGTTTTAATTTCAGGTATTTTAGTGACAATCCCAGGTTGATATGCTCCTGATTTAATTGCGCTTTCTTTATTACTTGGTGTATCTGTTACAATGGTTATTGCACCAGTAACGGTTCCGCTACTACTAATAAGTGGTCTAAATGGACGGAGCTTAGCAGAGAATGGAATTCGTTGGAATATCCTGTTTGGGGTGTCACTCCTTATTGTTGGCCTATTATATATTCAGTTTTTAACACTATTTTAATAATCTAATCAGGAGGTGGAAATTAATGAAGTGTTTTTTACTTGTTGAGGACGAACGGATTTTAGCTAAAAATATTGCTTTTTTTTTAGAACGAGAAGGCTATCAAGTCGATATAGCATATGATGGTGAAGCGGGTTGGACAGCATTTTCATCTAAAGCATATGATCTGATTTTATTAGATTGGACTGTACCAAAAAAGGATGGTTTAGAACTATGTAAGCAAATACGCAATAAATCAAATGTTCCGATCATGATGATTACTGCTAAAGGTGAAATTTTAGATAAGATCATTGGCTTAGAGTTGGGCGCCGATGATTATCTCGTTAAACCATTTGATCAACGGGAATTATTGGCTAGAATTCATGCGATATTAAGGCGAAATGAAACAAGAAGTGCTGAGCAACATGTCGAGCAGTGGCTTCAATACGATGGACTCAAATTAGACCGAGAAAAGCTACTTATCATATTCAAAGAACAAACCATTGATCTTACAATCAATGAGTATAAATTGATCGAAATTCTCATGAAAAAACCTGAGAACGTCTATTCACGGGAATTTTTATATGAACAGATTTGGGGCGGTTTTCTTGCGTATAGCGAACGAACCGTAGATGTTACGATTAGTCGCTTACGAAAAAAATTAATGGATCTTTCAGGTAAAAAATATTTTCATGCCGTAAGAGGCATGGGTTACCGCTTTGGAGGAAAGTTATGAAAATCCACTATCAATTGTGGTTGCTTTATTCTTTTCTTTTTATTCTAATTAGTGGTGCCGTATATTTGGTTGTCTCAAATACGTATGAACAACGTTTACAAGCGGGTTATGAACAAATATCTATAGCTCAAGGAACAACCATTCTTGACCAATTAAAAGGTACTTACCCCTATTCACCTAACCGAAGTATCGGTTACCTTCAAACGTACAGTACACAGCTAAACAGTAGATTAATTATCTTGGACGAAGACAAAAAAGTTTTTGTAGATAGTTTTCAGCAACTTGATCGAAATACAACCTTAAATCTGGCTGTATTAGATCAAGCCACTGTTCCTGCCTCTGTCTTTTCTGAAACAGTGGCTTTCGGTTATGTTCAATATACGTTACTTCCATTTCAGACGATTGGAAGTGAGGGTTATTTTTTAATGATTCAACAGGCTGACCAACTGTTTGCTGAATTAAAATCTTTTCAAAATTCAATGTTACAAACACTACTTCTTGCTATTTTTGCATTCTTTTTTATTTCATACTTTGTCTCGACCTGGTTTTCCAGTCCAATCCGTCAAATTATTTTTCATTTAAAAAAAATAACGCCACAAAAGCGAACTTTTTCCTTAAAACATCAGCGTCGTGATGAGATTAAGGAATTAATTGATGCCATCGAAATTATGGTTGGGGAATTAAACCTATATGATGAAAGACAACGAAGATTTTTGAGCACTTCCTCACATGAATTAAAAACTCCTTTGGCAACGATGCAGCTGATCCTTGAGAATTTACCGTATGTACGTGAGAATGAAAAAAAATATCATGAATTTGTACAAGATTTATCGTCCCAAGTTCAAAAAACGCAACAAATGGTTGAGCAATTATTACAAATTAATCGGATCTCGGACCTAGAGCTCAAAAAAGAAGTCTTGAAAGCTCAAGAGATACATGATCATCTCCTAAAGTCCTTTCAATATATTGCCCAAGATAAACAAATAACCTTAGACTTTGAACTCGAGCAGGTCAATTTATCTGTCGATCGAGCATTGTTCCTGCGCGCACTTGATAACCTGATTTCAAATGCTATTCGCTATTCTCCCCAAGGCGAATCTGTGAAAATTAATATTAAAAGTGATAAAAATCAAAATAAGATCAGTATAAGTGACCAGGGGATTGGCATTTCACCAGAAGATCTTCCTCATGTATTTGAACCTTTCTACCGTTCCAATGATGCAACCGAATGGAATCAAGAAGGAAGTGGGTTAGGTTTAACGATTGTTAAGCAAATAGTTGAACTGCATAAAGGGTGGATTGACATTGAAACAATCCCAAAACAAGGGACATGTATCCACTTATTTTTACGGAAAAGGTAAGGAATGAATGTCATAATACCAATAAACTAGCCACATCAAGCTACAAAGTTGAAAACGGTTCATTTCAACTCCCTAGTTAAAAACATTACAATTCAACTAGATGTAATATCGTAGTGGCGCAGAATCTACATGATGAAATTCATTCAAGTAACAAAATTGTTACATTTCTTAAATTCCTATGATACAAAAGTTGACTATAGTATAAGTAAGGCATAATCAAGCAGGTTGACAAGTAGGTGTAAAGGGTCGACTCACTGCACGCAAGCTAATAGAAACCCAGCCAAGCCTGCTTTAAAAAACTGCTTAAACTTTTAAGGAGGTTTTTATAATGAAAAAAATATTTACATTTATGATGATTTTCATATTGGCCAGTCTCCTGATTTTTATAACCGCTTGCGGTCAGGAAACAAATGATCCTGATGGGAGCAATCAAACAGAAGAACAAGAAGAACAAGAAGAAAATGAAGAAAATGAAGAGCAAGCAGATCCTGCTGAACAAGAAGAACCGATTAGTGATGATAAATCTGTTGACGAAACAAATTTATCTCCAACACCTGGCGAAAAGCAGGAAGCGCATCAGGTCGTACTTTACTTTTCTGATAATGACTTAATGGATACTTTTCGCATTAAAGAAGAGGTTGTTGTTGGAAAAGAAGAAGATGTCGCAAAGGCTGCACTAGAGGCTTGGATCGACGGACCTAAACACGAAGAATTGTCAGGGTTATTCAATTCAAAAGTGATCATCGAATATGTTGAAAAAGTTGATGGGATCGTACATGTTAGTTTTTCGAAAGAGGTTCAGGAAATTAACTTAGGTTCAAGCGGTGAATTAATGTTTGCGGAACAAATTGCGATGATTATGCAGCAATTCGGATTTGATCGAACTCAAATCTTAGTGGAAGGTAGAATTGGCGAAACATTGCTTGGACATCTTTATACAGGTGAGCCAATCGTAGCAAATGATCCTGAAAGCTACCAATGGGTTGATGAAAAAGATTCACGTGAGATCGTGTTGCAAAACGTCGCTTTTCGAATATATGAACCAACTCCAGGCACTGAAGTGAAAGATCGTGTGGTTGTAAGAGGGTTAGCCCGAGTTTATGAGGGGACAATTCTTTATGAATTTGAAGATGGTCATTTTATTCTAGATGAAGGGTTCACTACAGCTACTGAAGGAGCCCCTGGATGGGGAGAATTTGAGATTATTATTGAATTTGATGATGTAGCTAACTATTCAGGTAGAGTAATTCTTTTCGAAGAAAGTGCCAAAGACGGATCTAGAATTAATGAATTGCAAATTCCTATAAAGGTTACGAAATAGGAAACAAGAAAACTCTTAATTATTACCCCTACCCAAAATTTGGATTGGGGTAATAATCATAGATATCTATAGAAGTGGGAAAATAAATATAATTATCTAGAAGAATGAATTTTATAATACCAAAAACTAGCCACATCAAGCTCACCTAGTGGCGCAGAATCTGCATCATGAAATTCATTCAGAATGTATTAAAATGAAATTAGGTGGTCTTATGAAAAACTTATTTTTTATATGCTTATGCTTATTTTTATTAGCTGGTTGTCAGACAGAAACCCCGACAAATGAAGACACTTTAGAGAAAATGAACGAAGAAACTGAGGAAGAAGCTAAAGAAGAAATGAAAGAAGAGACGAAAGAAGAGACTGGGGATGAGACGCGAGAACCTAAGGAAGAGATAGCTGTATCAGTTATTGAAAAATATTATGTTTTATCTAACTATGATTTAACACACCCTAGTTATTTAAGTGAAGGTATTTCTTTTTATCATAGTGGAAAAACCGATTATGTATTAGGGTATGGACATCAAGCACATGCCATTGGTGTCTATCACTTGTATACCGTTGATGAGGAAAAAAACACTGTTTCCAAGGTTCGCGAAATGAATGAAGATGTTCATTTTGAGGATATTAATTCGATTCGCCAATTCGAAAACTGGGAAGAAGAAATGATTTCTTACATGACAGAGCATCTGGAACCAATAGATGTAACTTTCTTCTCTTATAATTCTGAAACGGCAGAAGAAGAACTGGTGATAAATGATAGAAAAGTACTTTTATACCCTGTTTCTGTCGGAGATAACATTCATTATTTCAAACAAGGACAAGGATTGTGGGCAAAATATTTTACCGGTGATAGCGTAATTGAGTTTTATGGAGAACCACAATGGACATATCGTTCAGAGATTGAATAAAGCCGAAGTGCTGTAATCAAATGCGTGTCTAGAAATTAATACGGTGACGGTTACTAAAAGCAGCGATGATGCTGGTAGTCGGTTAGTTCACATTTGAATATTCAAAGAACAGAGAAGCAATAGTATAAATTGCTTCTTTGTTCATGGTTAAGAAAGCATATAATTTTCTCGTCTGTCTAGCTTCAGCGCCAAGGCGCTGAAGCTTTTCTTGTTGGTGTTTATTAATTTTTTTCTTCAAGTTCTCCTTGTACTTTAGAAATGGTAATTCGCTCACGTCCATTATTCGGTTGGACGGCGTCCCTTCCTTTTTGAGGATTACGTTTCGATTTAGATTTTTTACTCATTAGCTAATTTGCTCCTTTCAAAGTAACGTTCATTCTATTTTTTGCTGAAATGAATGAAGTTATGTTTAGGATTCTAATAATTAATCGATTTTCAAGATATGAAATAGACTCAATTAGCCTAAACGGTATGTTTACTCTGAAAAAAACCTGTAGCTTGTCGATGGCAATTATTGGGTATATGATAAGTGCTAGAATATGGCTTAATATATGAGATTTGCTTTTCTCTTTGTAGCGAATGTATTGAAATTTAAAACTTTTCAAAATAATTCGAAGAATTTGTTAATGGATGAATTAAAAGTCTGCTAAACTATAGATAGGTATTTATATTATCTAGGGGGAGTACATATGGAAAATAATCTTGTTGTTTTATCAGTTGAAAATCATGTTGGAGTGATCACGTTAAACCGACCAGAGGTAGGAAATGCAATTAATTTACAGTTGGCAAAGGAATTGATGGATGTAGCTATTTTTTGTTCGGAAAGTGAAGAAGTTCGTGCTGTGATCATCACTGGAAGTGGAAATAAATTTTCAGTAGGAGGCGATTTAAAAAGTTTTGCTAAAGAAGGAGAAGAAATTAGCACACATTTAAAACATGTAACTGCGTACTTACATCAAGCAATTTCATATTTTGCAAAAATGAATAAACCTGTCATTGGTGCAGTTAATGGAGTCGCAGCAGGAGCTGGGATGAGTCTTGCGTGTGCATGTGATCTCGTATTTGCTTCGGAAAAAGCTAATTTCATTATGGGTTATAACAAAATTGGCTTAACACCTGATGGTTCAGGAAGTTACTTTTTACCTCGTCTTGTTGGCGTGAGACGAGCCCTAGAGTTAATGTATACGAATCGGATGTTAACTGCAAAAGAGGCAGCTGAATGGGGTATTGTAAACCAAGTAGTTTCGGAAGAGGAGTTAATGAATGTAGCAAGTGAGTTAGCTAGAAATCTTGCTAATGGGCCAATGAATGCATTTGGAGCTACAAAAAAATTATTTTATCATTCATTACAAGAAACACTTGAATCACAAATGGCAATCGAATCAGACTTTCTCACCACTAGAGCTAATAGTAACGAAGGAAAAGAAGGAATTTCAGCATTTTTAGAAAAGCGAACAGCTGACTATCTTAATAAATGATTGTTCGTTAGCTGAGGTGTGACGTTGTTTAAAGATGTCGGCTTAATTGAAGTGAAATCTGAAACTCGAAAAAAAAAGCGAAAAAGCGGCATTTGCCGCTTTTTCGCTTTCAAGATAAGATAGTATATACGTTTTTATTAAATAAGTTGTCTAGCTCGAGTATCGATATTTGTTTTAATTGGGTAATTCTTTAAATCCGTCGTTTAAGCTCTTCAGCTAATTTATTACCTAATATTACCAGTCGCTCTTGTAGTTTTTCATCTCGTAATGAGCCATCTTTGTTAAATGCTTCATAAGCAGCAGGAATCGTTGGGCTTTGTGGAAGTGCCCAAGCATGAAGATTACGGCAGATTTGGTGTAATGTATTCACTGTATTTGCCGCACCTAAGTTGCTTCCAGCCGTACCGATAATGGCTGTGATTTTGCCACTCATTTCCCTTGCGCCGATATAATCAAGAGCATTTTTCAGTACACCTGAAACACTCCCATGATATTCTGGGGAAGCAAGAATTACTCCATCTGCATTAGCTATTTTTTCAATAAAATCTTTGACGACTTCTGGATAGTCCTCTTTGTCTAAATCTCCCTCATAAATGGGCAGTTTTACTTCTGCAAAATGAATAATTTCAACGGTCATGCCGTGTCTTTCGACTTCTTTTAAAACAATTTCTGTTGCTTTACGTGTCGATGAATTTTTCCTTGTACTACCAACTAGTGCAACAACTTTCATATAAACACCTCATTATGTATAGTTTAATAGTTAACTGTGACAAGTAGACTATCTACCTTAATTTTTAATGCTTAAAAAGTATAGCACAGTATTAATTGGACTGTCTGTTTTTAATTTTGTTAACTAATTAAGTAATTTTCTTTTGAAAATATATACCAATAAGGTATGCTATCAAAAGAGTTGTTTGAGGAAGAGGCGATCAAACTGTCACGGATAGCAACATATAGTATATTGCTTAGTGTCATGTTCATCTGGGGTTTAAACGTTGTAGCTATTAAATTTTTAATAGAGTATTTCCCTCCAGTAACGATGCAAGCTTTTCGAATTTTGGTGGCTGGAATTGTCACGATTATCATTTTATATTTTCTCCGTGATTTACGGAAATTAACGAAAAAAGAGTGCACTTATATTTTTTTAGCAGCAATATTGGGTCAATTAGGACATCATGCTTTTTTAGCATTAGGTTTAGTGGAAACAACAGCAACAAATGCGGCGTTAATATTAGGATTAAGTCCAATTGCTACTTCTATTTTGGCGATTGCTTTTCTACATGATAGGTTAACTATGCTTCGTTTGTTAGGGATTGGCTTGGGTTTTTCTGGAGTCGCAATCGTCGTTTTACAGAATAGTGGAGGATTGGGCTCAATATCTAGAGGAGATATATTTGTTTTTATCTCAATGATTTCACAGGTATTTAGTTTTATTATTATTAAAAAGCTTAGTTCTACATTATCCACTAAGCAAATGACTGCAGTAATGCTATTGGTAGGATCGGTCTTATTATTAGGACTGAGTTTTTTTGTTGAGCCTCAAGGGATGACGGAGTTAAGCAAAGGGACGGTCTGGGTATGGATTGTTTTTTTAGTCTCAGCAATTTTTGCAACTGGTCTCGGTCACATTTTATACAATACCGCTATTCATGAAATAGGTGCTGGTCAGACAGCTGTTTTTAATAACCTTATACCATTTTTTGCTTTAATAGGGGCGTATTTATTCCTTGGTGAACAAATTATTTTGACTCAAATACTAGGTTTTATGCTTATCGTTTTAGGTGTCCTATTTGGAACTGGGTATGTTGACAGTGTGTTAATTAAACGGAAAAGTCGTGTGCGCAGTAGCTGATTGATTGACAAGTGTGATTTTGGACAAGGCTATTTTTTTTCGAAGCCATTATCAGCGGAAGATTTTGAGATGTCTCTAAAAAAAGGACCAATTTTCCTAGAAACGAACTATTTAAAATGTCGTTCTTTGTGGGGGTTTCCAGTCTAACAGAACAGATCGGGGGAGAGATAATTTGTTTATTCAACAACCTTTTGATGAATTTTTAGGATTTCAATATGAACGAACGAGCCCAAAATCTGTAAAAGTAACATTACCTATTAAAGCTTTGTTCATAAATAGCTTGGGGATGGTTCATGGTGGAATTATTTCTTCTTTAGCAGATGTCGCTATGGGTAATACATTACAGTCAGATGGTAGTGGCCAACAAAAAGTTGTAACTGTCGATCTTAAAGTTACCTTTTTAAAAGGAGCAACAGGGAAAAGTTTAGTGGCTGATGCAGAAGTAATTAAGATAGGCAGAACATTAACACATGCCGACTGTCTCATTTATGACGATGCAGGGACTTTAGTTGCTAAGGCGACTGGGATTTTTGCTAACTGCTAGCAATTGGTCCCTAGCAGCAACGAGAATTTATAGAAATGTCTAGGACAACGTTAATTTTTATGATAAAAAAATGATAGACGAACATTCGCACTGAGATCAAACTTCTCAGAGTGTCTTTTTTATTTCAGGACATTTCGGGAGAATTCATTTCAAATAATTCCTAATAGTTATATCTAGTCGTAAATTTTTATAATCCCCTAAAAAAGCTGTTATCAAGGCATGTTAAGAGGTTAATTGGCTGTTAGTAAATGAAGGTTCATGAATAATTATTGACCCTAATAGAGAAAATCATTTTATAGACTCTAACTAAAAGACACCTTTGGGGGAAATAAAATGATTTTTATGGAAAAACTAGAAGAACAGGCTCATAATAGTGCATTAAAAGATGATCCGTTCGTTAGTCGTAAACCTTCGAAACAATTTTGGAAGAATAATGATTTAAACAGTCATAAATTACGTGAATTTGTTAAGTTGTTACATGAAAAAAAGACTTCATGTTCACAACCTGCTGAAGAGTGGTTGTTAGATAATGCTGAGTTTATAGAATCGCAAATGTTAGTGATCAAACAGGAACTAACGAAAAATTTTGTAAATTCTTTGCCTCATATCAATAAAGAAGGAGAATCGAGAATTTTATCTATCTGTAATGATTATTTTAAGTTAACTGATGGACAATTAAAAAAAGACAACTTTATTTCTTATATTCAATCCTATCAGGAAGTATCAGTCTTGACATTAGCGGAAGCGTGGGCAATGCCACTAATGATGCGCGTCTCGATAATCTTTAAAATAGCTGAAGTAATTGACGTTATTAAGGAACGTCATCAGGTATGTACACAAGTTGAAGAGCTACTTTCTGGAATAGAGACAGCAAATATAACTCCTGAAAAGCTAAAACAGCTACTAGAAGAGTCGGGACAAGAAATGCCCCTTTCTGGTCCGATGATTGTTCATTTAGTTAAACATCTCAGGGAGCGGGCTGATTATTCACCGACCGTTGGTGAATGGTTAATTTGTAAATTGGAAAATGGACCGGAGAGTTTAGATCACATTTTATCTTATGAGTACCAACTGCAAGCAAATTATCAAGTGACAACAGGTAACCTTATTACTAGCTTAAGGGATCTTTCTCGTTGGGATTGGAGTGAGACATTTGAAGAAATTTGCATTGTTGAACAAACACTTCGTAAAGAGAGAACTGGTTGTTATCAAAAAATGGATTTTTCTAGTAGGGAAACCCTCCGTAGGCAGACTGAGAAACTTTCAAAGCGCTTACGCTTACCGGAAAACTTAATCGCAACGCAAGCTATTGAATTAACGAACCTGTTTGCAGACAATTTATCTGAGGGGGAAACTGGGGACTTACCACGTCAAGCTTTTGTCTCCTACTATTTGTTGGAGCCTGAAGGGATTCAAGCGCTAAGACAAAACCTGAAATCGTGTGGAAAACCAAGATCATTACCCGAAACAAGCCTTCTGCGACGTGTAACAGGAGTGTATTTTAACATGTTAACAGTTTTCATGCTTATTACTATCGCAGGTTTTGCTGCCTTTATCGGTTGGAACCGAATCATGACACCGTTTGAATGGATAGTAATCGCAATTGTGCTGCTATTACCTGCGATAGAATGGAGCGTTTCGGCAGTTCATTGGTTGATTGAAAGAATAAAACGTCCTGTACCGCTTTTAAGATATGATTTTTCAAGAGGAATTCCAAATGAAGCTGCGACAATGGTTGTAATTCCTGTTATTTGGTCTGCGAGTGAGGAAGTTGAGGAAATTCTTGACCGCCTCGAGTTACATTACTTAGCGAACCGAGATAAAAATCTTCATTTTGCGCTACTAGGAGATTTTAAAGATGGTGATAAAGAGACTCAGAAAGAGGACCAAGTTGTTTTAGAGGCTGCTATCAACGGAATTAAACGTTTAAATCTTACGTACCCAGATAATGCTTTTTATTTATTCCAGCGCAAAAGACTGTGGAATTCTTTAGAGAAAGTCTGGATGGGATGGGAAAGAAAACGCGGTAAATTAGTAGAATTTGTTGAGCTATTAAAAGGGCATCAGAATACTAGCTATAACGTAATCGAAGGAGATCAATCATTTCTTGATCAGATTGGCTATATCATTACACTTGATGCTGATACTCAGCTTCCTTTAGAAAGCGCTCAGAGGATGATCGCAACAATCCATTTGCCTTTTAATAGACCGAGGCTAAACGCTGCTCAGACAAGAGTAATAGAAGGTTATGGTGTTTTTCAACCTAGGATTGCGATGAGTCATGAGGCGGCAATGAAATCTCGATTTGCAAGTTTATGGTCTAATGACCCTGGAATCGATCCATATGCTTTTGCTGTCTCAGATCCTTATCAAGATGGATTAGGACAAGGTATTTTCACCGGCAAAGGAATTTTTGATGTCGAAACTTTTTATAAAGTTTTGTGCGAGCGTATACCTGATAATCGTTTATTAAGTCATGATCTGCTAGAAGGTGGTTTTTTGCGTGCTGGTTTACTATCAGACATTGAGCTTATTGATGATCATCCTGCTCGTTTTAGTGCTTATCAGAAACGTTTGCACCGCTGGGTCCGCGGAGATTGGCAGTTGTTATTGTGGCTTTTACCGAAAGCAAAAAATCGTCAGGGAGAGATAGTTCCTGTTGATTTGTCTATCCTAACTCGTTGGCAAATTATTGATAATTTGCGCCGCAGTCTACTTCCACCTGTACTTTTTGCGATCTTGATACTGGCTATGACAGCGCTACCTGGCAATCCAATCAATTGGTTTGTGTTTGTGTTTGCGACACTATTTATTCCCGTAATTCGTCAAATCTTAAATCTTAAAGCGGTATTTTTACAGCCACAGAGTATCAGTTATACAGGGATTCAGATAATGCTGTCAATTTTAACATTACCTTTTCAGAGTGCTCTTTTGTTGGATGCTATTATCCGAACGTTATATCGGCTAGCTTTCTCAAAACGACTCCTACTAGAGTGGGTTCCAGCGGCTGATGTGGAACGTAATGGTAACCAAAATAAAACACCAATTTTGTATGGAATGTTTGGTGGATTTGCTCTCGTGGCTCTTTTCTTGGCGGCAGCTGTCATGTTAGGAAACGAAGTAATCTTAGCGGTTGCTATTTTTTTAAGTGCTATCTGGTTTTTGACGCCATTAGTTATTAATTGGTTAGACCAGCCTTTACGTAAAGATGATGTTAAATTTTCTAATACTGAACAGGAAGATTTGAGAAAGTTATCTTTAGAAATTTGGTCTTTTTATGAAGATTATGTTACCGAAGAGGACAATTGGCTTCCACCTGATAACGTACAATTTGAGCCGGCTAATGGAATAGCTCATCGTACTTCACCGACAAATATTGGGTTGTATTTAACTTGTACTTTAGCTGCTAGAGATTTTCAATTTATTGAAACATCAGGGTTAATAGAAAGATTAGAACGCACACTTGATACGATTGAGAAAATGGAAAAATGGAATGGCCATTTATATAATTGGTATGACACGGTAACGTTAAAACCGTTACATCCAATGTATGTTTCATCAGTTGACTCAGGTAATTTTGCTGTCTGTTTAATTACTGCAAAAGAGGGTCTTTCTGAATGGCTTCAATTGTATGAAGAAAGAACTGAGAAAAGTCATAAAAAGGGTGGGGGACAGAAAGAATCCCTCCATATTGCTTTTTCAGAGGAGCTTGCACCATCTAAGATAAGTAAAAATAGCGAGAAAAAAGTTCAGAAAAGGTGGTTTGGTAGAGGAGAACAGTTGTTAGGTCGCTTTGACAATTTAATTCAAGAAATAGATTTTCGTCCTTTATATAACGATAAAGCTAAATTATTTTACCTAGGTTATAACGTTGAACGGCGGAAGCATGATGAGGTCCTTTATGATTTGATGGCTTCTGAGGCAAGGCAGACAAGCTTTGTTGCAATTGCTCTAGGGCAAGTGTCTGTATCCCACTGGAATGCATTAGGCAGAACAATGACAAAGGTAGATAAAAAACCTTTATTGCTATCATGGTCGGGGACAATGTTTGAATACTTAATGCCATGGTTATTTATGCGTACTTACAAAAATACCTTATGGGATACTACTTATAAGGCTGTTGTCAGTAGGCAAATTGATTATGCCGAGCAACGCGGAGTACCGTTTGGCATTTCTGAATCAGGATATTACGCGTTTGATTATCAGATGAATTATCAATACCAGGCATTTGGAGTTCCGGGCCTTGGTTTTAAAAGAGGGCTTGAGCAAGACTTGGTTGTAGCTCCTTATGCAACAATTTTGGCATTACCCTTTGCTAAACGCGAAGGACTAGATGCCTTGAAAAAAATAGAGAAACTAAATGGTAGAGGAAAATACGGATTTTTTGAGGCCATCGATTTTACTCAAGAACGGTTACCAAAAGATAAGAAGCACGTCACGATAAGAAGTTATATGGCCCACCATCAAGGAATGAGTATGTTAACACTTGCTAATTTACTATTGCCGAAAACGATGTATGAACGTTTTCACCGCAATAAACAGGTGCGTTCAGCGGAACTTTTGCTTCAAGAACGAGTTCCAAAAAGGGTTAAAACGATCGATCACCCAGCGCTTACCCGTATTCATAAGCGTTATATTGAGCCCGGTAAAAATAATGTCTCAATGCGAGAGTATCAATCTTTAGATACTAGAACTCCAGAGGTATGTATCCTTTCAAATGGCAAATTTACAACAGTAGTCACGAATAGCGGTAGTGGAATGAGTCGTTTTCAAGGATTATCGGTATCGAGGTGGCTGGAAGATCCAGTCATTGAGCCTTGGGGTAGCTACGTCTATATACATGATATTTCGAAAGGGAAGATTTGGTCCCCGTCATATCACCCTTGCCGAGTGGAAGCTAATGAACAGCGTGTTCAATTTGGATTAGACAAGGCAACCTTTCTTCGTAATGATGGAGATGTGCAGACAACAATGGAAATATCTGTGTCACCGGAGTGGGATGCTGAAATTAGGCGTATCTCACTAACGAATCTTAGTGAGGAACGGAAAGTTTTAGAGGTTACAACTTTTGTTGAGCTGGCTTTGGCTGATCCGATTGCTGATGATGCACACCCTGCTTTCAGCAAGTTGTTCATTCGAACCTCTTTTGATGCAGAATCAGGATGTCTAGTAGCTGGACGAAGACCTCGAGAAGCAAAGGATAAAACACTATGGGCAGCGCATTCTCTTATGATAGAAGGTCATACACTTGGTTCAGCGGAGTATGAGACGGATAGGGCAAGTTTCATTGGTCGTGGCCATAATCTTGCTAATCCACAGGGACTTAGGTCTCACCTAAGAGAAAAAGTAGGTTCTGTTGCCGATCCGGCTTTTGTGATGAGGCATCGTGTCACTGTTGAACCTGGAGAACAAGTGCAATTAGTAGCAGTTACAGCTGTGGCCAATACCGGGGAAGAGGCAATTGATATTGTAACTAGATTCGCTCCCGAGCAAGCGGTTGAACGAACATTTCAACTAGCATGGAACCGTGCAGAGATTGAACTCCGAAATTTACATTTGACACATCGAGAAGCCAAAGGGTTTCAAATTTTGGCTGGTCATGTTTTATATAACTCGCCCTATCGCAAGGAGCGACAAAATAATATCATAACCAATCAAAAGGGTCAGTCAAGTCTTTGGGCGTATGGTGTATCTGGGGACCGTCCTGTAGTTCTTGTTCGGATTGACAATCATAATCACTTACCATTTGTTGTGAGTTTGTTGACTGGTCATGAATATTTACGGAGACTTGGGATTTTATTTGATTTAGTTGTCCTAAACGAATCGGAAGAAGGGTATCAGCAAAATTTGCAGGAAGCACTTCAACGTGCCGCAGAGCAGGGAGTTGACCGTTTTGGCGAGGGAGTGTCTGGGGTCTATGTTGTTTCGGCTAGTCAATTGCCAGAATCCGATAAAGCTTTATTAGAGACAATAGCTCGTACTGTCTTTCGTGCAGGAGGCCCAAGCCTTTATGCACAAATGAGGTTGCCGAAATCAGAGAATGAGGAACCTTTACCTGAATTATTAATACCTGAACCAACTAGCGAGAAGTACAGCACTTCTTCTGCAAGTGCAGAGGAAGAAGAAAATCCCCAGGACTGGTTGTATTTTAATGGTTGGGGGGGATTTTCTCAAAATGGAAAAGAGTATTTTATTCAAATTAAAAATGGTAACCATTTACCAGCGCCATGGATTAATGTTATCGCAAATCCTAAATTTGGCTGTCTCGTTTCAGAACTGGGTACCGGCTACACATGGTGGCGAAATAGCCGTGAGTGCAAGCTAACGCCTTGGTCAAATGACCCTGTACTTGATCGTCCAGGAGAAACAGGATATTTACGGGATGAAGTAAGTGGAGAAGTGTGGTCTTTAGCCCCATCCACCGCTCATTCTAAATCAGCATATAAAGTTACGCATGGAAGAGGATATACCCGCTTTAATCACCAACGAAATGGTATTAAACATGAAACAACGATTTATGTCCCTTTAGAAGATCCTGTGAAAATTATCAGGATTAAGCTTGATAATAAAACTTCAAAGCAAAGACGTATTTCTTTGACTTACTATGCGGAATGGGTATTAGGAGTACAACGGCAAACGAATGCTCCGTATATTGTAACGGAGTGGTTAAAATCAGCTAACATCTTAACGGCTAAAAATACGTATCAAGAAACCTTTCGAGAAGCAACTGCTTTTTTAGGAATATTTTCTGGTATTGATAATCAGCTAGATCAAAAATTAACACTCTCTTGGACAGGTGACCGCAATGAATTTATCGGTCGTAATGGAAGCATGGAAAATCCTGCGGCGTTGAAGCGTGTTCAGTTGTCTGGTCGAACTGGCTCTTGTTACAGCAGTTGTGGAGCTATTCAAAAGCAAATCACAATTGAACCAGGAGATGAACAGATAGTGTATGTTTTGTTAGGTTGTGATCAATCAGATGAGGGTGTTAGTAGCTTAGCAAAAAAATATAGTCAAATATCCGTTTGTGAACAAGCTCTAGAAGAAGTGATTAATTTTTGGAATCGTCACCTAGACCAAATAAATGTTTCTACACCTTCTCCGGAAACTGATATCCTTTTGAACGGCTGGTTATTATATCAATCGCTTGCTTGCCGTTTGTGGGCGAGATCAGCTTTTTACCAATCTGGAGGAGCATATGGATTCCGAGATCAACTACAAGATTCTTTGGCATTGTTGCACACGCTTCCGGAAGTTATGAGAGAGCAAATTATCCGTCATGCATCACATCAATACTTAGAAGGAGATGTGCAACACTGGTGGCATGAAGAGACAGAGCGCGGTATCCGGACTTTATTCTCTGATGATTTACTCTGGCTACCTTACTGTACTTCTAGATATATCGAACATACAGGTGATAAAATAATTCTTAAAGAAATCGCTCCGTATCTAGAAAGTGAACCACTCCGTGAAGGTGAGCACGAACGGTATGAACCTATTGTACATTCTACTGAAACGGGGACGGTTTACGAGCATTGCCTAAGGGCAATTGATAAGGCATTGGGACGGATTGGCGAACATGGCTTACCGCTAATTGGCGTAGGAGATTGGAATGATGGCATGAACCTTGTCGGTGCAGAAGGGCGTGGTGAAAGTGTCTGGTTAGGTTGGTTCATTTGTGATGTATTAAAACGTTTCTCCCTTCTTTGCATAGAACAGGGCGATCCGGATAAAGCAGCTCACTACTTGCAAGTAAGGGATAAGATGATGGTGGCATTAAATGAACATGGTTGGGATGGTCAGTGGTACCGCAGAGCATTTACAGATTCAGGTCAATGGCTAGGATCAATTCAGAACGAAGAATGTCGCATCGACGCCATTGCTCAATCTTGGTCCGTGATATCAGGTGCAGCTCCAAAAGAGCGAGCACTTCAAGCTATGAGGTCATTTGATCGAGAGTTAGTAGATCGGGATCTATCTGTTGTACGTTTATTAACTCCTGCTTTTGACCGGACTGAACCAAGTCCTGGTTATATTCAAGGATATCCACCTGGTATTCGAGAAAATGGTGCCCAGTATACGCATGGTGTTATTTGGGGGATCGTCGCTTGGTGTGAGCTCGGAGAAGGAGATAAGGCACTTGAAATGTTTAGGATGCTTAATCCAATGACACACACGAGAACAGATCAAGAAGTCAGGAAGTATATTGGAGAACCTTATGTTATGGCGGCGGATGTTTACACAGCAGAGCCGCACGAGGGGCAGGCAGGCTGGACATGGTATACAGGAGCTTCAAGCTGGATGTATCAGGCAGGAATTGAATCGATACTTGGGATTAGGCGTCGCGGCAAAAAATTATTTGTTGATCCATGTATTCCGAGCGATTGGCCAGGTTTTACTATTTCCTATCGTTTTGGCGAGACCTTGTACCTTATTACTGTAAAAAATCAATCGAGTAATCGAAAAGGTGTAAAACAATTAATAGTAGATGGCAATGAGGTCTTTTTTTCAGAAGAAGGGGCATATGTATTGTTAGAAGATAATAAGATAGATCATAATGTGGAAGTGGTTTTGTAGAGAAAGTTCAAAAGAATCCGGTAACCACAGCAGTCGAATTTCTGCGGTGGTTCTGATTATCTTCCTTTTTGAACACACACTTCTAGTAAATATGAGATGCGCTCATTTTAAGGAGATTTAAACTTAAAATGAGCGTTAATAATTGGAGGAGATTGTTTGATGGGGAAAAAGATTAGAAAAGCAATTATTCCTGCTGCTGGTTTTGGAACACGATTTTTACCGGCTACCAAATCACAGCCTAAAGAAATGCTTCCGTTAATTAACAAACCGACAATTCAATATATTGTTGAAGAAGCAATTGCGTCAGGAATTGAACATATTTTAATTATAACTGGGCGAAATAAACGATCCATTGAGGATCATTTCGATCATAGTATTGAGTTGGAGAATATGCTTAAAAGTCGTGGCAAGTGGGCTCAATATAAGGAAGTAGTAACTATCGCAAAAATGGCAGATATTCATTTTATTCGACAAAAAGAACAACTAGGTCTAGGTAATGCTGTTTACTGTGCCCGCTGCTTTGTTGGAGATGAACCGTTTGCGGTTTTATTAGGCGACGATGTTATTCATCATCCAGCAAAACCAGCACTTCGCCAAATGATTGAGCAATATGAACAATATGGAAAAAGTATTGTTGGTGTTCAAGCAGTTGCGAAGCAAGAAGTGTCTAAGTATGGGATTATTTCTGGTAACAAACTCGACGATCATGTTTATGATTTAAATGATTTAGTTGAAAAGCCTAGTATAGAGCTTGCTCCATCAAATATGGCGATTGTCGGGCGTTATATCATTCACCCTGATATATTTGAGATTTTAGAAAAAACCAAGCCTGGAAGTGGTGGAGAAATTCAATTAACTGATGCGCTTAAAACGCTTTGTCGTACGCACGGTATGCAAGCTAGTATATTGGAAGGTAAGCGTTTTGATATCGGGGACGTATGGGGTTACATTGAAGCGACATTATCTCTAGCGATGGAAAAAGATGAATTAAAGGGAAAGTTAAACAATTTTTGTGCAAAAAATTTTCATGTGTAAATATCCCTAAAGCAACGCTTGGTGCTCTAGGAATATTCAATTGACTTACTATCATCATTTAATAAAGATGGCCGCATGGGGCGATTAACTCCGCAAGTTAAAAGCAGTAGAGAGAATTGTCCAAGAAGAAAAAGTAAGATTATGATTCATGTAAACAGAGAAAAGGCAGGTTGCTATCTAAAGTGTATCTTTTGTAAAGGACATTTTGATCATGCGCTTGCCTTTTTTGTTCTTATTGCACATAAGCTAAATATAGATGAAGTATCAAAGGAACTTTAAACAAACCGAGTTTATTCGTGTAGACTTTCAGTAGGTGCAGATCAATTATCTACCACTAATTTGTTAATTACGATAAACTAATAAATAAGAACGTGGTTTTTATCGGGAGTGAAGTCAATGGATTTAGAAATTAGTAGCTTTGGAACAATTTTGGGGCTTGCTATAACAATATTATTAATTTTAAGAAAAGTAAGCCCAGCATATGCGATGATGCTCGGTGCGCTAACAGGTGGGCTTGTTGGCGGATTATCAATGGTCGAATCTGTTCAAGTCATGGTTCGTGGGGCCGAAGGGATGACCGGTGTCGTTCTTCGCGTTTTGGCTGCAGGTGTCTTAGCTGGTGTTTTAATCGATTCTGGGGCTGCAAAACGAATTGCAGAATCGATTTTACATAAACTTGGTGAAACCAAAGCTCTATTAGCAATTACTGGCGCTACAATGATATTAACAGGTGTCGGTGTTTTTATTGGTGTGGCAATCCTAACCGTTGCTCCAATTGCGTTATCAATTGCTAAACGAGCAAATATATCTAAATTTGCTATTTTACTTGCTATTTCTGGAGGGGGAAAAGCGGGAAATATTATTTCGCCTAATCCAAATACAATTGCAGCGGCGGAAGCTTTTCAGGTACCTTTAACTGCGGTTATGTTTGCTGGAATTTTACCAGCATTAGGCGGAGTTGCAATCACTTATTTTTTGTCGAAACGCCTCATAAATCGTGGCAGTTTTGTAAAGGAAATAGATCTTCAAGAACAATTTTCTGAAAAGCTACCATCTTTATGGACGTCCTTAAGTGGTCCTGCTGTGGCGATTTTGTTACTTCTGTTTCAGCCGCTATTCGGGATCAATATTGATCCACTTATTGCTTTACCTATCGGTGGAATTGCTGGGGCTCTTTTTATGAGAAAAGGAAACCAAATAAATGCTTTTGCAGCTTCTGGAATAGCAAAAATGTCTGGTATTGCGATCTTATTACTTGGAACTGGGACATTGGCAGGGGTTATCGCTCACTCGGCGTTAATTCCGCTCACTTTGGAAATGATTGATTCTCTTGGCATTGCACCGTATTGGATCGCGCCAATTGCAGGTATTACAATGTCAGGGGCAACTGGTTCGACGGCGGCAGCGACAGCGGTGGCCGGAAATGTATTTGCACCGACAATAATTTCCTTAGGAGTTCAAGCATTGGCAGGTGCGGCAATGGTTCATGCAGGAGCAATTGTCCTTGATCATTTACCACACGGCACCTATTTTCACATTACTCGTGGAAGTGTAAATATGGGGTTAAAAGAACGCTTTAAACTACTTCCCTATGAAACTGCTATTGGCCTTGTAATCGTTACGATATCGACACTGATTTTTGGTGTGTTTGCGTTTTAAGAAGAATATAGTTGACGTAAGCAGGTGAAATTTCTGCTCAGTCTATAATAAGGGAGCTCATATGGGTCGTCGAAGGGAAAGATCACTTAATTGTTGACAACATTTTAGATGAAGGCAGTAAAAAATTTGCTAGTTAAAGCCTTATTGAGTAGAATAGGTATGGATTTTAAGTTTTAGTTTTGAAATGAGGAGAATAAAATGACCAGAAAATCCATTTACGGATTAACATATGAACAACTGGTAGTTTGGCTTAGCGAACATGGTCATAAAAAATCTCGTGCGAAACAAGTTTGGGAACAGCTTTATCGAAAACGAGTAACTGATTTTACTGATATGAATGGGGTTAATATAGATTGTCTTGAATTATTAGCTGAAAATTTTCTACTTCAGACGTTAACTGAGCATGTAAAGCAGGAAGCGACAGATGGGACGATTAAGTTTTTATTTAAGCTAAGTGACGGTAACCTTATTGAAACAGTTCTAATGAGGCAAAAACATGGATTAGCAGTTTGTGTCACAACACAAGTAGGCTGTAATATCGGTTGTAGTTTTTGTGCAAGTGGGTTAATCAGTAAAAGTCGTGATTTAACTAGTGGCGAAATTGTCGAGCAAATTATCAATGTTCAACTTCACCTCGACAAAAAAGGTCATGCTGAAAAAGTAAGTAACGTTGTCGTTATGGGGATTGGTGAGCCATTTGATAATTTTGAAAACATGGTTGATTTTTTAGAAGTCATTAAAGATCCATTAGGGCTTGCGATTGCACCAAGAAGAATTACTGTATCGACAAGTGGTCTTGCCGATAAACTTTATGAATTTGCCAATTTAAATTCGCATGTCAATTTGGCCATTTCTTTACATGCACCAAATAACGAACTGCGAACAAAAATTATGAAAATCAATCAGGCGATTCCAATTGAGAAGTTAATGAGCGCCGTTAATTATTATATTGAAAAAACCAACAAACGAGTGATGTTTGAATATATTATGCTGAAGGATTTGAATGATCATATCGAACATGCCCAGCAACTTGCAGATCTCCTTAAAGATAAACGACTAACATCTGTTAACCTAATACCATATAATCCTGTCGATGAGCATAGTCAATACCAAAGAAGTGAGCATGAGAAAGTGCTAGCATTTTATGATGTATTAAAGAAAAATGGTATTAATTCTAATATTCGCCTTGAACAAGGCACCGATATTGATGCAGCCTGCGGACAATTACGAAGTAAGCAGGTGAAAAAACAAGAAGAGATGGTGCCAGACACCATGTGAAATAAGCGCAAGAATGCGATGAAATCAGATTTTTGATTTCACAAACTTCGTTGAAGGTGTCTGACACCAAAGTGTATTACACCAGGAAAAAAAGGGCGGCTCACCTATTTAATTAGGTGACCGACCTTTTTTGGGTCGTATTAATTTTGTTTTGTGCGCCGACTCTAGTAGATAGATAAATACCAGTGATAGCTAATATTCCACCCACGAGTTGATACCATTTAAGCGATTCGCCAATGAAAATTATTGCAAATATTGTAGTGAAAACAGGAATAAGTAACAGGAAAATGCCTGCCTTACCTGGCCCGATTTTGCTGACGGCATTATTCCACGAAAGAAATGCTACAACAGAAGCAAAAATACCTACATAGCCAATTGTCGCTACTGAACCAAGCGACCAAACAACTTCTTTTCCTGAAATGAAAATCTCCCAGAAGAAAAACGGAAATAAAATGAAGATACCACCAACCATAGTAACAGCTAGAGAACTTAGTTGAGGTAGTTTGTAAGCACTATGCTTAATGATAATCGAGTAAAGTGTCCATAGGATAACTGCAGCAAATACGATTAGATCGCCGATGTTAAAAGAAAAGGTAAGCAAAATATCTAATGAGCCTTGGGAAAAAATTAGTAAAACGCCTGCTAAAGATAAAATAATTCCCTTCACCTGATTTTTGTTAATTCCCTCTTTTAAAATAAAGTAAGCAAGGGCAGCAAAAAGTACTGGAGCTGTAGTATTAACGAGTGATGCGTTAATCGATGTCGTATAATGCAATCCAGCGTAGAGCATGGTGTTAAACCCAGCTATACCTGTCAGGCTCATTAAAAGTAAGGGACGCCAATGTTTTAGTAGTTTTTCTTTTTGAATCACTAATTCACCCCAAACAAAGGGGATAAAAATCAAAGCAGCCAAAATCCAGCGCAGAAATGACAATGTAAAGGGTGGGAGTTCACCAACAATTGCGCGCCCAATTACGAAATTCCCGCCCCAGATCATGGTCGCTAAAATTAGCAGTAAATAAGGAGATTGGTTGGAAAGAAGTTTATTCATATAAGACATCTCCGATTCCTAGATAATTTCGAGTCAGGGCTTCCTAATTGAAATGCGCTCTTAATAACAAGTGACGGTTATACGATATTATCGTAAAGCCTCTAAATCAACTTCTGGGATTAAGCCTTCTTTTGCAGCTCGACCGAGTAAAGCTGTGATCGCCGCGTAACCATCTTCACCTAAATTTGCCGAAAACTGATTAACATATAAATCAATATGAGCATCTGCCACTTCTGGTGATAGCTCTTGGGCGTGACTCATTACATATTGACGTGATTCTTCAGGATGTGCCCAAGCATACTCAACAGACTTGCGAATCCAGCCTGAAATAGCTTTTAAGTCTAGCGAGCGGCGAGCGATAATAGCTCCTAACGGAATCGGTAATCCGGTGTCGCCCTCCCACCAGTCTCCTAAATCAGTGAGAAGTGATAATCCAAATGTTTTGTATGTAAAGCGAGCTTCATGAATCACTAAACCTGCATCAACTAGACCTTCACGAACGGCAGGCATAATTTCATGGAACGGCATGACAACTATTTCGCCGACACCTCCTGGAACAAGACGTGCCGCCCACAAGCGAAAAAGTAAATAAGCTGTTGAACGTTCACTAGGAACAGCAATACGCTTTCCACTTAGTGATGCTGGGTTTGTTAAGCTTTCTTTTGCTAAAACAAGTGGTCCACAACCCCTGCCAAGAGCTCCGCCACATGGAAGTAAGGCGTATTCAGAAAGCGCCCACGGTAGAGCTGCAAATGAAATTTTTAAAATATCAGGACCGTTGCTATCAAGGGCTAACTTGTTTGTTACATCAATGTCAGCATACGTAACGTCTAGCTTTGGCGCGCCAGGTACTAAGCCATGAACTAAAGCGTGAAATATAAATGTATCGTTAGGACAGGGAGAAAATACGATCTTCATTTTATAACACCTCCGCTAATACTGAACTTACATTTTCTAAAGTTTCAAGAGCTTCTTTTAATTGCCAAGCACTTCGGTCACGGGGACCAACAAGGTTTGAGATAGTCCGTATTTCAAGGACCGGAACTCCAGCGTCGGCGGCGGCTGTCGCAACACCAAAGCCTTCCATTGCTTCGGCTGTTGCGCCTGGGACTCTAGAAATCATTTCTAAAGTTGTCGCTTGTGTACCCGTAACAGTACTGACAGTGAGGATCGGCCCCCTTTTAATCGATAGTTCAGCTATTTTTAGAGCTGTGCTTATTTTTTTTGCAAGCGATTCGTCTATAGAAACTTGTGAAGAGCCAAAGCCTAACTGTTCGATAAAAACAAAGCCGTCTCCTGTTTGGACACCGAGATCAGCGGCAATAATACTGGTTGCCACAACGACATCACCCATTTCTGCATGGCCACTGAATCCGCCACCGATACCAACACTAATCACTAAATTATAGTTTGCTTTGCTTAACGCTTTTGTTGTACTAACCCCGGCCTGTACAGGTCCGACTCCAGCTGCGACAACATCAATTTTACTATTATTTTTGATTCCTCGTAAGACAGCTTCTTGCTCAGCAGCAACGGCAGTCATGATCAGGACTCTAGGTTTCTCGCGGTTGGAATTAGAAAGATTCATTTGGACAACTCCTTTAAAAAATAGCTTTTATCTCATTTTAGTTAAGTCTAATTATACACTTCAAATCAAGATTTATAAAATCCTGAAAATAAATGGGAAACGATAATACTCCCCATCCAAAGCCTTAATTGCGGCAACAATCGTCAGAATAAAGCCAGCGATACCAAGAATGATAAGCATAAAAACACCAAGAGCAACTAAGATTAATATCGCACTAATAATCGAATAAACGGTAAATGAAATCATAAAATTAAAATACTCGCGCCCATGATGATCAATGAAGTCTGATTCGTCTTTTTTCAATAACCAAATGATAAGTGGACCAATAAAAGCGGTAAAAAAACTAATTAAATAAATTAACATTGCTAGTGTTCGTTCATCTCTTTGAACCATGAAAAGCACCTCCATCTCTATAATATCCGCATTAGGATTTTTTGTGTATAGTTTTAGAGCCTAGTTTCTGATAAGTTTTTATGATCAAGCATCTAAAATCTGATGAATTTGCTATAATAGGAATAATACATATACTTACTATACGAAAAAATGAGGTATGAGTTTCATGAGTATTCTTTCAGTTGATAATTTATATAAAACATATGGTGACAAAACGTTGTTTGAGGATCTATCTTTTATGGTTACAGAAAAAGACCGAATTGGTTTTATTGGTGTGAATGGAACGGGAAAGTCAACGCTTTTAAAAATTTTAGCGGGACTTGAATCGATGGATAATGGTAAAATCACTCACGCTAATCAATTTAACATTGAATATTTACCACAGCAACCGAAGTTAGATCAATCGTTAACTATTCTTGAACAAATATATTTCGGTGATACGGCAATTATGGTTGCGATGCGTGACTATGAAAAAGCATTAATTAATTTAGGTATCGACCCTAGCAATGAAAAGCTGCAAACAATCTTATTTCAAAAACAGCAAAAAATGGATCAACTAGGCGCCTGGGAAGCTAGTACTGTTGCAAAAACAGTCTTAACACGCTTAGGGATTACAGATTTCTCTAAAAAAGTAGCACTTCTTTCGGGTGGACAAGAAAAACGTGTCGCGATCGCAAAGTCCTTAATTCAGAAGGCTGACCTGCTTATTTTAGATGAGCCAACAAACCATTTAGATAATGAAACAATCGAATGGTTAGAAGGGTTTTTATCTCAATATCAAGGGGCACTCCTACTCGTAACCCATGATCGTTATTTTTTAAATCGAGTCACGAATCGAATTTTCGAGTTAGATGCTGGAACCCTTTATACGTATGAAGGTAACTATGAGTTATTTTTAGAAAAAAAAGCAGAGCGTGAAATAGTGGTTGGGAAAAATGAAGAAAAACACCAAAATACATTGCGCCGTGAATTAGCCTGGCTTCGCCGTGGCGCCAAGGCAAGAACTACAAAGCAGAAAGCAAGAATTCAGCGTGTAGATGAGTTACAAAACAAGAAAGGACCAATCGCCCAAGAGAATATCGAATTTTCGATCGGCTCTAAGCGGCTTGGCGGTAAAGTAATTGAAGTAGAAAAAATTTCGAAATCGTATGATGAAGGAATACTTATTTCGGATTTTAGCTATTTAGTTGTTCCTGATGAGCGACTTGGAATTATCGGTCCAAATGGTAGTGGTAAGTCAACACTATTGAATATTTTGGCAGGTCGTGTTGCAGTTGATAGTGGTGTAATTGACGTTGGGGAGACAGTAAGTATCGGTTATTATACTCAAGGTGACGAGGAGATGAACGGTAATTTACGAGTTATTGAATACATTAAAGAAATTGCTGAAGTTGTTCAAACCGCTAATGGCCAAACAATAACTGCTGAGCAAATGTTAGAACGCTTTTTATTTTCGCGGAAGATGCAGTGGACGTATATACGTCGTTTATCAGGTGGTGAGCACCGCCGCCTTTATTTATTAAAAATATTAATGGCAGAACCTAACGTATTGTTTTTAGATGAACCAACAAATGATCTAGATATTCAAACGTTAAGCATCTTAGAAGACTATTTAGATGGGTTTCCAGGTGTCGTGATAACAGTTTCCCATGATCGTTATTTTTTAGATCGAGTAGTCGATCGTTTACTCATATTTGGCGATAAGGAGATCCGTCGATTCCAAGGTAGTTATTCTGAATACATGGAAGAGGCAAAAGCGAATCGCGAGTTAGAAACGTTAAAACAAAAGGAAGCGGCGCCAACACAGAAAAAAGAGCAAACGTTACGAAAAGAGCGTAAGAAAAAGCTTTCATTTAAAGATCAGCAAGACTGGGATCAAATCGAGGGCCGTATTGCTACTCTTGAAGAAAAAAAAGAAACACTTGAGGCTGAGATTGCAGGCTCGGGTAGTGACATTGATAAAATAAATGATTTGCTTGCTAAGCAAAAAGAAATAGAAATTAAGCTCGATAATCAGATGGAACGCTGGGAAGAACTATCGCTACTTATTGAGGAAATTGAAAATAGTTAATATTGTAGAAGAAACGAAAGAAATAGGAAAATTGCCGATAAGTAGGTTAGGTTGTGATTACTTTTGAGAGGAGAAATTCGAAATGAAAATTGTGGGTAAAAATGAGCGTTGCTCCTGCGGAAGTGGGAAAAAGTACAAGCATTGTTGCGCTAATAAAAACCCAGCAGGAATCACACAACATATTGATGCTGAATTAATAGAGTTGAAGCAAAATATTTTACAATTTGCTGTTACGAATTATCAAGAAGATATTGATGCATACATTGATGAATTATTAGAAGACGTGTTTATTGAAGAGGATAAAACTTTTGATCAAGTGGCAACTCTGCTGATGGTTTGGATCATTTTCTGGTTACCCATTGTTAATAATGAACAAACAATTTTACAAACTTATATTAAAAAACAAGATAAAAAAATTAAGAGATCAGCGTTAATAGATGCGCTTCATTCATGGGATGGGGTGGCGCCATCAATTTACAAAGTTGTCAAGGATCATAATGATGTGGTTGATGTAGAAGACATTTTCACGTTAGAGAAACAGCAAATTAACATGTTTGGCTTAAAAGAAGTACTTTCCCCTGGAAAGTCTCTTGAAAATTGCTATGTTATCGGAACTGTTATTGAGTACCGTAACCGGTTGCTATTCTTCACAGTTTTTCAAATTATTGAAGATACCACAAAGATTGAAAATATCTTATCTTTTTTTGAATTTCATGCAGATGTATTTACTCCAAAAGAATTTACGGGTGAGTTATTTCCAGATATCATTGAGATCATCTATGACGAACCTATTATGGCACCTTTTGATATTGATGAAATAGAATGGGATAATCAACAACAAGAACAAGTAATTGAACTTTACAAAGAAAATCTTAAATTACCAGAAGAAATGCAAACGATGATTGAAAGTGTGGCTACCACTTTATGGAAGACGTATTGTCTGAAAACCGGCGGAAATATTAGGAGTATTCCAAAATATACTGCAGCCCTTCATTATATTGTTGGATATTTTTATTTGTTTTTTGGTGAGGATAAACTGTCTAAAGATGAAGTTTGTAATCTTTATGGTGTTAAGTTAAGGACATTATCAGAAACAATTAAAAAGCTTGATGATGTTTTAGAGGATGATGTTGATAGTATGTTGGAAGAATTAATGTTCGATTTTGATGACGATCTTTTTCTTGATGAAGACGAAGATGAAGATGAGGATGTGCTGTTGTTTGAGGAAGTTGGTCTAGAAGAAACTGATTCTGATGAGGTGACGGACTTGTTCCAAGGTCTTGATGATGATATATGGAAGAAATCAAAAAAAACTTCTGTATCTGAACCAATTGTTGATGAATTAGCTAAAAAGCGCGAAGAAAAGCGAAGAAAAAAATCGAATAATTAATGCTTGTATAATAATGAGAAATGTAAAATATTTAAAGATAACTATATGAGAAAAGGTTAGTTCTCTGGCGCGTTCAATTTCCAGAGCACTGAACCTTTTTTTGTTCATTTAGAGGTCTTTTTTCTTTGATGTAAGTTAACACTATGGTAATGTTGTAAATGTAAAAAGAATGCTTTTATTCATAGTAGTGTTTTCATTAGAATAATTGAATATGATATATAGTAGGAAAGTTTATGGTTTAGCTTCAAATTGATGATACGTAGTAGTTGGAGGGTTTTGAATGGATAAAGTGATGAAGAATAGCGAAAATCCTTGGGAGCATTATTCTGGGCCGAATTTGGCTTACCTCATGGATGTATATGATCGGTACAAAGAAGACAATTCACAAGTTGATGATGACTATAAAATCGCCTTTGAAAAATGGGGTCCACCAGTACATTTAAACCCGGTTAAAAAAGTAAATTCAATCAGTAATCTAGATGAGATAACGAGGGTTGTTTCTGCAACGAAGTTAGCTGATTATATAAGAAATTACGGCCATCTGTATGCAGACCTAGATCCACTTAACGAAGAAATGAAAGGTGATACCCTTAAGCTAGGGAGCTTTCAATTAACAAGATCAGATTTAGAAACATTACCCGCAGAAACTATAGCTGCAACTTCATCTGCTAGAGATGGCTTTGAGGCAATTGAATATTTAAAGCAGTGCTACACGAGCACAATTGGTTTTGAATGGAGTCACGTTAACAGTAAAGCAGAAAAAAACTGGTTAATAGAACAGGTTGAAAGCGGCATATTAATGGAAGAGCCTTCTGTTGAAGTGAAAAAAAAGTTAATAAAAAAACTAACAGAAGTTGAAGAGTTTGAAAATTTTCTGCAACGGACATTTGTAGGTCAAAAACGTTTTTCAATAGAGGGACTTGATGCGCTCGTACCGATGCTAGAAAAACTTACTCAAGATGCCGTTGGTCAAGGAGTTACCAAAATCTTGATGGGTATGTCACACCGTGGCAGAATTAGTGTGTTAGCTCATGTGTTAGGAAAACCTCTAGAGAAGATTTTTGCTGAGTTTCAACAAGCACCAAATAAAGATTTAGTTCCTTCTGAAGGTTCAACTGGTATTAATTTCGGTTGGACGGGAGATGTGAAATATCATCTCGGTGCAGACTTGGAAATTAAACAAACAAAGGCAAGAGTAACATTAGCCAATAATCCTAGTCATCTTGAGTTCGTCGCCCCAGTTGTTCAAGGATATACCAGGGCTGTACAAGATATAAGAACAAAAAGTGGTTACCCGGATCAAGATGTGTCTATGGCACTCTCGGTTATTATTCATGGAGATGCGGCATTTCCTGGTCAAGGGATTGTTCCTGAAACACTGAACCTAAGCAATCTAAAAGGATATCATACAGGTGGCAGTATTCATATTATTGCAAACAATATGATCGGATTTACAACGACAAGCTCAGATTCAAGATCCACTAAGTACGCTAGTGATTTAGCGAAAGGTTTTGAAATTCCAATTATTCATGTAAATGCAGATGATCCAGAAGCTTGTCTTAAAGCAATGAATCTTGCTTTTGAATATCTTCAAAAATTCAAGCAAGATTTTATTATCGATCTTATTGGATATCGCCGATACGGGCATAATGAAATGGATGAACCGGCAATGACACAGCCAAAAATGTATGAAAAGATTAGAAGTCATTCAACCGTCAAAAATTTATATAAAAATAAGTTAATCGATCAAGGAATAAGTACTGGGGAAGAACAGAGTAAGCTAGAAAGAGAAATTCAGAGTAAGCTGCAAGAATCTTATAATTTATTACCGAAAATAAATACGGATACGGACCAAGTAATTGATTTACGTGCACCAAACAATATGTTTCATTCATTAGAAGAAATTAAAACAAAAGTAGATTTTGAAGAACTTAAAAAAATTAACGATCAGTTGCTTACTTGGCCTGCGACGTTTACTGTAATGCCTAAACTAGAGAAGATTTTACTGCGTCGTCAAGAGGCATTTAAAGATGGTGGCAAAATTGATTGGGCGTTAGCCGAGACATTAGCATTTGCAACAATTCTTAAGGATGGTACGCCAATAAGGTTAACAGGGCAGGACTCTGAACGGGGAACTTTTGCCCAACGCCATATTGTTTTGCATGACTATAAAAACGAAGCTGAGTTTTTACCACTACACCAATATCAAGCTTCTTTTGCAATCCATAATAGTCCGTTATCGGAAGCTGCTGTTGTTGGCTTTGAGTATGGATACAGCGTCAAGGCACAAGAGACTCTTGTGATCTGGGAAGCCCAATACGGTGACTTCGCCAATGGTGCTCAAGTTATTTATGATCAATTTATTTCAGCAGGAAGAGCAAAGTGGGGACAGAAGTCTGGATTAGTATTATTGTTACCTCATGGCTATGAAGGACAAGGGCCAGAACACTCTAGTGCAAGGATAGAACGATTTTTACAGCTTTCTGCCGAAAATAATTGGACAATTGCTAATCTATCAAGTGCAGCTCAGTATTTTCATCTTTTACGAAGGCAAGCGGCACTTTTAGAAAAAGATTATGTTCGTCCGCTTGTGATCACGACACCGAAAAGTTTGTTAAGGCATCCATTAACAGCATCAGAGGCAAAAGAATTAGCAGAAGGAATCTTCCAACCAATTATTGAAGAAGAAAGTAAAGCAGTAAGCGGCGCCGTCACACGTCTTGTTTTATCTAGTGGAAAGATTGCTATTGAACTGAAAGAAAAATTGACAGAAGAAGGCGAGTCCGCTGATTGGCTTCACCTTGTTAGAGTTGAAGAATTATATCCATTTCCAAAGGAAAATATTGAAAAGGTTATTGCGAAATTTCCTTTGCTTACTGAAATTGTTTGGGTTCAAGAAGAACCGAAAAATATGGGTGCTTGGTCATATATCAATTTAAAAATTCGCCCTCTTGCAGGAGTAAATGTGAAAATTCGTTATATTGGTAGACCATTTCGCTCAAGTCCAGCCGAAGCTAATCCAACGGTGCATAAAAGTAAGCAAAGAAGGATTGTTGCTGATGCGTTTAGCCGACATTCGCACGTAAAGGGAGAGAATTAATCAATGAAAGAAATTATCGTACCAGAACTTGCAGAGTCTGTAACAGAAGGCACTATTGCTCAATGGCTAAAAAAACCAGGAGATAAAATTAAACAAGGTGATTATTTAGTTGAGTTGGAAACCGATAAAGTAAACGTTGAACTCAACTCTGACTTCACGGGTGTTTTAAAAGAAGTGCTTAAAGAAGCAGGAGATGTAGTTAATGTTGGAGAAGTTATTGCAATTATCGCTGAAGATGGGGATAGTGTAGTGAGTTCAGAAACTGTTGAAACAAAAGAACAAGAAGAGCCAAAAGACGAAATTCATGAAAATGAAACGTCACAACAACGACCACTAGCTTTTCCAAGCGCGAGAAAACTAGCAAGGGAAAAAGGCTATGAAGTAAGTAACATCCAGACAAATGACCCTTTAGGAAGAGTACGAAAGCAAGACGTAGAAGTTTACCAACAAGAAGAAAAAGCAGCAGCAGAAACGATTGTAGAAAAGTCTGAAGCAACTTCAAAGCCTGAAAAGATAATTGAAAGCAAAGAAGGAAACAAGCCAATTGAACGAGTGAAAATGTCAAGAAGACGGAAAACAATTGCGAAGCGGTTAGTTGAGGCACAACAAACAGCAGCAATGCTGACAACTTACAATGAAATCGACATGACCGAAGTTATTAAACTGCGTAATCGTCGAAAGGATAAATTTTATGAGCAGCATGGCGTTAAACTTGGCTTCATGTCACTTTTTACAAAAGCAGTTGTAGCAGCATTAAAACAATATCCTGCAGTTAATGCTGAGATCCAAGGAGATGAATTTCTTCTCAAAAAGTTTTATGATATTGGTGTTGCAGTTTCAACGGATGAGGGATTAGTTGTCCCAGTCGTTCGAGAAGCAGATCGATTAAGCTTTGCAGAAATTGAAAAGGAAATTTCTGACCTTGCCATAAAAGCAAAAGCAAATAAATTAAAGCTGGATGACCTTCAAGGTGGCACATTCACGATTACAAATGGAGGAGTTTTTGGCTCTCTATGGTCGACTCCAATCCTCAATAGTCCACAAGTAGGAATATTAGGGATGCATACAATTCAGAAGCGTCCAGTTGCCATCAGTGACGATCAATTTGAAAATAGACCGATGATGTATATCGCTCTCTCTTATGATCACCGGATAATTGATGGAAAAGAAGCGGTTAGTTTCTTAGTGAAAGTGAAGCAACTACTAGAAGATCCCGAATCACTTTTTCTTGGATGAAAATATCAGTCAAGGTCAGCCCTTAAAGGGGTTGACCTTTTTATTTTTTCTTAATGTCGTTGGTTGACTGAGAACAGTTATAATCTGTCGTCGTTAGGGAAACTTATGACCATGCAGGAGGTGATAATATGGCAAGAAAACCAAGGCCCACAAGTGGAAATAAGGACCCGAATATTGCTGGAGAAAGAAGTGTAAACCCAATGGGGGTATCACCAGATCATGAATTTTCAAATGAACCGTTAAGTAAAGGTGGATTATCTGCAAAAAAGAAAAATACAAAATAAATTTGACTAAACGAAAGTCCCAAAGTAGACACTCATCTATTTTGGGACTTTTATTTTCATAAAAGAATTTTTCCGTTTTTAGTTGTTAGGTTGTATAATAAACGAGGAGATAAAAAGTATGCTCGTCGAAATTAGGGAGAATGGCTAATGCATCTTAATGCTCACTCTTTGGTTTAGACAATTTTATTGGAGGTTATTATGGTTCGAACTGTAATTTGGTATATTTATTTTTGGTATCGTTTAATGCTTACATATCCAGCCTTACAAAAGGTGAAAAAATTATATAAAAATGGGCAAAAAGAAGAAATGGACCTACTTATTTATCAGACAGAGACCAGTTGGGGACGAAGTTTAGTGAAATTAACTGGATCAACTATTGAAGTGAAAGGGCGAGAAAACTTACCCGAAAATGGACATTTTGTATTGGTAAGTAATCATCAAGGGAATTTTGATATTCCTATTTTATTAGGCTATCTTGAAAGACCAATGGGCTTTATTTCCAAAATAGAGGTAAAAAAACTACCAATCATTAGAGACTGGATGGTTTATATGAATTGTGTGTTTCTTGATCGAAAAGATCGTCGGCAGGCAATTAAGGCTATTAATGAAGGAGCAGAAAATATTAAAAAAGGTACTTCTATCGTTGTTTTTCCAGAAGGGACAAGAAGTAAAGGCATGAAAATGAACCCTTTTAAATCAGGGAGTTTTAAGTTAGCCCAAAAAGCTAGTGCAACAATCGTTCCTGTTGCCATTAAGGGATCGTATAAAATTTTGGAAGGAAATGGAGGGTTAATCAAGCCAGCAGTTGTAACAGTTACAATTTTACCTTGTATAAAAGCAGAAGAATACCTAAATAAAAATCTAAAGGTAGTTGCTAATGAAGTTCAAGAGCTAATTAAAAATGAATTAGAGAAATAATGGAATTATGTCCTGTATATCTAATTAGATATACAAATTAATTTAAATTAGGAGGGAACAGCGTGGCAGTAAAAAATACTTTAGTTGAGCTAGCAGAAAAGATGAACAAAAACCCTGAAGGAATTAGCGGGGTTAACAGAGGATACCAGTTTGATTTAAATGGTGATGAAGAAGGCTCGTATCAAGTAATAATTAGAGACGATCAGGTTCAAATTTTTGACGAAGAAAAAGAAGAGCCTGACTGTACATTAACGTTATCAGCAGAGAATTTATTAAAGTTAATAGCTGGCAAATTGAATCCTACTGTCGCTTATATGAGTGGTAAGTTAAAAATTAAAGGTGAACTAGGCTTAGCTTTAAAGTTACAATCTATTTTAAAAAAATACGAATAATAAAAGAGGGAACCCAAATTTTTGCGGGTTCCCTCTTTTATTAGTAGCTAAGAAATTGGATAGCTTTTGAACTTGGAGTGATGTCTACCAGAAGCTATTGTTAGCATTTTACATTCTAATATAGCAGAAAAACCAAGATCTCTTCCCAAAATATGAAGGAAGAGAGATCTTGGTTTTTCTGATATTTAAATTAAAAGAATTTAATAAGATTATGAAATTCACTAAGTTATCAATGGAAAAGAAAATTAATCAATTATTTAATTTTTCTTAGAATAATTAAGCTGTTTCTTTTCTAATTTTATCTCAAGCTTTTTGATTTCAGCAGGGTTGTTCATTAACTCTAGTTTATTCTCCTCGACAAGCTCTTCAAATGATTTACTATATATACGTCTCATGCGGCATCGTTCCCTTTTCTGAATTTTTGATAACTCAATTATACCTCTTCTTTAACAAAATAAAGTGCTTCAAATGTTACAATATTTTGAATTATTTTATTTTTCTAATTATCAGTTATTTTTTAAGTGGTTATCCACAGACTTGTCCACATCAAATTGAAGGAGATAATTAGTCAAGCTAAGCAAGGTTCACAAAATTGTCACAATTGTAACCGTTTACAGCGTTAAATCGCTATATACAAAAGTCTTTTAATTTATTAGAATATTCACATAAGTAAAACTAATTTAATTTTAAACGGGAATGAATACTCTAAAGTAGAAAAGTTGGGGGGGACATCTTATGACGGTAACAGTAGATGTGAAAGTTCTAGAGGAAATGAAAAGAACAATTGATCGTTTGAGCAAAGAACTAAAAGGTCTAGAAAATCCTGAAGTTAGTGGATTTGAAAAACTAGATACTGATGTTTATCTTACTGAGGCTTATAATTAATAAAGTAGTGAGTTTAACTTAATGATATTAAGTTAAGCTCTTTTTTTTTTTAATGAGTTTAAACAAAAAATAATACCGTATCTCTCTTAAAATCAATATTTAGTAGTGGATTCAAATACAGCATTGAGAAAAAACTAACATATATATATATTATATTGTAAAATGTACTTTATAGAAATCTTTACTTGAAGGGAGTTGCAAAGCTTAAATGCTTTCTAAGACAAAAGAAATTGAAAAAATAGTATTACCGACGCCATTTTTAGTAGGTCCAGTGAACGTTTATTTAGTAAAAGGTGATGCGTTAACTTTAGTTGATACGGGCCCTAGAACACTAGCTGCAAAAAATGTTCTTTTGGAATCACTTCAACAATTAGGTTATCGTACAAATGATATTGAACAAATAATTTTAACCCATCATCACCCTGATCATGTTGGTTTAATAGAAGATGTGTTTCCTAATGCAAAAATAATTGGTCATTATAAAAACGAAGCTTGGTTGACAAAAAAAGCAGATTTTCTTTTATTTGTCGAAAAATATTTAAAAGGTTTTTTTAAGAAACAAGGCGTTACAGAAGAGTTAATTGAGAAGATGATAAAACAAAATAATGAATTCCTTTCTTTCACAGGTGAGCGTGGTCTTGATGTTGAGATTAAAGAAGGTGACAAGCTTGATGGTTTACCGGGTTGGTCAGTAATAGAGACACCAGGACATGCACAAAGTCACATCTCTTTGTATGATGAAAAAGAGGGCTTGTTACTTGGTGGAGACCATATAATTTCTCATATTTCATCAAATGCAATATTAGAACCACCATATATTCAGGAGGAATCACGACCCCTTACTTTGTTACAGTACCGAGACTCATTGCAAAAATGTCTTCGGCTAGATGTCAGGAAAGTTTATTCAGGTCATGGTGAGGAAGTTGAAGACTTGAAAGGCTTGTTAGAAAGTCGTTTTAAGGAGCATGACGAAAAAGCAGCTCGGTTGAAGCGGATGATACCAAGTGAGGGGATTTCTAGCTTTGAAATTTGTAAACAATATTTTCCTCGCGTCTTTATGCATGAACCAACGCTAACGATGTCTGAAATAATTGGTCATTTAGATTTATTAGTAGCAAGAGAAGAAATTGAAACTACGAATAGAGACGGCTTTATTTTTTATAAATTAAGGTGAGTGGGTGCTCATTCATCGCAATAGTGAAGTTTATAAACGAAAAAATAGCTGCTAGATAATATTTTTTAAAATTAACGCCCGATTTAGCTGAAACATTGTTAAAATGTAACTATGTTACTTTGGGATAGGGAGTGTTGAAGATGGAAGAAGAAAATAAAAAGCTTCTAATACGTAGTGTTATTATTGGAGGAATTATTGGGTCTGTAGTTATCGCTGCATCATCTAAGTCCAAGGTTAGTGGTTGTATGACAACTTGCAGCAAGACAACAGCTGATTTTTTTAAGTTTTTAAATGAAAATCGAAGTGGAATAATTGACCAAATGAAAGCGGCTAGCAGTAAAGTGACGAAAGCTATTGACGATACAAACAGTGATTTAAAGGCTATATCAGGAAATATTAAGAAATTAAAAACTAGTTCCGCAGAAGTGATCCAGGTGGCTCAAGATACTAAAGACCAGCTAATGACGATGTTTGAAAGCACAAAAAAGAAAAATGATGCTGAAATTATAACTGAAAATATTGAAGAAAAAAAGGTTACATAATATTTCTTCTTATGTAAAGGCTAATTAGTGAAGGGGACATCAAAATCTTCTTCGTGAAATCCAGATACACAAGCTAGTCATTCAATATGATGTAAGGAAAGTGAATAAGTTTTTTGAAGCTTCATCTCATGAGGGGTGTGATAGCATTGGACAAGGTAATTGTAGTTCAACGGTAATTATCACTAATTGAAAGAGGTGTTTACGGCAGACAAAAACCGCTACGGCCCTATAACATTGATTTTGAAATGTAGCTATGTGTAAATGGGTTATGAAGGCAATCACATTCCTGTGATTGCCTTCTTTTGGTGCGTGATTAGTTATTTTCGAAACTACAATTGGGGAATCGTTAAGTTTGCGGACTGTTTATTTTTTTTGGAAAAAAATAAATGTTTGCTAATCAGCGATTTAGGTTATAAGTAAGTAGTCTATATTTTAAAGGAGGATTTTAATGTCATTAGTAGATGTAATTAAGGAACTAAAAGGTCATGAGTATCTTGAAGGAGAGAAAGTATTATCTATTTACTTAAATACTGATCGAAGTGAATGTCAAAATGGATCTTGGAAAATAAGACTGAAAAACGGTCTCAAAAAGTTACAGTCTTATACTGAATTAAGTGGTAATCAAGACGAGTTAAAAAGGTATACTAAATTAATGAAAAAAGTTGAAAAAACAGTTTATGACTCTATTCCAAACTTTCAAAAGAGTATTGTCATTTTCGCTTCGAATAAGAACGATCTTTTCTCGGTTCACTTTTTACAAATACCTGTAGAAACTGATTTTTTCTGGGAGGGCTATCCAGAGTTACTGCAAATAGAATCAATTCAAAATGACTTCCCCTCATGTGGAGTTATTGTTGCTAATGAAGATGAAATCATTTTGATAAATACTGCATTAGGAGAAATGGAAGTAACTAATCAATATAAATTCGATGCATATACAGATGATTGGCGGAAGTTCGAAGGGGCGGCAGCAACGGCAAAAACGGCTTCAGGTGCCAACCACCGTGACCAATATCAAGAGAGAGTTATCGCTAATCAACAGCGTTGGGTACGTAGCATGTTGCCTTTAATTGAACAAGACAGTAAGAAGTATGGATGGAAGCATGTTCACATTATTGGCCAAGCCGAGTATCTTACTAATTTAGAAAATGAGTTAAAGCTGCCAATAAAAAATGTACTAAGGAAAACATTTTCAGGTAAAGAACTAAATGAACTGATCTACAAGGAATTACTTGTAGTGTAAGTAAATTGTAATTAACACCAAACATAACAAATACGCTGATTTTTTGAAGTTGACGTACTTAAGAATCATAAAAAAACAACAGTCTTCGTTTTAGAAGGCTGTTGTTTTATTTTGTCGAAAAGTAAATGAATTTCATAATTCAGATTCAGTGCCACTAGGGTATTATATAGTTTAATTAAAACATTTTCAACTGGATGTAGCTTTATGTGGCTAGCTTATTAGTATTATGAAATTCATTCAAGTAAGAAATCATAAAATTTTCGTGTCTTTCTAGCTCCAAGACACATCATTGAGTTACTTCATAGCTGATTTTGCGACGAGTAACCGCAGGAGCAGCACCTAGCCGCTCGAGGAGCTTGAGCTTTTCTTGGTTGATAAAGCATAATTTGACAATAATCGATACTGTCTTATATTACTTATATTACTTATATTACTTATATTACTTATATTGCTTCATGAGTTTCTACTTTGCTGGCATGTACATCGTCAGCTGGTTGGAAAATAATCCCTGCAACAAAAACGATCAATAACATCCCGCTAATTGAATAAAAAATACTTCCGGTTTCAAAAATATCAATGAAAACCCCGCCAACGACAGGTCCAACAATGCTTCCTAATGCAAAGCAAACAGCAAGCATTACATTTCCAGTTGGAAGTAAATAACCTGGAATTAAATCGGCTAAATAAGCAATTCCTAAAGAAAATAGCGACCCTAAAAACATTCCAGCCAAAATAAAGCATATTAGTAAACTTATTAATGATTGTTCGACGAAAGGCATGGTCATAAATGCGCTAAATCCGAACGCAATAACTGCAAGGATTACTTTTTTACGGCCGATTTTGTCACTGAGTATTCCTAAAGGAAGTTGGGTAATTAAACTACCAACTACAAATGAAGGAAGAAGAATTGAAACTGTTTCTATCGTCATTCCGGATCTTAGTGCATAAACAGGGAAGTTACCATGTAAAGATGCTTCCAAAAATCCAAAACAAAATGCCGGCAAAAGAGCGAACCAAGCTAAAGAAATGACTTTTTTATATCTTGCAGTAGTGCTAAGTTTTGAAGCTGTTTCAATTTCTCTGTCAGGCCACTCATTTTTTAGTAGCATGACGAAAAACCAAGATAAAAGGCTAGTAATAGAGGCGATAAAAAACGGTAAATATTCATTAATAGAAAGAAGTCGAGTCATTAATGGACCAATTCCAAAGCCGATTCCAAACGCTAACCCATAAATCGATAAATTCCGTCCACGCTTATCTTTTGGGCTGGTTGATGTAATCCAAACTTGAGTTGCAAAATGAATTAGATTATCACCAATACCAACAATAATTCTTAGTATAAACCAAAACCAAAACACTTGCCAAAATGGAAATAAAATTAATGAAGAGGATATTACAATCAAACCTGTTACAATAACGGGTTTATAACCAAAATGCCGTACGGGTTTTTCAATAAAAGGTGACACTAATAAGATACCGATATATAGACCAGCGGCGTTAAGTCCATTCATTGAGGAAGATACACCAACTTGTTCAAGCATAATTGCTAATAAAGGAAGTAACATTCCTTGAGAAAAACCAGCGATAAGTACCATTCCGACTAAAACCCAATAACGATAGACAGGATTATTTTTTTCTACTACCATAAAAAAACTCCATTCAAAAAAAAGATCGAGTGAAATACTCAATCTATATTGTAACGTTTCTAGAGAATGTTACAAGAAAAACCTAAAGCTTCCACAAATTATCAGCGGGAGGCCTTAGGTTTTGACTTTTAAATGACAGTTGTTTCGTTATTTCCATCAATTAACTCAATATGTTCAGGGTTGATTTGTAATAAACAATACTCTGGATCGTTAGGACCTTCTAACCAAGGTTTTAATTGGTCATTCCAATATTTTTCTTTTAAATCTTGGTCATTGACAATACTGGCCTTTCCTTGAAGCTCAATATATTTATCACCTTTGCGGTCATAACCTAAGAGCACATGAACATTGGGGTTAGATTCTATTTCATCAACTTTATGGGTTTTCTTATTTGTAGCAGTATAAAGTTGTAATTCATCATGGAAAAACATCATATACCTTGCATGGGGCTTACTTCCTTCGATTGTTGATAAAACACCTAGATGATCATGATCAATAATGTTAATGACTTCTTGTCTTAAATGTTGTGTGTCCATTTATTTGGCTCCCTTCAAATCCTCTTTAGTTAATTTATCTATTAATTTTGTTTTCATACATTTTTTTGGAACAAAGTACCGATAAAATTCGATTTTGTTGAATAATAACATTCGTTTTACTAATAATTGTTGGAATTTTACTACGTTTACTGTTCAAAATATTGTTTTACTGTCGAAATTACTATGTTTACTGTCCAAAATATTGTTTTACTGTCGAAATTACTGCGTTTACTGTCCAAACTACTTGATTTACTGTCCAAACTGATCTAATCATTAAAACCAACAGATTAACCCTAGGCAGTGGACGCGGTGGAAATGATATACTTCAAGGACTAACAAAAATCCCTGTTATAATCATATTGAAAACTATTGAGATATTGACTTTCTACCAGCAACGCGCAAAATAAGTGTTCCAGCGATTACAATTAAAATCGCTTTCCAGATCCAATGGAAATCCATATTGTCGAGCCTCACCTTCTTTAACAAAAAAATTAGGTCATTTTAATCTTCTTACTATCTAATTTTCCAAAAATAGGTGATTATTATTCTTAAATGTAAATCAGTTTATCGATGATAATATTCATGTAGAATGAAATTCATTCACTTGAGAGGATAGAATATTTTCAAATAATCATTGGTCAAGGAGAGAGTTATAGATGAGAACAAACATTAAGAGAGGTATTAGTTTTCTTTTAGGATTATTTATTTTATCCCTAGGAATAAGTTTAACAATTATTTCAAGACTTGGCGCCGGAGCATGGGATGCTTTGGCTGTTGGTCTGTCAGTTTTATTAGGCTTTACTGTTGGTACTTGGGTTATTTTAATTGGAGTTATTTTAATTTTTGTTAACGCAATTATCTTGAGATCGAAACCAGAATATATTGCGATTGTTACAGTACTTCTATTAGGATATTTTATCGATTTTTGGCTATTATATGCTTTGGATAACTTTGTACCAGGAACAATTGCCATGCAAATCGTTGTTTTACTGGGCGGGGTCGTCTTAATGGGCGGTGGAATCGCGACTTACTTACAAGGGAAATTTGCAATTATTCCAATTGATCGCTTAATGATGGCAATTCAAACTCGTTTAAAAGTGAGTTTAATGGTAGGGAAAACAATTGCCGAAATTACAGCATTGATTCTTGCATTTATTTTTGGTGGGCCTATTGGTGTTGGTACAATTGTTGTAACGTTATCAATTGGGCCGATGATCCAATCGTTTTTTCCTTATTTAGAGCGTTT
This sequence comes from Bacillaceae bacterium IKA-2, assembly GCA_031761875.1. GTDB lineage: Bacteria > Bacillota > Bacilli > Bacillales > Anaerobacillaceae > Anaerobacillus. The sequence goes on along the minus strand of CP134492.1, from coordinate 4,235,385 downwards.
TGTTCACGGCTATAATTAAATTAAAATTGAAATGGATAAATTCTTCCTAATTCGAAAAAAATAGCAGTAACCACTATAGAAGTGAAAACTGTTTTAGGAGGAAGTAAAATCAAATGAAAAATATAATAATAATTATGACTGTTTTATGCTTATTGATAGCTCAACCTTTTGCGACTTTGGCCAATGATAAAAAAACTGAAGAAAAGGAATCGGGAATACCTAATTATGTATTGAATATTTCAAAGGAAAACACGTATCCGAATCCAACACAAGATTTACCTCAATTACAGCCAAGTAAGATGGCTCAGGAACTACTAGATAGTGGCAATGTGAAAATAGAAAATCCAGAACTAATCCGGATTTTAAATGAATCTACCATTAAAGGAAATAAAATGGCATTCATGTTGAACGCCTCTATTTATTTAGGACAATGGCCATTAGCATATGAGTCTAATGAAACGAGTGTCAATTGGGAATATCAAAAGGTCAATACAAATTATCACGATAACCGTGGTGCGAGCAAACCGAGGCAAATTAAGTATACACAGGATCAACAAAAGAAAGTTAGTGGAGGATTAACAGCACAAATCGCTAATAGCGAAGATGTACAAAAAATGATGATGATTAAGGCAATAGAAAATTCTGGATTACCATTAGCCTTTTCAACAGTAATTGGCCATGGAACTAAAAAAGAACAAGTCTATAATGTCCCTGTAAGCCAGGTTGGCTATTTATATTCCTATGTGCCAGCAGCTAATGAAAAAGGAAAAGTAACATATGGTGAGGTTTATTTAGTTATTAAAGGCGGTAAAAAGCGAATTGAAGTCAAGAATGTTACCCAGCAAGGGATCGGTGCTTGGATCCCGGTTCAAGACCATATTGCCTTAAAATTCTATTCAGCTAATCAACCGAGATAAATTTTTTGGGGTGTCAGACACCACGTGAAGTAGTTCACATGGTGTCTGACACCCTTTTTTTATATGTTTGACTTTTGTTTGGTGAAATCAACATTTCTATAATATGTATCTTTTACAAGCAGGTTTGGGCCTAAGCATTTGATACTTGGACAGTGACATGTGAGCGCCATTGCTGTATCCGTTGTAATCCAGTTATGATATGCATCAAGCAAAGACATGTTCTTAATATTTCCTAGCGGAGGTAGATCAGCAAAGTCTGTAACGATAATGTCACCATCAAAAATATTTACATTAAGGCGAGAACGTCCATCTGGGTCATTACGAACGGTTACATTTTTTTCTTGATAAAGCCGCTTTAGCAGAGCCAAATCTTTTTGGTTAGTACTACACCCATAAAAAGGTAATGTTCCAAATAACATCCACACTTGATCATTACGATTGTGTAATAGCAGCTCTATTCCTTGATGTAACTCTTCAATTGTGGCTACTTCTAAGTTACTAGCAAAATCACTAGGATACATGGGATGAATTTCGTGACGTTGACAACCCATTTCGACTATTTGGTCATGAATTTTATCTAAATGTGGTAATGTTCTTTTATTGATCATTGTTTCAGCGGAGACAAAAACACCTTGACTTGTTAATGCTTTAGCATTTTCAATGATACGAGTGAAATATTGTGCTCGTTGTTCGTACGTTGGTTTTTGGTTCATCATCGCAAAACCAATCTCTACGAAATCATCAACATTACGATAATTGTGAGAAATGTGGAGAACATCTAAGTAAGGAACAATTTTTTGATAGCGGCTAAGCTCTAATGTTAAATTAGAATTGATTTGTGTCCGTACCCCTCTTTCATGGGCATATTTTAAGAGCGGGACTACATAGTTATCAACGGACTTCATCGATAGCATAGGTTCACCACCAGTGATGCTAAAAGTACGCAGATTCGGAATCTCCTCAAGCCGCTCAATTAGTAATTCGACAGGTATTGGTTCTGGGTCCTTTGTTTTTAACGTATAACCAACAGCACAATGTTCACAACGCATATTACATAATGTTGTTGTCGTAAATTCTACATTTGTTAAGCGAAGTTCACCATATTGTTCTATATCTAGGTATGTTTCCCACGGATCGTTGCCTGGGCTAATAGTTTTTTCGTTATACAATGAAAACGTCCTCTCTATTGACAGTTAATTGACTCCTCTATTTTACAGTAGATTTGAGATCAAAAGTAAAATCTTTGTTTTCAAGAGCTGAACGTACTATACTTAAAGTGATTTGAAAGGGGTAGTTATAAATTGGGTAAGTCTATTCATGAACCAAAAGAACAGTTAAATTTTTTATATGCAAAAATGGAGCTTGTCTTGATGATGTTAGATTCGATTGATCCGGAAGATGCGGGCGTCGAAGAACTCGACCGAATTATCGACATGCTTGATGAAATTGAAAACAAATGTAAAAAATTCAGAAATAATACAATAGAGTAAAAATAATATCGCTAAAAAAGTTACTAAGGAGAGGTAAGTTTTGATTTTATACTTAATTAGGCATGGACAGTCTGTGGCAAATGAAAAAGGAATTATTCAAGGGCGCAAAGATTTTCCCTTATCCGATCTTGGTCAAAATCAAGTAAAACTACTTGGAGAGTATTTTGCGTCAGAATCTATTGATTATCTTTATGCTAGTGATTTAACACGAGCATTAGATACCGCAAATGCTATTGGTGATCGCCTGCCCTTGAACACGATAAAATGGGACAAGATTAGAGAAATTGGCTTAGGTCCGCTTGAAGGAAAAACGAAAAACGAGATTTATTTACAATATCCACAATTAAACGATAGTAACTCGATTTTAACAACGGGGTTAGCAGGGACAGAGCTTGTACCGGAAATAACTGAGCGTTGTAAATATGTTTTAGATCAGTTGCTAAGCGGACATAAGCGTCACCGAGTCGCTTTAGTTTCACACGGGGGCTTTATTAGTATTTTCCTAATGTATTTAATGGTAGCTGAAAAATGGAATGATTTTCATCGACCTTTTGTAATTAATAACACAGGAATTTCAAAAATTGAATTCTCAGAAAACAAAAAACCAGTTTTTCGCTATATTAATAACACTACTCATCTATTAACATCTGACACAAAAATTGAGAATATCAATTATTAGTAGGTTCATAGGGGGGGCGAAGTGAACTCGTGACTTCAGTCGTGATAGTAATTCGCCCGCTTTTTTTTTGAACCAACACTTCATTAGTAACCGCTTTCAAACTTTTTCGAAATTTTTGGACAAATTAGTACTTTTGCGTTGTATAATTATTAGTGGGAATAAAAAACTTTTTGCTCTGGAAGGGGAAATAGGAATTGGAAAAATTTAAAGAAAGCATGTATAAGCTTATTGTTGAAACATCTACGAATCTTCCAAATGATGTACGGCGCGCGATTAAGGCGGCTAAAGAAAAAGAAAATGCAGGTACTACTGCAGCCTTGTCTTTAGCAACAATTACAAAAAATATTACTATGGCTGATGAAAATGTATCACCAATTTGTCAAGATACTGGAATGCCAACGTTTAAGATTAAAGTGCCAGTTGGAGCAAACCAAATTGAGATGAAAAAAGCGATCTATGAAGCGCTTGACGAGGCTACTAAAAATGGTAAGCTACGTCCTAACTCAGTTGATTCGATTACTGGTGAAAATAGTGGTAATAACCTCGGACCAGGTACGCCAATTATTTATTTTGATCAGTGGGAAAAAGATGAAATTGATGCGCGCCTAATTTTAAAGGGCGGAGGTTGTGAAAATAAAAATATTCAATATAGCTTACCGGCTGAACTTGAAGGTTTAGGTAGAGCTGGACGAGATTTAGATGGAATTAGAAAATGTATTCTTCATTCAGTGTATCAAGCCCAGGGGCAAGGATGTAGCGCTGGATTTATTGGCGTTGGAATTGGAGGAGACAGAATTTCAAGTGCCTCATTAGCTAAGGAGCAACTTCTCCGAACCGCCGAAGATGTAAATCCAACCGAAGTCCTACGCAAGCTAGAAGAGTACGCAATGGAGCATGCAAACAATCTAGGTATTGGTACGATGGGATTTGGTGGTGAAGCAACGTTACTTGGCTGCAAAATTGGCGCCATTAATCGTTTGCCTGCTAGCTTCTTTGTATCTGTTGCTTATAACTGTTGGGCATTCCGCCGTTTAGGTGTAACGATTGATGCGGGTTCAGGCGGAATTACAGATTGGCATTATCGTGAAGGCGAAAGAATTCATTTTGTTGAAGATGAAGTTGCAGTGGAAACTGAAGAAAAAAAGACAAGTAGAGAAGTAGTTTTAGAAGCGCCGGTTACTGAAGCGCAAGTTCGTGACTTGAGAGTTGGCGATGTCGTGATCATTAATGGTGCCCTTCATACTGGCCGTGATGCCATTCATCATCATTTAATGGATCATGATGCACCGATCGACTTAAATGGTCAAATCATTTATCATTGTGGACCAGTTATGATGAAAGATGAAAAAGGCGAGTGGCACGTGAAAGCAGCTGGGCCAACAACAAGTATTCGTGAAGAACCTTACCAAGGTGATGTTATGAAAAAATTTGGGATTCGTATTGTAATGGGTAAGGGCGGCATGGGTCCAAAAACATTAAAAGCGCTTGGTGAGCATGGTGGTGTTTATTTAAATGCCATTGGAGGCGCGGCTCAATATTACGCTGATTGTATTAAGAAAGTTGACGGTGTTGACCTACTAGAGTTGGGAGTACCTGAAGCAATGTGGCATTTACAAGTAGAAAGATTCGCGGCAATTGTAACGATGGACTCCCACGGCAATAGCTTACATGCGGATGTAGAAAAATCATCGTTTGAAAAGCTTTCTGAGTTAAAAGCTAAGGTATTTTAAATCGAGCAGAACCTACTATCCTTGTCGTCTAGTCTGGCGGCACGGATAGTAGGTTTTTTTTAAAAAGTTAAGAAAGTAAGTTTTGTCGTCTGTCTAACTCCAGGCGCCATCGACTCGACCGCTTTTCATTTTATAATGGATAAAATTTTCAGTAATGAAAAAACTAACATAAAATAATGAGGAGAGGTCAGATTCCATGAAAAAAATCACTTTTTTACTATTTTTTTCGTTAGTTTTCATCAATTTTTGTTTCCCTCAACAAGCCACCCATGCAAATAGCAATAAAGAATATCATTGGAGCTTTAATCGGCAGCCAAACAATCAACCGTCAACTACAGAACCGATTTATCAGAAATTGCTAACTAAATTTGATGGATTTTATATTGGCGACACAGATAAGAAAGAAATTTACCTGACATTTGATAATGGTTATGAGAATGGATATACATCTGCGATCCTCGATGTGCTAAAAGAAAAAAAAGTTCCAGCTGCTTTTTTTGTGACCGGTCATTATTTATTAGACCAAGCAGAGCTTGTTAAACGAATGGTGGCGGAAGGACATATTATCGGAAATCATTCATGGCATCACCCAAACCTAGTTAATGTTGACGATGAACGACTGAAACGAGAACTAGAGAAGGTGAAAGTTAAATATCAAGAGTTAACAGGTCGTAATGATATGACTTACTTGCGTCCGCCACAAGGAGTATTTAGCGAACGGACGTTAGCTCTTTCAAAACAACAAGGGTATGTCAATGTATTTTGGTCACTTGCTTATAAAGATTGGGTTGTAAATGAGCAAAAAGGTTGGCAATATGCTTATGACCAAATCACGAAACGAGTTCATCCTGGCGCTGTGATGCTACTCCATTCTGTTTCGAAAGATAATGCAGAGGCGCTAGGAAAAGTAATTGATGAACTTCAAAAACAAGGATATCAATTTAAAAGTTTAGACGATTACCTGCTAAGCAAGCATTTGAAGGATTTATCTTTTTGAGATAAAATAAAGGCTAATCCAAAGGGAAATTAACCTTTTGAATTAGCCTTTTTCTGTGAAAGTAAAATTGTATTTGCTACTTTCATTCAAGAGTGTGAATATTTAACGATGCGAGTTTCTTATTTAGTTCGAATAACAAATTTGACCGATCGCTTGAGCAATTGTTTCTAAAGTTGAAACATCAGTTACATCAAAAGCAATAGCTTGCTTACTGCGAACGACCATGACTCCAATTTGTACTTTTGTTGAATTAGCAATTGGAAATTTCAATTCTCCATTACTTTCCCAACCTAGATCATCTTTTTCACTAGATGTAGCGACTAAATCGAGGGTTTGATCTTCTGAGATAAGATAAATACCGACCCAATCTATGTATGATACTTCTTGTACAAGGCTTTTAACTGTTTTATCAAAAACAGTCCGAGAATTTTTTCTTTTATATACATCAGCCATAATTTGTAATGATGCGACATCTGTTGAAATTGACATTGTAATCTCTCCCTTTAACTAGTTTACTTAATCATTCTAACAAACATTATCCTAACTGCGAGATAGTAAGTTTAGGAAGTTTTTTTCTGTAAAATCTCTTTAAAAGAAGAATCTGGATTAAATAGCGGAATTATTACAGAACTACCCAAACGGGAAAGCCCATCTCCTTTAGGTTTGGGGAAATCAGATGATCGTTAAAATTTGTTTAATCAACACATACAGTTGAATACATCAATTTTTGTAGAAGCTTTAAGATGAATTCAGTTCATCTCTGTTGATTCACAAATAATTTTGCAAATGAATTTGAAAAAGGGGTGAGAAAATGGAAGTACAAATAGCAGGCCCGTATAATTACGTGCATGTATTAGAACGGTTAAGCCACGATCCACTAAATCAAATTGACTTGGAAACCAAACGTATTAAGGTTCCCCTCAATATATATGAAAATGATGTTGTTGCAAATGTTTTGTTTCGCGGGCCCGTTGAAACGCCAGTTTGTCAAATTGAACTTCCAGTTAATTATGAGGAGGAAGGGGTTCGTAAAATAAAAAACATTTTTCAGCTTGAAACGTCTTTACAGGAAGTAAATGAGCATTTTTTAGCAACTGATTTAGCACCACTTTTTAAAAAATTCTTTGGAATGCCTTTGATATGTGACTTCGACCTTTATTTTTGCATCATCAAAACGATTATTCATCAACAATTAAATATCAGTTTTGCATACACATTAACAGAGCGATTTATGAAAAAATTTGGAAAAGAAAAGGATGGCCTTTATTTTAACCCAACGCCTGAAACGGTAAGTCAGTTAAATTATCAAGATTTGCGCGAACTATCATTTAGTCAGCGTAAAGCAGAGTATGTCATTGATACATCGAGGTTAATTGTTAGTGGTGAGTTAGATTTAGAAGCACTATCATTAAGTTCAGATGAAGAGGTCATTAACCGACTAGTTGAGATAAGAGGAATCGGCTACTGGACAGCTGAAAATATTTTACTGTTCGGTTTAGGAAGAAAGAATTTATTTCCTATCAAAGATGTTGGAATCCAAAACGCAGTGAAGAAGTTGTACAACCTTGATAAAAAACCATCTATTGAAGAAATGTTAAAGGTTAGTGAAGGTTGGTCGCCATATAAAAGCTATGCATCCCTTTACTTATGGGAGAGCTTAGATAATCAAAAAGCAAAGAGTTAAATTGCATGAGAACAGCTAAATTGAGTTTTATTAATTATAATCTTTATTATTTTATAATTAGTATTAAAAAAATGCCCTATATGGTATAATTAACTTGTTGCTGAGGAATTATTATCTTGTTAAAGTATTCCAATAAAGGAGGGATAAGCATGACTGAAAAAGTACAAGCAGGTTGTGAAAGGCCAAAAATAGTCAGAAAAAAAGTAGAAATTCAAAATGATTTAGTAGAAATTGCAGCTACAAAGGAGGAAATGAAAATGATTAGAGTGGGCAAAGAGGCTCCAGAATTTACAGCGCCAGCGTATTTTAACGGTGACTTTAAAAGTGTCAGTTTAGCAGATTACAAAGGAAAATGGGTTGTACTGTGTTTTTATCCGGGTGATTTCACATTTGTTTGAGCGACTGAAATTTCAGCAGTTGCTGAAAAGTATGAAGAGTTCCAAAAATTAGGTGTAGAAGTTCTTTCTGTAAGTGTAGATAGTGTCTTCGTTCATAAAATGTGGAATGATAATGAAATTTCAAAAATGATTAATAAAGATATCCCGTTTGAAATGCTATCAGATCAAGATGGCAGTATTGGTAAAATGTATGGGATTTATGATGAAGATAGTGGTATTGAAACTAGAGGCAGATTTATTATTGATCCAGATGGAAATGTTCAAGGGTTTGAGGTATTGACAGCCCCAGTCGGTAGAAACCTGAGTGAGACACTTCGCCAAATCCAAGCCTTTCAATTAGTGAGGGAAACAAAAGGATCAGAAGCAACTCCTGCGGGTTGGCAACCGGGAAGTAAAACATTGAAACCGGGACCAGAGTTAGTTGGTAATGTATGGAAAGAGTGGAAAGTTAGTGAAGCGTTTGATAAATAAAAAGCAGTACGCGTCGGAGGTTAATGACCTCTGGCGCTTTTTCGTACGGAAAACATTATCTTTTGGAACGATTAGGCATCACCCAAAAAAATCTCACCATCTTTGATCAGTAATTTTCTTTACGAGGGCTTAATCGTGTATACTGACAAAAAGGATTTTTAATCATATGGAGTTGAAGCGAGTGAGAACAGATAAGCAAAAAGTATTTATTGAAGAAGGTCAAGAATTCCCATTAACGATTAAACGCCTCGGTATTAACGGGGAGGGTGTCGGTTATTTTAAAAGGCAAGTCGTTTTTGTACCTGGAGCATTACCAGGTGAAGAGGTAGTCGTGACGGTAACCGCTGTAAAAGAGAAATATTCTGAAGCAAAAATAAAAAAAATTCGCAAAAAATCAGTAGATCGCATTGAGCCACCTTGCCCAATCTATGAAAAATGTGGTGGCTGCCAGTTGCAGCATTTAGATTACAAGAGACAACTTATAGAGAAAAAAGATATGGTTCGTCAAGCATTTGAGCGCCATACAAAGTTAAGCAGTGATAAGCTGCCCCTTAAGGACACGATTGGGATGGAAAATCCTTGGAATTACCGCAATAAAAGTCAGCTCCAAGTGGGTAAGTACAAAGGAGAGGTTATTGCTGGCCTTTACGGGATGAATTCACACGAACTAGTCGATATTTCTGAATGTATCGTCCAACATCCGGCGACGAACAAAGTAACACAAACAGTAAAGGCAATTTTACAAGATTTAAATATTTCGATTTATAATGAACGAAAGCGAAAAGGGGTTATCCGAACTATCGTAACCAGAGTTGGTTTCAACACAGGCGATGTTCAACTAATACTTATTACAGCAACGAAAGATTTACCGCAAAAAGAAGTCGTTCTTGAAGAAATTAAACGTCGTCTACCAGAAGTGAAATCAGTCTTACAAAATATTAATGGAAGGAATACATCGCTTATCTTTGGTGATGAAACAATCCATTTAGGTGGCGAAGAAGTGATTCAAGAAGTGCTAGGAGATTTAACTTTTGAGCTTTCGGCAAGGGCATTTTTTCAGCTTAATCCGTTGCAAACGGTAAACTTATATGATGAAGTGAAAAAAGCAGCTAGTTTAACAGGTGCAGAAAAACTAGTCGATGCTTACTGTGGTGTCGGAACTATTGGCCTTTGGCTTGCCCCATATGTAAAAGAGTTACGGGGCATGGATATAATTCCAGAATCAATCGAAGATGCGCGTCGGAATGCTGAAAAACATGGTTTTAGCCATGCTCAATTCGAGGTAGGAAAAGCAGAAGAGATCTTACCAAAATGGCTAAAAGAAGGATGGAGACCTGATGTATTCGTTGTTGACCCACCTAGATCTGGCTGCGATCACCAGCTTCTTGAAGCGATGATCAAAATAAAACCAAAGCGGATTGTTTACGTTTCGTGTAATCCATCAACGTTGGCAAAAGATGTTGCTCAGTTGTTGCAGGCAGGCTTTAAGCTAGAAAGCTTGCAGCCAGTTGATATGTTTCCGCATACTGCGAATGTTGAGACAGTCGCGTTAATTGAGTGGCAATAATCAAAGAAATTAAAGCGGAAATTAAGGAGAAAACAATGAATAATTATAAATTGGTGATTCAATATGATGGTGGCCGCTACAAGGGTTGGCAGCGGCTTGGTAATGGTGAAAATACGATTCAAGGAAAGATTGAAAATGTATTAACAGAGATGGCAGGAAAAAAAATCGAAATCATTGGAAGCAGCAGAACAGATGCAGGTGTACATGCATTTGCTCAAATCGCTAATTTTAAGATTAGTGGTAATCTGACTGAAGTGGAAATTAATAATTATTTGAATCGATATTTACCTCAAGACATTAGCGTTGTCGAGGTTAGCGTAGTTCCTGAACGTTTTCATGCTCGCTATAATACCAAGGAAAAAACCTATTTGTATAAGGTCTGGAACGCGGAATATACTAATCCATTCATGCGAAAGTACAGTATGCACGTTGAAAAAGAGTTAAATATCACAAAAATGAAAGAAGCCGCTCAATATTTTATTGGCGAACATGATTTTACCGCTTTTTCAAATGCTAAGTCCAAGAAAAAGACAACGGTTCGTGAGATATATTCTTTGGAAATAAAAGAAAATGCCGGTCTAATCGAAATTAGAGTGCGCGGTAATGGATTTCTTCATAATATGGTTAGAAAGATGGTTGGAACGTTGCTAGAAGTAGGCTTAGGTCAAATAGAAGCAAAAAGCATACCAACAATTATTAATTCACAAGAACGAAATCAAACGGGTATTATTGCTGATGCGGCTGGTTTGTATTTGGAGAAAATTGAATTTTAGAGAGAAATAAATTCTAGCTACCATTTGAATGAATTTCATTCATTTATGAAAAGAAACCGAGAGTTCAATAAACTGCTCTCGGTTTTTTTTGATTCGTCAATATTTGAAATTTACGTAAGAAACATTAAAAGAAAGAAAAAAAATGAGGATTTTTAGCGTATATTGTTGATTTAAGTGGCTTTTTAGGATAAAATTTTAATAGTAAGAATTAACTACTAGTATCGAACTACTAAAATTCTAAAGGCAAACTTATTGAAAAGTAAGGGCGCAAAGTCTTGGGTCTAAGGTCTAGGATCTAAATCCTATCACTATGATAGCCAGATTGCCAAAATTGCAAGATTTCATTTTTTAATGCAATCAATTTTTTGGTTATTTATTTTGGCTGATCCATAATAGGGTTAGCCATTTTTTTCGTTTAAATAGGATTGCCTACTAGAGGCTGTTCAAAAAGTCCCATATTCATAGCGGTCGCACCTATTCATTTGCTCTAATTAATTTCATTTTAAAAAGCGGGGGATAAAGATGGGAAATTTAAAGATGAGAACGAAATTAATTATTATGTTTATTGTAACGGGTTTGATACCAATCGTGATATTGGGTTTCATTTTAGAAAATAGAGCTGAATTGCAAATGCGTAATGCCGCTTTGCAAGAGAATAATTTATTCTTTGCTTTAAAAAGTGAAGCAATCAATAATTATTATAATGAGCGAAGAGGAGACGGATTATTAATAAGTGGAATATCCGATATAGTAGAAGGATTGGAAATTATCGAAGAACAAGGAGAAAACTCTGAAGAATGGCAACAAAAATATCGAGACATTGAGAGATTATTGTATACGGCAATAGGGCAGTATGAATTTTCAGATGTCTTTTTGACAAATAAAAGCGGGGATATCGTTATATCTTCGCAGTATGGTGATGTTTTGGAAGGTCTAAACATAATCGAAAGGAACTATTTGCAAAAAGCTTTGTCCGGTATTCAAAATTGGTCTGAACTATTTTTCTCAGATCTCATCGGTGATAATACTGTTGTTTTATCGACACCGATTTATAGTAGGGGTAGTTCAAATACAGTATTGGGAACAGTAAATATATTTGTAGATCAAGAAACAATCGACTCTATTGTTCATACGGAAATTGAAAGAATAGGAGAAAGTGGAAATGCTTATGTTGTTAATGAAGATGGTCTGTTATTAACAAATACACGACTTGGGGAATATGCAGAAAATGCGGCAATGGAAATCGAGATTGACACAGAGGTTACAAGGATAAGTTCCAGTGCTCTAATCGATCAAAATTACGCTTTTGAATTTACCGATACATATAAAAATTATTTAGGACGCGAAGTTTTAGGAAGTGCAGGGGTCGTTAGAATAGGGGAGACCTATGGCACATTGATTATTGAAGTAGATGAGGCGGAAGCGTTGAGTAGCCTTATAACCTCGAGAAATATTACATTTGTATTGGTAGCCATAGCTGGAACACTTGGGCTAGTAGCAGCATTATACTTTGCTACTACGATTAGTAGGCCAATTACAGTTGCAGTTGAAGAATCAAATGTAATTGCTAGTTTAGATATTAGAAAAGATATCCCTGAAAAATTGCTGGGTAGAAAAGATGAAATTGGAGATTTATCGAAAGCCTTACAATCTATAACCAACAGCTTGAGAGAAGTCATTAGTGAAATTAGTCAGTCAGCAGAGCAAGTATCCGCTTCTTCAGAAGAGCTAACAGCAACCTCGCACCAATCATCTGTTGGAATAATAGAAGTGGCAAAAACAGTTGGAGAAATTGCAATAGGTGCATCAGAACAAGCTAGTAATACAGAAGAGGGCTCCTCAAAAGCAGTTTTGCTAGGAGAAACTATCGCAAATGATCAAGCCTATATGAAGGAACTTAATGAAGCATCAGTTAGAGTAAATAAAGTCGTTGAAGAAGGACTAATCGAAATTAAAAACTTGACAAAAATAACTGAAGAAAGCAGTAAAGGAACGAGAGAAGTACAACAAGGTATTATTAATACGAACGACAGCGCAAAGAAAATTAGTGAAGCCTCTAGTGTTATTGCTTCCATAGCAAATCAGACAAACTTATTAGCATTAAACGCTGCTATTGAGGCAGCCCGAGCAGGTGAAGCAGGGAAAGGTTTTTCAGTCGTTGCTGACGAGATAAGAAAACTAGCAGAACAGTCAACAAAATCTACTCAGACCATCGATGAAGTTGTTGCTGAGTTACAAAGTAATTCAAATTCTGCGGTAGAAATTATGGAAAGGGTTGCAGCTATTTTAATTGAACAAGATAGCGGTGTGAAAGAGAGTCAAGAAAAATACGTAACTATAAGTAAGGCAATGAAAGAAGCAGAAATGGCAGTTGAAAAATTAAATGTTTCCGGTGCAGAAATGGAAAAGATGAAAGATGCAATTGTTGAAACATTACAAAATCTTTCAGCAATTGCCGAAGAAAACTCTGCTTCTACAGAAGAAGTATCTACATCGATGCAAGAGCAATCAGCTTCAATAGAAGATATATCTAGGGCTAGTGAAGGGCTCTCAGAATTAGCACAAAATCTACAATCAATCATTATGAAGTTTAAAGTTTAGGTGCTAACAGGGGCAGTTTATCGCTAGTTTATATAAGCGGTCAAATCAATTGATTATAAAAGTGAAGGGAGAGATATCACATATGAACGCTTATTTTTACAAACAGCTAATCGAGGAGTCAAGAACAGGATTTGCTTATTTGAGGATCATCTGTGATGAGAATGGGCTCCCTTGCGATTATGAGTTCATAGAAGTTAATCGAACATTTGAAGAATTTACAGGGCTAAGGCTTTCAGAAATTGTTGGGAAGAAGCCATCTGAAATAATACCATCATTAAAGCAGAACCAAATTGACTGGATGAAGGTATATGGAGAAATTGCTTCTAGCGTCGGTAAAAAGGAATTCGAGTATTATTCAGAATACTCGAAAGGTTGGTATCGGGTAAATGTATACTCCCCAGAAAAAAATTATTTAGTAACCGTCTTCAACGACATTAGCGAAGGAAAGCAAGTAGAGGAAAAGTTAATGAAGAGTCGGGAGAAAATGACAAATATTATCGAAGGTACTAATGTAGGGACGTGGGAATGGAACCTGCAAACTGGTGAAACGGTAATTAATGAACGTTGGGCAAAGATAATCGGTTATACAATTGCTGAGATATCCCCTATCGAAATTGGAACCTGGCTAAAATATGTCCATCCTGATGATTTAGAAAGGTCGAAAACTCAGTTAAAGCAAGTGTTTCTTAAAAAAATAAAATTTTTGGATCTTGAAGGGCGGATGAAACATAAAGATGGTAGTTGGGTTTGGGTACAAGAACGAGGACTAGTAACCTCATGGAGTGTTGAAGGTAGGGCTCTTGCTATGAGTGGAACTCATATTGACATCACCGAGCGCAAGCAAATGGAAGAGACAATTTTTAATGAAAAAGAACGATTTAAAACGACCTTATTGTCTGTCGCTGACGGTGTTATTTCGACTGACAACCATGGGAAAGTCTTAATATTAAACAAAATAGCCGAACAATTAACTGGTTGGACCCAAGAAGAAGCATTTGGAGAAGCATTGGAAAAAGTATTTAACATTGTTAATGAATTTAGCAGAGACGGTTGTGAAAATGCTGCAAATAAAGTACTAGAAACAGTAAGTATTGTTGAGCTTGAAAATAACACGATTCTTATCTCCAAAGAGGGTGTTGAGCGGTTCATAGAAGACAGTGTAGCCCCGATTATGGATGAAGATCATAACATTAAAGGGGCCGTATTAGTATTTAGAGACGTTACTGAAAAAAAGAAAAAGCAAAAAGAAATTGAGTTTTTAAGTTTTCATGATCACCTCACCGGATTATATAACCGCAGATTTTTTGAGGAGCAATTGAGCAGGCTCGATACTGAGAGGAATCTTCACCTAAGCCTGATTATCGCTGATGTTAATGGTTTGAAATTAGCTAATGATGCTTTTGGGCACCTCGTGGGAGATAGGATCTTGAAAAGAATCGCTGAAGTTATTAAAAGAGAGTGTCGAGCCGATGATATCATTGCTAGAATTGGCGGCGATGAGTTTGCAATCTTATTACCAAATACCAATTCGGAAGTTGTCGAAATCCTTATAAATCGATTAAAAGAAGCTATTAATATGGAAATGGTTGATGCGATAAGGATATCGGCTTCCTTCGGTTCGGAAACTAAGCGAAACATAAGTGAAAAAATTACTGATATTTATAAGAAAGCTGAAGACCGTATGTATAGACATAAACTGTCTGAAAGTCAAAGTATGAGAAATAAGACTGTTAAGATGATTTTAACAACGCTACATCAAAAGAGTGAACGTGAAAAACAGCACTCAGAGCGTGTTAGTAAGTTATCTGGGCGTATAGGAGTTGCATTAGGTTTAAGTGCTGAAGATATAAGCGATCTTATCATAACGGGCTCAATGCATGATATAGGAAAAATAGCGATTGATTTCAGCATTCTTGAAAAACCAGACAAACTTAAAGATTTAGAACGGATTGAATTAGAGAGGCATCCAGAAGCAGGTTACCAGATTTTAAGATCTTTAAATGAGTTCTCAAATATAGCTGAATATGTTTTAGCACATCATGAAAGATGGGATGGAAAGGGCTATCCAAAGAGGTTAAAGGGCAAACAAATACCATTAAAATCAAGAATTATTGCAGTTGCTGGTTCATACGACACGATGACCAACGAGCAGCCTTATCGGCAGAAATTAAGCAGTGAGGCGGCGATTGAAGAAATAAAAAAGCATGCTGGCACTCAGTTTGACCCCAATATTGCTCTGATATTTATTGAGAAAGTTTTGTGTAAAACTTAGCGATTCATTACCAACAAAATCTATAATTTAGTTGGTGGAAAATGACAATAATAGAATCTGAATGACAAGGTCCCGAAGATACGATTGTTGCGATAACGGCTGCCAATTTATTAGCGGCAATTGCTAAATAATTGCCGCTGCATCAATAAAATGTTGAGGTACGGGCCAACATCATAGCGGCCTCTATGCAAATTAATTAAACTCATTTGGATGTGGTAATGGGTACATTTAGTAATTGCTTACTTAAGTCTTCTTCTCGTAAGATAAGAAGATGTCGTACCTGATTTTTTTCGCAAACAAAAATATCAATATCTTTCTGGTTACCTTCGAAATAGATATGAACACCATGTTCGTTCAGTAAATGGAAATTTTGAAAACAATGAGTTGGATTTTTATCAGTAGGGATTCTATGTCTACAAAGTCCACTTTCATTACTATGTTTAAATCCATGTTTTACAAAATAACTTAATATATCTTCAATAAATCGATCATTTAGTAAAAAATCATGTGTTGCTACAGGATGATTAAAGAAGTTAATTTCTAGTTCAGTCTGAATTTGAACTTTTTGTTCTCTATAAGTGATGGGCGTATAATATGGTAAAGTAACTGAAAATGGAACCACTCTTTTTTCGTGCGGTTTTATAATTACAGGATCGGTAATCTTTATTTCCAAGATTGGTTCTGTAATTTCGTTAAATTCTGACATTTCATCTTCAAATTTATAGAATTCAGAATCGATATGAATATATATTTCTGAAATTTTTTGTTCATAATTTCCTCCAAAAATATGAACCTCACCGTTAACTTCTTTTCCCCTTTCAATTAAACTTTGAAATAGGACAGTATTTACTTTTGTAGATCCAATGCCTATCGAAGAAAATAATCTCTCAAACATGTCTATCTATCCCTTCTAAATGGACTACCCTTTGCTTTCCAGAATAACTAATAAATTTTCTGTTATGTAATCTATTATATTCATTTACGCCCTATTTTTAAAAGCATTATTTTTTTTATTGAAGTAATATCTTAGGTCTAGCTACGCCTCAAGTCCTATTGAAAAATATATCTTAGGTTCATTATCAAGAATTTGAAATCTAGGTAAGATAGAGGCAAGAAGGGAGGAGTTACAAATGAAAAAAATCGGACTGTTTATATTAGGTGGTATCGCTGCCATCATTTTACTGGCCAACTTAGGACCAATTGTTATTTTTGCTCTAAGTATTGCGATCCTATACTACGCCTTCAAAGGATTTATGAAAGCAGATACTTCATCAAGTAAAGTTGCATGGGCTGTGTTAGGTTTACTTTTGCTTACGGCAACGGCTTCTAATGTTCCGGCGTTTGTTGGTTTCATTGCTGCAATCGTTCTTTATTTAGTCTATAAAAAATGGAATAAAAGCGATGAAGAACTACTTTCTAATTCAAAATCTGAATCGACTGACCCGTTCGTAAACTTTGAAAAAGAGTGGGCCGAATTAAAAAGAAATTATTGAGTGAAATTCATTAATGAAATTTAAAAGGAGCGGATTAAAAATGAGTAACCTATTTACAAGAATTAAAAATTCAATTACTACTGATGTTCATGAAATGTTAGATGAAAAGGAACAGAAAAACCCGATTGCTATCTTAAATCAGTATTTACGGGAATGCGAAAAGGAAGTAGAAAAGGTTAGAAAACTTGTTGAGCGTCAATACCTATTAAAAGAAGAATTTATTCGTGAATATAATGAAGCACGGGAGCTCGCGGACAAACGGAAATATCAAGTAGATATAGCTGCAAAAGCTAAAGAAATAGAATTAATGGAGTTTGCCATTCAAGAGCAAACACATTATGAGGAGCGAGCGCAGCGCTTAAAGCTTTCCTTAGACCAAGCCACATCACATTTATATGAACTCGAACAAAAGTATGAAGAAATGAAACACAAGGTAAAGGATATGCATATTAAACGAATGGAGTTAATGGGAAGAGAAAATATTACTCGTGCCCATCACCGAATGAACCAGATGCTAGAAGGAAATAATGACACAGGCACTATTGGTTCTCGTTTCGATGAAATGGACCGATATCTTGATCGTATAGAGCATCAAGCAAACTCTCAGTATTACCGTAATACAATTGATAGTCGAATTGCCCAACTAGAGAAAACATTAAAAAATCAAGAAAGTGATGCGATTTCTCAGTAAAAACATGATATATTTTAACTAGCTGGCTATCAAGGCGCTTGCGCTTTTCTAAATGCCAGCCTTTTTATTTAAGATATGTATTATGAGCGAGGAGAGACCGTTTATGGATAATCATAATAAAACAGATTATATTAGCTGGACCATTTTAATGGGAATACTTCTTCTCGCATTAGAAATCACCCTTTTTAATAAAGGCTTAATTTTCTCAGTATTATTTTCAGGAATTTTTATCTATTTCGGTCGCAAGCGACTTAATAGCACGATTGGGAAGCTGTTTTTTGGGTTAGGGTGTTTATTTCTATTTTTTGCTATTGTTAATATGTTCATTTTTAAATTTTTGATTTTTGCGGTTATTGCCTATATATTAATGTATTTTTATAAGTCAAAAAAGCGTCCGCTGTTAATTAAACCAATTGTAAAAGAAATATCGGAAATAAACAGTGGTGTCAAAATTATCCGTTCAAAAAGCTTATTTAAGTCGATTTTTTATGGTCGCCAGAAAACTCCTGAAGAAATCTATGAATGGCATGATGTGAACATTCAAACAGGAATTGGTGACGTAAGGATTGATCTTAGTAATACAGTTATGCCCAAAGGCGAATCGATCATTTCAATTCGCAACTTACTCGGTAATATTCAAATTCTTGTTCCCTACGATATAGAAATTAGTGTCTCCCATTCAGTTGTAACAGGAACAACTAATATTTTTGAGGAAGCAAATGAAAAGCTCCTTAATCAAACGTTGCAGTTTCGAACAGAAAACTATCAAGAAGCTCCACAAAAAATTAAAATTATTACCTCAATGGGAATTGGTAGATTAGAGGTGAAAAGGATATGAGGATGATCCAGTGGCAAATGCTTTGGAGTGTCATGTTTTCACTAATTCTTTTTGCTTTATTTACAGGTAGCTACCTAACAATTTTCCCAGTCGATGATTGGACTTTACTACTAGAAACAAGAATTTTTGACTTGCCAATTCTCTTTTTTGTTCCTGGGATAGCGATAGCGTTGGGAATAAGCTTTGGTCTTGTTAGTAGTGCCACTTATAAAAAACAAGTAGAAGAGATTGAATTTGCTCTTGGGTATCTTGAACAAGGACGGCTCATAGAAGAGCGATCATCACCACCCTCAGAGGATATTGAAGTGATTTGGGGGAAGCTTAGCAACATCCAAAAACAGATGGCAGAGCATGTCAAAACTACCCAAAAACTTGCTAGTGAAAAAGCTATTGATCAAGAAAAGCTAGTTCAAAAAATCGTCTCCCAAGAGCGAAACCGTTTAGCTCGTGAACTTCATGATTCCGTTAGTCAGCAATTATTTGCGGCATCAATGTTAATGTCGGCAATAACAGAAACAAAATATTCGGAAGGTAATGGTGAGGCTAAACAGTTGAAAATGGTCGAGGATATGATCCACCAATCCCAGCTTGAAATGAGAGCACTTCTTCTTCACTTACGTCCTGTAGCTTTGAAAGGAAAATCGCTTCAAGAAGGGATGAAAGAGCTACTAGGTGAATTGGCCCAAAAAGTCCCGATGGAAATTTCATCGAAAATCGAGTCTATCCAGCTAGAAAAAGGAGTAGAAGATCACTTATTTCGAATTCTTCAAGAGTCAGTTTCAAATACATTGCGTCACTCTAAGGCTACTAGCCTAGAAATTCTCTTATTAAACCGAGACAACTTAATAATTTTACGGATTTCTGATGATGGTGTTGGCTTTGATGTCAGCGACGAAAAAACCGGTTCATATGGTTTACAAAATATGCACGAACGGGCGAAAGAAATTGGTGGTTCTTTAAAGGTAGTTAGCATAAAAAATAAAGGGACGAGATTAGAAGTAAAAGTTCCGTTAATGGAGGTGACTAACAGTTGATAAAAGTAATTTTTGTAGATGATCATGAAATGGTAAGAATTGGTGTTACTGCTTATTTATCGGCGCAAAAGGATATTGAGGTAATTGCTGAGGCAGATAACGGTGCCAAGGGTGTAGAACTTGCCCTCAAATTACGACCAGACATTATTTTAATGGATTTAGTGATGAAAGAAATGGATGGAATTGAAGCAACGAGGAAAATTATTGAGGCATGGCCTGAGGCAAAAGTAATTATTGTAACCTCTTTTCTTGATGATGAGAAAGTCTATCCAGCCTTAGAGGCAGGCGCGACAAGTTATATGCTAAAAACTTCAAAAGCAAGTGATATTGCTAATGCGGTTCGTTCTACATTTAAAGGACAATCAATTTTAGAGCCAGAAGTTACTGGGAAAATGATGACGAAGCTGCGTAAAAACATACTAATCTTACCCCATGAGCAACTTACAAGTCGGGAAATGGAAATTTTACTATTAATTGCTGAAGGAAAAACAAATCAAGAAATAGCTGATGAAGCATTCATTGCCATAAAAACGGTCAAAGTTCATGTAAGTAATATTTTGGGTAAGTTAGAAGTTCATGATCGGACCCAAGCTGTGATTTATGCATTTAAGCATGGATTGGTGAAATAGGGAAAGCAGAGAGTTATTAGTCATTAATATTGGGTAGGCGTTTTCGATGGGCCAATATAAAACTACTAGGTGAATTAATAGATAGCAATCGACAAACATGCTATTCTAGAGAGAAGAAATTTTCTATTACTTTTAAAATAATCTGGTGGTGCCTGTTAATGTCAATTTTTTTTCAAGTTGTTTTGCCGGTTATTCTCGTCTTCCTTATAGGTTTTCTTGTCCAAAAGTGGAAAAAAGTCCATCTGAAGGCTATTTCGACGGTAGCCATCTATATAATGGTTCCAGCCCTTGTTTTTAAGACTTTTTACAGTGTGAAGTTAGATATACAATATTTTTATATTGTGTTTTTTTCACTACTACTCTTATTTATCCTAATTATCATTAATAGAATATATTCAAAACTAAAGAAACATTCACAATCCCATGAGAGCGGTCTAATTCTTTCAACAGCTTTCATGAATGCAGGTAATTATGGAGCGCCAATCATTCTTTTTGCTTACGGTGAAGCTGGGTTTGCTTTTGCTGTATCATTTATGGTGTTGCAATCAATTATTATGAATTCATTTGGTGTTTACTATGCTGCTCGCGGTGGTGCAGGGGTACGCATGGCAATTCGCTCGATACTGGGGATGCCAACTACATATGCAGTTATTGTTGCTCTTTTGCTAAAGGGATTTGAAGTTGAGCTTCCTAGTAATTTATTTAACACGGTTAACATAATAGCCGATGCAGCTATTCCTACTGTGATGCTCATTTTAGGGATGCAGCTTGCTAATATTAAATGGGGGAAGTTTGAGTGGGATAGTATTAGCTTTGGAGTTATCATCCGACTAATAGTTTCCCCAGTACTTGCATATTTGATCACATTAGTACTTCCTTTTGATCCACTATTAGCAAAAGTACTAATTGTTTTAGCGGCGATGCCTTCAGCAGCAACGATGGTGATGTATGCTGTGCAGTTTGAAAGTGAACCGCAGCTAGTATCGACGATCACATTAATTACGACGCTATTTAGTGTCTTAACTATTACGATTTTACTTACGGTATTAGGATGACCTGTTAATGAATATGGAATGAAGAATTGTTTTAAAAAGTTAAAAAGTTAAAAAGTTAAAAAGTTAAAAAGTTAAAAAGTTGGAAAGTTGGAAAGTCAAAGTAAGTCAAGCCTGAACAAACAGCACTTAAAGCCGATGACCTACCTAACCAACTAATGACTAACCAACTATCCAACACTCTCTATTACGGTTGTAAAATTAATGCTTCTAAGCGTGGTGTACCATCAACAAGTCCAATTGCTGTTATTGTGTAAGCTTGGTTTGCTTTAAGCTCAGTATTTCGCAGCGTTAAGACCACATCCTTTGTTCCCGCTAGACGAACTTCAAGGGTTACGGTTCCTGGTGCTAGTTCAAGGTAATCTGAAACATTACCAAAGGAAATATTTTTAAATAAAACATCGCCTTCGGCCAGTGCAATATCAACTGCTGGCGCATTAGCTGACAAATGCAAAAAACGAGCTTTTAATTTTCCACTTGGAATAGCTGTCGTATCGACAACTGAGACTAAGCGAAGTTCTTTTTGAAGTCCAGCTGCAGCTACAGTATAGTTGCTACCTGATTGGATTGTAATATTTTCGCTAAGAACAGGAGTGTTCTTTTGACCTGCTGGATAAATTTGAACTTGGTGTGTGCCAGCTGGTAAATTTATATATGGAGTAATTTGATAATAAAACATGTTTTCTAATCTTTTTTCATCATTAATATAAACATCCACTCTTGGTGCATCAGGTGAGGCATGAAGTACTCGAATCTTTGCCTGCCCTCCACTATGCGATGGATTTCCTCCTGAATTTCTTAATGGATAGGCTTGAGTATGACAAAGTTGTTGCATACAGCTGAAATGTAATTGGTAATAGTAAATATGTTTTTGCGGGTCAAGGTATTTATAATAATTTGCAAGTAAATCATACATTTGAGCATCTTGAGCTAATTTATTAACTGGTTGAAATGGCTGTTGATACATAATCCCTCTCCTCTCGAAACTAATTTTTGCGAAAACACTTCATTCTATAATTATTCGCATAAACTAAAGTTATGTTAGAAAGTAGAAATAGGGACATTGTCCTGATTAGATTCTTCTGGAAATCACTCGAAAAAAAGTAATTCCAAATCCTCGAGACAAACATAAACTTCACTGGACTCTTCTTTTGCAGTTTCTAGCATATTATTAATAGACTGGATATAATCATATAAACTCACTTTATCAACTCCCTGGCGTATTTACATTACTATTCTTACCAAAATAGCTAACTCGTAAACTATGAATTAAAAAAAAAGAAAATAGGCACTTCCCTAAGGATATTTACATATAATATAGAAAATGTATTTTAGGGGATTGTCAGATGAATAACAACAATAACTTTTTATATTGTGCAGCACTAAAAACAAAGGCAGGAACGAAGTGGGGATATATTAACGACAAAGGTGAGTTTCAGATTCAACCACTTTTTGAGTATGCGTATGATTTTCAAAATAACGGTTTAGCAACAGTTAAGATGGATGGCTTATATGGATGTATTGACGATACCGGTCAATTTGTTATTGGGCCGAGATTTGAGACAATGATAGATTTTTCAGAAGCGAGGGCAACCGTTGTCTTAGAAGATGGTTTTCACGTTATTGATGAAACAGGTCAAGTTCTAACGAAAAAAGGCTACAATTTTATTAGAATGTATCAAGATGGGAGGGCGGTGTTTTCAAATAAAGATATGCACGGTAAGTTTCGCTATGGTTATTTAAATAAAGCCTGTGAAGAAGTTATTCCCCTTCAATATGAATCGGCTAGTGACTTTAAAGATGGTGTCGCTGTTGTTAAAATAAAGGAAGGGAAATTTGCGCTAATTGACCGATACGGAAATGGTGTGGTAATTTTCAACTATTTTTTTGTCGGAAACTATGGTGATAACTTATTATCATTTCGATGCGGAGTAAAGGAAAAATATGGTTATCTAAATACACGAGGCGATATTGTTATTAAACCTCGTTTCACCGTTGCCACCCCTTTTGAAAATGGCAGAGCAGTTGTCATTGACGCAGCTAATTCCCGTAATAAAAAAGGTCTAATTGATAAAGCAGGTATGTATATTATTGAACCGATTTATAATGATCTAACGATATTAGGAGAAAATCGAATCGCAGTGGGAGTGGCGGTTGATGAAAAACAGCCGTTTCTAGGTTCTAAATATGCACTTGCAAATTGGAATGGCCAAATTTTGAGTGAGTTTATTTATAATTATGTTTCACAATATGACCAAGGAATTGCTTCTGTTTTTGATGGCAAAAGAGCTTTCTTTATTGATCGCTCAGGAAATCGGGCGAGAGGCCTTCCGGGCGTTGAAGGAGCCGATAGTGTTACACTTATTGGAAAATTAGTACGAATTTTTAAAGGAACAAGAATTGCTTATTTAACAAGGAAAGGGAAGCTTGTCTGGAGGCAAAACACAATTATTCCGATAACGAATCGCTATCGGGTTCTTGAAAAAATGTATCAGCCAAACATAGATTATCTTGTCTTTTATCCAAAAGTTGATGGTTTAAAAAATGAAAAAGTTCAAGTTCAAGTAAATGAGAAACTGAAATTACTTTCAGGTTTAAAGGAGATTTCTGAAAATAAACAACTTGATTATAGTTATACAGGTGATTTTAACGTAACTTTTTTTCAGAAAAACTTACTAGTCATGGAATTGTACGGAGATCAATATTACTTTGGGGCCGCTCATGGAATGCCAACAAAAATGTATTTGAAAATTAATATGATTAACGGACGCTTTTATGAGTTAATGGATTTGTTCCAGGAAGATAGTGATTACGAAGGTCAACTAAGTTCAATTATCGAGAATATGATCAAAACAGATCCTAAATATAACTATGTCTTCCCTGGTGCTTATAAAAAAATTGCTAAAGATCAACCGTTTTATGTGAACGAAGATAGTTTATTTATTTATTTTTCACCTTATGAAATTGGTCCTTATGTAGCAGGGTTTCCAACATTTGAAATTCCTTTTTCAGAGATCATTGATATGATTGATAAAAAAGGTGAGTTTTGGGTTTCATTTCAGTAGTTTTGTGAAAATAATGATAGAATACCTTTAAGAAGATCTTTATTATAAAAGGGGCTTAAGGGTATGCATGAAATAACAGAGGCAGCAAAATTAAAACAGATAATTTCAGAGGAAGAGATCGTCCTTGTATTACTAAAATCAGAAAAATGTTCAGTTTGTGATGCTGTATATGAACAGTTAGGAGATTTTTTTATAGAGGGCAATGATTTTAAAAAGTATTACGTGTCAATAGATAAAGTGGCTAGTGTCGCTGGGGAATATCTGGTTTTTACTGCGCCAACAGTTCTTTTGTTTATAAATGGAAAAGAAGTAGAACGTCAATCACGTTTTATCTCCTATGATAAAATTAACTATCAAATAACCCGCTATACATCGATTTAATAAAAAAGAGACTAACCATAAAGGTTTTGTCTCTTTTTTATTGTTACCTTCACGTAACATATGCAATAAATATTCGTTTATTTTTACCGAAAAAGGCGATAGCCCAAACAAATACAAGTGGAAAGACTGCATCGTTTTCTCTTAAACGGAAAAGGATGGCTAAACCTGTTGCAATGAGAAGCAATGTTACTGTCCAAAAAACATCCGATAGACCAAAGCGGTTCCAATCGATTTCGACGAGAACATAGCTAATATTAGCTATTGTTGCGACACTTACCCAACCAAGGTAAACAGAAAAAGGAACGATATCGCCAAAGCTAGATGCTGATTTTTTAACTACTTTGTAAAGATAGATAAGGGTAATCAGTAAAGATACCATAATCACAACAGATAGAAGGAAGTATTGATAATGCCATAAAAACAACCAAAAGCTATTTAATAAACAGCTTAGTACAAATAATGGAGTTGCTACTGCATAAATTGGTAAGTCGCGTCGATTTTTTGAAAAACCTCGAAATACCCAAACTGCTAAAAGAAAATAGATTAGGCCCCAAATACTAAATACATATCCTGAAGGTGTAAATAAGACTTCTAAACGGTTAGCAATTTCTGAAGTTGTTTGCTGGTTAAAAGGTAATGAGTTTGATAAATAATTAATGATAATGACAAAAATTAATGCGAACAAGTTAATTATATTACGTGTCATTTCAGCACCCCTTCTATGAAATAATTTTTCTATAAGTGAATGAAATTCATTCAAGTATATAGACATATATTCTTTAAAAAGCTTTTGAACTATTCATGATAATATATTCAATTTACGGGGACAAGATAACCAAATATTTGTGAGATCTAGTTAATTAGATACATAAAAAAAACGCTTAGCCCTAGCGCTAAGCGTTTTTTGCATTCATTTGCTATTTTTTATCTTCCTCAACTAGCGGATAAACACCGTTTTCATCATGAACTTCGCGTCCAGTAATTGGCGGGTTAAAGACACAAACCATTCGCATTTCCGTTTTCGCTCGAAGCAAGTGCTCATCATATTTATCTAAAGCATAAATCGAGTTAGTTGAAATTGGATGTACCTTATTATCTTTTAATGTCACAACTTCTCCTTCACCTTCAATGCAATAAACCGCCTCAAGATGGTTTTGATACCAAATATGCGTTTCAGTTCCTGCTTTAATAATTGTATCGTGAACAGAATAGCCCATCTTGTCACTAGCTAAAAGGAGTCGGCGACTATTCCAGTTCTCGCTTTGTATATCTTGATCGGTTCCGATGATATCTTCTAATTTTACAACTTTCATATTATGAATTGCCTCCATGATTAAAATTTGTTATTCATTTGAATGAAATTCATTTACTTATTGTTGAATATCTATCTGTCGATGTATTCACGATTAAGCTAACATTTACTTCGATGCAATTAATTCTTTAGCTTCTACAAAAGAACTAACACATGCTTCAATTATTTTAAAGCCTTTCTCTAATCCTTCGTTATCAATTGTTAAAGCTGGGAATAGTTTAAATACTTCATCCAAAGGTCCAGCGGTTTCCAAAATTAACCCTTTTTCAAAGGCTTTAGCAGCAATTTTACCCGCTAGTCCTTCTACAGATGAACTAATTCCTTGCATAAAACCACGGCCTTTTACTTCGCCTTGTAGTTCTGGGTATTTTTCAACAATACCAGTTAAAAATTCAGTGATTTTTTCTGATTTCTGAGCAATACTTTTTTCGAATTCGTCAGTTTCCCAATATGAAAGTGACTCTGTAGCAGTAATAAAGGCTAAATTATTTCCACGGAACGTTCCGTTATGCTCACCCGGTTCAAATATATCTAGCTCAGGTTTAATTAATGTTAACGCTAGAGGTTGCCCATAGCCGCTAAGAGATTTAGACAAACAAACAATATCAGGTTTAATACCCGCTTTTTCAAATGAGAAGAATGTTCCAGTTCGACCTACACCAGATTGCACATCATCAACAATTAGAAAGATACCCCATTTTCTACAAAGTGCTTCGACTCGTTGTAACCACTCGTAACTTGCGACATTTAAGCCACCTTCACCTTGGACTGTCTCGAGGATCATTGCAGCAGGAATTGCAACGCCACTGCCTTTATCTTCTAAAAATCGGTCGAGATACTCCACGGTGTCGAGATTGTCACTAACAAAACTGTCATATGGCATAGTCACAACATATTGAAGTGGTATACCAGCACCTCTGCGTTTCATTGAGTTACCTGTTACTGATAATGAGCCAATTGTCATACCATGGAATCCGTTCGTAAATGAAATGATATCAGTTCTTCCAGTAACTTTACGAGCAAGCTTTAAAGCACTTTCTACAGAGTTTGTTCCAGTCGGACCAGGGAACATCACTTTATAGTCAAGATTACGCGGTTTCAAAATAACATTATTAAATTTGTTTAGAAAATCAGCTTTAGCATCTGTTGCCATATCTAGAGAATGCGTAATCCCATCATTCATAATATATTCAATCAACTTTTGTTTCATCTTATCATCGTTGTGGCCGTAATTTAAAGCTCCAGCACCGGAGAAAAAGTCGATATATTCTTTCCCGTCCATATCCCACATTTTATAACCTTTTGCTTTTGTGAATACCGTCGGGAAACTTCTAACATAACTTCTAACGTTCGATTCTAATTCTTCAAATATACTCAGGTCGTTATTTACCATATTTAATAAATACCTCCTCGGTTTTGTGAAAATCTATTATTGGTACAACAAAATTCTTTAATTATGATAATGAAATTCATTCATGAGCAAACGCTCGGAATTTATTAACACAGTTTGAGAAAAGAAATTTTGTCGAAATCAGTGTTTTCATATCGGTTTACAATGATTAGATGAAAAAGTAATAGTAGGAATATAGTTTTAGTAACTTTATTCTATAGTGGATAACAAATATCCCTTATCTAATCATTTTTATCTAGATAACGGGCCAACCCTATAAGTCTGTTCTTCTTCATGACCTTCAACGGGAAAAAGATCAGCTGAGAAGCAGTCTTTAACTTCACACTCAGTTTGTGCATGTCGTGCGAAACCTCGGAATAATGATTGTGAGGCCAGATTAGAAGGAGTAACAGTAGCTTCTAAATATTGTACATTTTTGCAAGCTACTCTTGAGACGAGTTCAGTTAACATTTTTGAGGCTAGCCCTTTTCCGCGTTGGGATGGGTCAACTCCAACTTGCCAAACAAAGACGACATCTTTAGATTCCGGGGGAATAAAAGCGGTTATAAAACCAAGTAATTTTTCGTTTTCCTTTACAACAACACAGGTTTCTTTGAAGTATTCACACATCATAATATATTTATAAGGTGAATTTAAATCTAAGGTTGAATTACTAACCAGTTGCCACATTAAAGCTCCATCATCAACAGTAGGTTTTCCTATTGTTAAAGTTTGCTCATTTGCATTTTTCATTTTAGATCACCACTAGAATGAAGATGTCTTTGAATGAAAATATAATCCACTCTCCCTTGGCACAATTTTCTTGATTAACTTGCTTATATAATCATAGTAATAACAAGAAAGATAATCAAACGTGTAATTTTGGGATAACTAGCGATTATTTACCATGTGTCGTCGTGAATGGATATAAGATTAGGATTATCTTTTAATGCTACCTCATTGTGCCATATCCATCCGATTCTATAATTTGGAAGCAAAATAATAAATATTTACGGAGATTAATTGAGTCTTAAACTGTTTAAAGATTTTTTTAGCGGTTTTAGTTGTTTACAATTAATGTATTCACCGGGACTTCAATGCAACTAATACGGCTAAATAAAAATCTCTTTATAGTAACTAGATAAATCACGCGGCTCTTCGTTTTCAAAATGTAGCTGTTCTTTTATTGAACCACTTTTCAAAAAGATTACTTGATCAGCAATTTTTTCGGCAACTGCTAAGTTGTGTGTAGAAAATAGAATTCCTTGATTGTTAACTTTAGTAGCAAGCATAATTTCATTAAAAGATTCTACCCAGTGTGGATCAAGCCCGTTAGTAGGCTCATCTAGTAAAATTAACTTTGGTTTACTGACGATTGCCTGTCCTAATAAAAGACGTTGACGCATTCCTTTAGATAACTTAGAAATTAGCTGATCTTTTTTTTCTTTAAGTCCGACTAGTTCTAATGTTTCTAATACATTGTTAGTTGCTTTTTTTAAACTGGCATAAAAGCTTAAATATTCAAATACTGATAAAGGTTGATTAAGCTGAAAATCATCAGGCATATAGCCGAGTTGGTGAGCGTATTGAGTTCGATCTTGATTCCAATTTAGATTATTAATAAAAATTGTTCCTGTCGTTGGTCGAATTACACCGGCAATCATTTTAATGATTGTGCTTTTTCCAGCCCCGTTTCCACCACATAAAGCAATTATCCCGGGATTAGTCATGGCTAAATCAAATGGAGCAACGACAAGTGTTTTATCATATGTTTTACTAACATTTTTGATTTCTAAAAGTAGATCTTTACTCATGGCGGCGCCCCCTCTCAGTTAAGAAAATTGCTGTCGTCATTAGTGAGTTAACCCAAACTAAACAAAGTACAACAAAATAAGCGTAACCCCATTTTGACTGAATCCAGCCAACCCAATGTATATATTCCGGACCGAAAACGCTGCCGCCTCCTAATTTGGTAATCATAAAAATGCGAATAAATTCAGCAGGGTTTAGTAATGTTACTATTTCTAAAGTGGATTTTAACGTTTGATAATTTAGCGAACTAAGACTTGAAATCATAATAATAGGCCACGCGAGTACAAAGAAAATCCAAATACTGACACTTAAAGTTAAAGCTTGCCAACGATTTTTTGAGAGAGTGCCAATTAGTATCGCTAAAGCTAGAAAAATGAGTGTTAATAGTAATGAAAAAACAAGTAAAAATAAACCTGTCCCACCAGGAATTTTACTTCCAAATAATAATCCAGTTATTCCAGCAACTCCAAAACCAAAAGATACGATAACAATTATGACAATATAAATTCCGATAAATTTTCCTGAAAGCCAGAGGGCGCTGGATATCGGATATGAGCGAAGTAAAGACCAACTTCCATCTTCTTTTTCAGAAGTTACCGAGAAAGAACCTAGTAAGAGTGTCATTAAAGGTAGAAAGTAAAGCAGCAAATTCATCATCGTACCTGTCATTGTTGTATATTGGCCAATCCCTGCTTGGGAATCAGAGTTAATAAATAATAACGCAATTGAAAATAGTGAGAAAGTAATTAGAAATGTATACGCCCATGGGTTTCGAAACCCTAGTTTTAGTTCTTTTCGGGCAATCGTAAGAATGTCCAATCTGGTCAGCTCCTTAAACGTTGGAAAGGTAAAAAGTAGAAAGTTGGAAAGTAGAAAGATGGAAGCAAGAGCAAAAGTTAAAAGCTGAAAGTAAGAAAAGAAAAAGGTGAAACTGAAAGTGCTTGAGGTTGTTCGATGTAATGTAATGAAGCACTTGATGAGAGTTCAAGTGCTTCTTTTATCGAAAAATCAATCAGTTTCTTCTTCGTCATCGTGATCATCATCACTAGTACCGTGACCATGACTTCCCATTTCTTTTTTCATGTGCTGCATCATTTCCATATCTCTTTCCCATGTATGACCCTCTAGATCGGCATAAGTAAGTGCGATTCCTTTTCCTTGCTCAATAACAAAGGCATCAGCAGCATCTTTTGAGGAAAATGAGAAAATGCCGTACGCCATTGGTGTACGAAACTCTTTGTGGTAAACAAACGTCGCTTGTTCCATTTCAAACCATTCTTCGCTTGAGTAATCACGAACATAGCGAACATTTACATCTTCTAGGCCACTGTCCATTACCCACTCAACCATACAGCCGATATCATCAAATTTTAACGAACGGCCATCATTTAAAATTAACTGTGTCGCATTAAGATCATCGGGAACTAACATATTGCAGTGTTCACAGCGGTCTACCCCAGCTTGTACTTCCTCTGGTGGAAACACTTCA
The DNA here is from genome assembly GCA_031761875.1 of Bacillaceae bacterium IKA-2. GTDB lineage: Bacteria > Bacillota > Bacilli > Bacillales > Anaerobacillaceae > Anaerobacillus. Next base: position 4,204,620 of record CP134492.1, on the reverse strand, counting down.
TCGCTACTACCACAACTGGCAACCACGAAAATCATTAGCAACCCTACCATTAATAAAATACTTTTTTTCATCTTCTAATTCCTCCTAAAATAATTGTTATAGATAGTCCAATTAAAAATAAGTAAACAAAAATATCATATGTATATTTCTCTTGAATGAACGTTAATTGCTGTTGATAAGGTTCCATAAGTGGAGAAGAATCTCGTAAAATACCTGCTTCATTTTTGTCCAATAGTAAGTCTAAAAAAAGTAATCCAGGCGATTGACTTAGCAGTTGATAGGGAGGCTTTTTTTCAACAAGACTAAGAAAAATCGGATCAGCAGAAAAAGCAAGCTCGCTTTTTCCATCACCTGTAAAATCTAAGCCAGCGTGTGTATCCCAATAATTTTCACTAACACGGTTCGTGGGGCTATCTGTAACTCTTGCTTGAACAACATTTGTGTAAAAGTCGTTATGATATATGTCATGGTTTTCAACTTTGTTCAATTGCAAACCAACAAAATTTGCTAGAACCTTGTTTTCAAAAACAATATTATTACTAGAGCGTTCAATGTAAATTCCGATCAAGTTTTCTGAGACGATATTTCCTTGAATAGTTGCATCGTGAACGTCATAAAGCAAAAGTCCTTGTGAATGAACATGATAATGCTGCTTAGAAAGGTTGTTAAAAGTTATCGTTGTCCCGGACGTTCCCATCACCATTGCTCCAGTAATGTTCTGACTTGCTGAGTTATTACTTAAAGTTGTGTTTTCGGTAAACATAAGATGAAAGCCGTAACGTGAGTTAGTAACATTGTTGAATTCCACAATATTTCCGCGACTACTTTCTAAATATACACCGTCTAAAAGGTTGATCATCGTGTTGTTATGAAGAACATTATCGTGAGATCCAAATAAATCAATGCCATTTCCTTGGCGACTGCCCATGCTTGTATCAGCTAAGTTAACAGGTTTGTCTCGCTCAATTTGCAATTGCTCAAGATAGTTTCGGTGTGCCTCGTTTAAGATAACTCCAATTCCGATACTGCGAATGATTAAATGCTTAATAATATTGTCGTTTCCTTCAATAAGGATAGCGGTACTATTAGGGCCGTCGTTTTCATGGATAACAGTTAATCCAGTAAGATAGACTTGGTCTGACTTAATATGTATAGCTACTTCGCTTTGACTATTTTTGAGAGTTACCCCATCACCAATAATCTTCAATGGCTTAGTAATGACAAGTTCTTCTTCATATACTCCTTCTGGGAGCACAACTTCATCACCAGGACTAGCTTGATCAATTAGAGATTGAAGTTCTGACTGAGCCGAAACAGAAGTATCTGAAGGAAATAATAAGCAGAAAACAAAAATAAAAACTATTTTCAAAGCAAATAACGATCTAAAAGAAAACAACGTGCGATACACCTCCTGGTGCCATCATTATTTCACATTATATTAGTTACCATAATCCTTTTAAGTAAAGCCTCTCTTATTATACAATGTTCTATAGAGCATTGTAATAGCTCTTTAAAGTTATTTATAGTAAATGATAGCAGAAAAAACGCCAAATAACTTTGGCTTGTTACTGCTATCACTGACGAGTTTAGGGGTTGTAAAGAAAAAAACGGATCAAAGAAGATGAGGACATTTTGTGTCAAGGAGATAGGTTTCGCCGATAGTAGAGCTACCGGCGGTTTCTGTCAAAGCAGTATGATGCAATATAGACCGTCGAGTAAATTTCATAATATCAATAATTAAGCCAAATATGGATAAACCAAGTTGAGGATATTTAGCTCAACTTGATTTATCTTCCAAATGGCGCCCTAAAATACAATTATGAAATTTGTCATACTGCCCCATTATTTTCTTGGAGAGCCTTATTACTTGTTCCTTTTTGCCCTAGTATCAGCCACTTGAGATCTTGCTTGCGCTTTCAAATCATCTTGATCTGCTAACTCTTGGGAAAATTCAATATCCTTACCATCACTAACAACTTCATTATTTCTTCGTTTTTTCTGCTTACCCACGTAAATCACCCCCTATTTGGAATGGATTTCATAAAATCATTATATTAGCCACATCAAGCTACCTAGTGGCGTTTAATCTGCTTTATGAAATTCATTTATTTAAGTATTCCCTACGAGCGATTTCCTCTTGCCCGCTCTAATGCCCGGTCTGCAGCTTTAAAATCTGAGTAGTAATGAACCTCTTGGGCCTTGCTCATTGTTTTCTTCTCTTCTCTAGCCAGTTGTTTTTTACTTTCCAAGTTAAGTACCACCTTTCTTTTAAGTCATTACTAGTTTTCGTAAGTTGGTAATCATTATTCATTTTTGAACTGAAATTACAATTGATTTTTGCTACAAAAAAAAAGGCGAAGAACTTCCCTTCGCCTTTGAACGTTCTTTTTATAGTAAATTTTTTAGGGCTGCATCCAATTCAGGGTATTGAAAATGGTATCCAGAATTTTCCGCTTTTTTTGGAATTGCCTTTTGTCCTTTAAGAATAAGCATACTCATTTCACCTAATAGCAGTTTCAGTGCTAAACTAGGGGCAGGAAGCCAATGGGGCTTGTTTAAAACCGTTGCTAATGTTTTTCCGAAATTTTCCATCCGCTCTGGATTTGGTGCCGTAATATTGATGGGACCATTAATCTGTTCATTTTCAATTGAAAATTGGATCATCTTAATGGCATCATCAATGTGGACCCATGAAAGCCATTGCTGGCCAGAACCCAATGTGCCGCCGGCAAAAAATTTATAAGGAAGTAGCATCTTATTTAACGCGCCACCATCTTTAGCTAGCACTACTCCAAAACGCAGGAATACCGTTCTGATTCCAAACTTTTCTGCCTTTATCGCTTCTGCTTCCCACTGCTCAACTACTGAAGCTAAAAAGTCTGTGCCAGCTTTTTTATCGGCTTCTGTAAAGGTGTTTGTTTGAGAAGTACCGTAAAAACCTACTGCTGATGCATTTAGAAAAACGTTAGGCTTTTTACTAAGATTTTCGATTAACGTAAGACAATTTTTCGTTGCGCTAATCCGGCTAGATAGAATTCTTTTTTTCTCAGTTGCTGTCCAACGGTTATTGATCGATTGACCTGCTAAGTTAACGACGACATCAATATTCTGTAATTCTGTTTCAGGTTTGTCACCTTCATTTAACCAATTTACATAGGTGATCTTTGCTGTTTTTTTCTTATTGTCAGCATTTCTTGTTAAAATGTAAATGTGGTGGTCGTCCTTTAATAGAAGTTCAACTAATTGTGAGCCTATTAAGCCAGTTCCGCCTGCGATTACAACGTTCATAATGACACCTCCAAAAACTTGTTTCTAGTTTAATTATGCCGAAGTGATATGAAAAAAGCTACTAAGTTACCTTGTAAGATAGGAAAGGAAGTTTAAACGTTTTAACCTAGAAATCTTTCTAGCTGTGAAAAAAGTTGGAAAGTAGAAAGTTGGAAAGGAAAAGATAAAATAAAATCTAAACCAACTACCCTTTAAATTTTTTGACCTTTCTTTCTAATATTCTAACTTGAACACTTCCAAGAGGAATAATCGAAACTGGAAAAAAGTTCATAAAGAAGGAATACTTATTTTTCTGATAAAGGATTGATTAATTTGACTATTATTTCAAAAATTACGACGCAAAAGAAAAGAACTGACCGCTATAATATTTTTCTTGACGATGGTCAGGGTGAGGAATATGCGTTTAGTGTTGATGAAGCTGTTTTAATTCAGTTTCAATTAAGAAAAAAGCTGGAACTAACGAAAGAAATGATTGAAGAAATTTTATCTGAAGATAAAGTAAGAAAAGGCTACCAGTATGCAATAAATTTTCTATCTTATCGAATGCGAACAAAAAAAGAAATGAACGATTATTTAACTAAAAAAGAACTTGGAGAGGAAGATATTCAAATCGTTATTCAACGTTTAACCAAAGAAGACTACCTAAATAATCTGGAATTTGCGAAGGCGTTTGTACGCTCGAGAATAAACTTAAACTCAAAAGGCCCGGGGGCAATTAAAAAAGAATTGTTTGAAAAGGGTGTTAGCGAAGATGATATAAATGAAAGCTTAAAATTATTTAGTATCGATGAACAGCTTGAAAAAGCATTGACTTTTATCGAAAAAAAATCTACTGCAAACGGAAGGACTTCACGAAAAGAACAAGATCGAAAAGTATATTCATTATTACTTTCAAAGGGTTTTTCTCAAGATATTATTCAGCAAGCATTAAGTATATTAAAAGAACAAGAAGATGATATAGAACAAGTAGAAGCCAACCTCGATGATGAATGGCAAGCAGTTACTTATCAGGGCGAAAAGGCAATGAGAAAATATCAAAGTAAAGACGGTTGGGAAAAAAAGCAAAAGGTTAAACAGTTTTTATACGCTCGTGGTTTTTCTATGGAATTAATTACTAAGTTTATTGATGAGTTTGAAGCAGAATGATAATAGTAAAAAAGAAATAAATATCTATTCTCTGCTTGAATTAGAAATCTAATGTGATATTATCGAAAGATATGAAAAATTTGCTTATCGGGTCATCAGTTAACTGTCTTTTTTCATTTATTCGACAATTTTTCTTATATTTTAAACTATCGTAAAGTGAAGACAAGATATTAGCGAGTGAAAAGTAGCAGATAACAAACACACACACACAGACAGAAAGAAAGGAATTAGTTATGTTTACTACATTAGTCGCCTTAACACCCATCATTGCTGTTTTACTGTTTTTAGTTGTACTTAGAATGCCAGCAGTAAAAGCAATGCCGATAAGTTTTTTGGCAACTGCTATTTTAGCTGTTGTCTATTGGCGAGTTTCGGTTATTCAAGTATTTGCAGCCTCACTTGAAGGAATTATTATCGGAACGTCTATTCTTTATATCGTTTTTGGAGCTATTTTACTGTTAAATACGTTAAAAATTAGTGGAGCAATTGATACAATTCGGAACAGTTTTCTAAGCATTTCAAAAGATCGCCGTGTGCAGTTAATTATTATTGCTTGGTTATTTGGAGCATTTATTGAAGGTGCTGCTGGATTTGGTACTCCGGCAGCGATCGGAGCGCCTTTGTTAGTGGCGTTAGGATTCCCAGCCTTGGCGGCGGTTGTTCTAGCATTAATTGCTAATAGTAGCCCAGTTTCCTTTGGAGCCGTTGGAACACCAATAGTCGTTGGTATAAATCAAGGCCTACAAGAAGGTTCCGAAATAGCACCTATTGTTCAAACATATCTAGGGGATATCGTGGTGCTAGATTATATGCAGGTATTAGGCGCTCAAATAATGAAAATTGATGTTTTTGTTGGGACGTTTATGCCACTAGTTTTAGTAATGATGTTAACTAAATTTTTCGGTGAAAACCGTTCATTTCGTGAAGGTTTACAAGTATGGAAATTTGCTTTATTTGCAGGATTAAGTTTTACTATCCCAGCCTTACTCGTAGCAACTTTTTTAGGACCTGAATTTCCATCGATTTTCGGTGGTTTAATTGGTTTAGTTATTGTCGTACCTGCTGCTAAAAAAGGTTTTCTTTTACCAAAAGAAACATGGGATTTCCCCAAGAAGGCTGATTGGCTTCAAGCTTGGATTGGACAAGAATATGCAAGTGAAGCAAATCAAGTGAAAAATGAGGGAATCAAAAAAGAGTTACCGCTTCTAGTAGCGTGGGTACCTTATTTATTAGTAGGCTTTTTTCTTGTTCTGACTCGACTAGAAATATTGCCATTAAAGCAATGGTTAGTAGGCTTGACAATTTCTTGGAACAATATTTTAGGTACAGATATCAGCACATCTATTCAACCGTTGTATTTACCTGGTACAGTATTTGTCCTTGTCGTTCTTATTACCGCTTTTGTTCATAAGTTAAGTAAATCACAAGTAGCAACAAGTTTTGCGATGTCAGGAAAAGCAATTATTGGCAGTGCAATTGCTTTATTTACAGCAGTTCCAATGGTACGTATTTTTATTAACTCAGGATTAAATGATGCTAATTTACAAAGTATGCCAATGGAATTAGCTAATACTGCGTCTGATTTAATGGGTGGTTCTTGGCCATTAGTTGCTCCATTCATTGGAGCATTAGGATCATTTATCTCAGGAAGTGCGACTTTTAGTAATATGATGTTTGCGCTGTTTCAGTTTAGTGTCGCCGATCAAATTAATGTTGATCCTACAGTAGTTCTAAGTATGCAAGTACTAGGTGCTAATGCTGGAAATATGATATGTGTTCTCAATGTTGTTGCTGCAGCATCGGTTGTTGGTTTGTTAGGAAAAGAAGGGACAATTATTAGAATGACTTTGGGGCCGATGATTTTCTATTCAATATTCACAGGAATTATTGGTATGATATTAGCTTATCTTGTTTAATGGTTTCGTACTCAGATAAGTAGGATTAGAAAACGAGTGTTCAGAATTTTGGTTCTGTGCACTCGTTTTTGTGGCATTTAAATGTAAATGTTAGGCGTTTAAACTTACTTCATGATCGTAAATTCGCTATAATGAAATGGGAAAGACAGAAATAATGGAGGTTTTTTTAGTGGAAAAGCGCTTTAGTGAAATGAAAGAATTTGAAATCCGGCATCAAATTATAAAATTTAATGATAAAGCGATAAAAGCAGAGCAAATGGGAATGGTCAATGAACTTGCTGTATATGAACGAAAAATTTCTTTAGCAAAATCATATTTGTTAAATCCTGCTGATTTTAAAGCTGGTGAAACTTATGAATTGAACGACGGTGAAGCTTCTTTGTTTAAAATTTCATACATGAATGGTGTCTTTGCATGGGGATATCGGAATAGTAATGAAACAGAAGAGGAAGCCTTTCCAATCGCGATACTAGTTAAGAAAATACATTAAATAAAAATGTTATTTCAAAAAAGGTTGCCCATTGGGCAACCTTCCAGTATCAAAAGATAATTTTAAATAAATAAGTTATCTTTTCGATCAACCCTGTACCGACCTGACCTTTGCTACGCTCTTTTACGGGTTTGGATTTTGAGAACGTAGTTGTGGAGGCTAAGTTCAGTTTCACCATTTACTTGCGCATGAGCATGTTTTGGATTTGCACGTGGAGATTGGAACGGATCTTGATAGTTGGCACGATGGTCCTTACTGTTTTTCAAGACAAGCACCTCCTGTAATGATCCAAACAATTTTCTGGTAATACAAAGTATAAGATTTAACCGGCTGTCTAGCTCCGCGCCTAGGGCGCTTGCGCTTTTCTTAACTATATTACTTTCGATTTTGGTTAGAATTCATCATTCTTTCTTGAGGATGATCTCTATTTGTGCCATCGGCTCTTTTAGAAGAATATTCTTCCTTTGCTCGCGGCTCGCCATCAAAAGATATTCGATTCGGAAAATCTTTTCCTTTATTACGCAAAGTGAAACCTCCTTTCAAAACGGTACACCAATAGTATTGGTTTTGGCGGGAGGAATATAAGTTGTAATTAATGTGAAAAATGTGAACTTTTTTTAAAAGGTAAGAAAGGTATTGTCTAGCGCCAGGCGCCATCGGCTCGAACACTTCAGTCCTGCACTTGCGGTCTAAGAGCTGACCGCTACGTCCAGGCCTTCCAGTGTTTTCGCCGATAGACGGGCGCCTTGCGCTTTTCTTACTCAGTGGTAAATTCTAGCTTTTTCTTAAGAGTTTCTTCGCTATAGATCCATCCTGTGTATGAACTTAATATATTGAAATCATTATCAAGCTTTACGATTGCAACAAATGGATAATGACCTTTGCTGCGGTAGCGGAGGTCAATAAACCGAACCTCATGATGATCACCGAGATCAGCTAGTTCCCATCGGTATGAAGGTGAAAATGATAAAAAAGCTGCTAAATTTTCATCTTTTAAAGAAGCATTTATAATTGGAACATTCGGAATCGGTTTAAAGGGATAATTTTCTAAGTAGTTGATTTGTTCGCCAATCGCTTGAGCTACATACATTAATTTTTTCGTTCTAATCACAACGTGCCATCTGCGCCAATTAAACGAAGGTGATATAAAAACATGAGTAGCATCAGGATGATGTTCCATCGCTTTATTAAAGATTTGATTTCTCGCGTAGAACCTCCAAATATAATAAAAAACTAAAATGAAATACAATCCTAAAAATGTATAGCCTTGATGGGCGCCAAAATTCCAAATAATGATAGCAGCAATATGACCTAAAAAAATAAATGGGTCAAAAATATAAATAACCCCTAAAGCGATCCATTTCTTTTTAAATGGATAAAGCGCTTGTGTACCATATGCGTTAAAAATATCTACGAATACATGTAAAAATACCGCTATAAAAGTCCATAACCAAAGGTGAAATAGGTTTATTCCAGGAACAAATAAAGAAATCATTGCGGTAATTAAAATAGGCCAAATCAGAACCGCTGGAATCGAATGTGTAATCCCTCGGTGGTTACGAATATATTTAGCGTTATTTTTTAGTTTAAGTATTGTATCAAAATCGGGGGCCTGTGAACCAACGATGGCACCAACCATGACTGTTTTTGCTAAAAGTGGATCGTTTGCTATAACAGGATCTAACGTCGCAATTGATCCGATAGCTATACCCATTACAATATGTGTAGCGGTATCCATGTAATAGCACCTCCATTTTTCTTGAATAGTAAGGTATCCGATGAACTTGCTCTTATAGTAGTTTTACCGGTAATTATATAGTTTAAAAAGGGGTTTTACAAATATGAACACGTCTTTGTTACAAATTTTTATTGAATATAAAGTAAAAGAAATAGAAGTTGAAAAATATAAAGAGCTTATGGAAGAAATTTCTGAAAAATTACCACAGTATAGTGCCGAGAACATTCAATGGTTTCGAGCTACTGATCAACCATTTCTTTATGTAGAGATGTTTCAAGTCCCAAACGAGGCTTACTATCATGCCTTAAAAAAGCTAAGAAAATCAAATGATCATCCAACTTTTAGTAAACTAGACAAGCTTATCGAAGGTGGATTGGCAAAACTAAACTGCTGGGCATTTCAACCACAATCGTTTCAAAAGTAGAGGAGGAAGACATGCAACTAGATAACAGCACATCAATACTCGACTTTCAAAAAGATTTGATTGGTTGGTTTAAAGGTAATCAGCGCAATTTACCTTGGCGCCAAGATCAAGATCCATATAAAGTTTGGGTTTCTGAAATTATGCTCCAACAAACAAGAGTGGAAACGGTAATCCCTTATTTTAATCGCTTTATTGATAAATTTCCGACAATTAAAGCTCTTGCAGAAGCCGAGGAAGGAGATGTCCTTAAAGCTTGGGAAGGGTTGGGGTACTATTCCAGGGCTAGAAATCTCCAATCTGCTGTTCGTGAAGTTCATGAGAAGTACAACGGACAGGTGCCTAACTCAAAAGCAGAAATTTCAAAATTAAAAGGAGTTGGTCCGTATACTTCTGGAGCAATCCTAAGCATAGCCTATGAAAGACCAGAGCCGGCTGTTGATGGTAATGTGATGCGTGGTATTTCGAGAATTTTTGCTAGCTTTGATGATATAAGTAAACAAACGACACGGAAAAAAATTGAAGTGATTATTTCGAAAATGATAAGTTGGTCAGATCCATCTTCGTTTAATCAAGGTCTCATGGAATTAGGAGCGTTAATTTGTACCCCAACATCCCCAACATGCTCGATTTGCCCAGTTCAAAGACATTGTCAGGCATTTGCGCAAAATATTCAAGATCAATTACCTGTAAAAGCAAAAAAAGCAAAGCCAAAACAAAAAAAGCTTGCCTGTGCTTTTATAAAAAATCAAGAAAGTAAAGTTCTAATCCATCAACGACCGTCAACAGGATTATTAGCTAATTTATGGGAGTTTCCGAATCTAGAGATTACTATTGAAAAGCCAATCGAGGAGCAGTTAAGTGAGTTTCTACTGACCGATTTTCATTTTCACACAAATGTAGGTGAGAAGATATTTCATGTTGAACATCTATTTTCCCATTTAAAATGGGATGTGACAATATTTCAAGTAGAGTTACTGAGCATAGAAGAAATGACAAAGAATAATGAACGAACAAAATGGGTGTCAGCCGATGAAATAAAAATATATCCTTTTCCTGTTTCCCACCAAAAAATTATTACCCATTGCTTGAATGAATTTTATAATTACAACAAATAGTCACATCGAACTATGTCAAGTTGAAAAGGGTTAATTCAACTTGACATAGTATCTTAGTGACGTTAAATCAGTATTATCAAATTCATATAAATAAATTTCAAAATTACAACTCATAGTAGCTTAGTGACGAAAATAAGTATTATGAAATACAGAGAACTCGTCCTAGCATTGATTAGCATCACCCTTAAATGAAAAAGCAGAGTTTTTTAAAGGAGTAGTGAATGAGATGCATTTACAATTAGAAAACAAAGTAGTTTTAGTCACAGGTGCCTCAAAAGGAATTGGGAAAGCGATTGCAAAAGCTTTTAAACAAGAGGGAGCAATAGTCGCAATAGTGGCTAGGTCGAAGAAAGATTTAAATGATGTGAAATTAGAACTTGATTTAGACGCTTGTTATCAAGCTGATTTAAGTTTAAGTGAAGATCGCGATGCTATTTTTAAAAGTTTAGTGAATGATTTTGGTCAAATTGATATATTAGTTAATAATGTAGGTGGTAGTAACGGTGGCGCAACAGTTGAAACTGATTTAAACCTTTTTGAAGAAGCTATGAACTTAAATTATTTTTCAGCAGTTCATTTTAGCAAGCTTGCGGTTACTAATATGAAAATGAGGGGTCAAGGTACAATCATTAATATTTCTTCGATTTTCGGTCGAGAATCAGGGGGTAAGCCGACTTATAACAGTGCAAAAGCGGCGCTGATTTCGTTCACAAAGTCATTAGCAGATGAAGTTATTAAAGATGGAATTAGAGTTAATGGTGTGGCACCAGGTTCAATTCTTCATCCGACAGGAAATTGGCAAAAGCGGCTTCAAGAAAACCCCCAAAAAATAAATGCATTTGTAGAGCATGAAATTCCGGCAGGAAGATTTGGAGGAGTTGAAGAAGTAGCAAACGTCGTTTTATTTCTCGCTTCTGAAAAAGCATCTTGGGTTGTCGGAGCAACCGTTAATGTTGATGGCGGTCAGTCCAAATCAAATTTCTGAATATATTTCGTAAAACGAATGATTATTGCTGAAAAAGATCGTTTTATCATTTATAATTGTATTTAACAAAATGGAGGTCTAAATAATGTTTAAATATGATGCTTTACATAATCCGTATCCGTCACAAAGGATGACGACCTATGCCCAAAAAGGGATGGTCGCTACATCACAGCCGCTAGCGGCTCAAGCAGGCTTAGATATTTTGAAAAAAGGTGGCAACGCCATTGATGCTGCGATCGCGACAGCTGCATGCTTAACGGTTGTGGAGCCGACATCAAATGGAATTGGTAGCGACGCATTTGCTCTCGTTTGGACAAAAGGAAAATTACATGGTCTAAACGCTAGTGGTCCTGCCCCACAATCCATTTCTATTGAAAAAGTAAAAGAAAGAGGATACGAGGAAATACCTAAGTTTGGTTGGATTCCAGTAACGGTTCCAGGTACACCGGCAGCTTGGGTCGAATTATCAGAAAAATTTGGAAAACTACCATTAACAGAAGTTTTAAAACCGGCAATTGATTATGCCGAAAATGGTTATCCATTGTCGCCGATCTTAAGTTTTTATTGGGAGCGTGCTTATGAAGTCTTTAAAAAGCAATTAAAGGGCGACGAATTTAAGCATTGGTTTGAAACGTTTACTCCAGATGGAAGAGCTCCTAAAGTAGGTGAAATTTGGAAATCGCCTGGTCATGCTAATACCTTAAAACTTATTGCAGAAACGAAAGGTAAGGCATTTTATGAGGGAGAACTTGCAGAAAAAATTGCTGCATTTTCAAAGAAATATGATGGGTTTATTAGAAAAGAAGATTTAGCGGCGTTCAAACCTGAGTGGGTTGAGCCAATTAAAGTTTCTTATCGTGGCTACGACGTTTGGGAAATCCCGCCAAACGGTCAAGGCTTAGTTGCACTACTTGCTTTAAACATTGCTGAAGGTTTTCAGTTCAGTGATCGTGATACTGTCTCAACGTATCATCGGCAAATTGAAGCGATGAAATTAGCGTTCAGTGATGGCTTAAAGTACATTACTGAAGAAGATAAAATGGGTCTTAAAGCCAGTGAGCTGTTGTCAAAGGAATATGCAAATGAGCGTCGGAGACTGATTACAGATGAGGCATTAACTCCTAGCGCTGGAGAACCACCAAAAGGAGGTACCGTCTATTTAGCGACCGCTGACAATGAAGGTAATATGGTCTCATTTATTCAAAGCAACTATATGGGATTCGGCTCGGGGTTAGTTGTACCAGGCACAGGTATCGCATTACAAAATCGAGGTCATAATTTTTCATTAGATGAAAGCCATGCTAATCATCTTGAGCCAGGAAAGCGTACGTTCCATACAATTATCCCAGGATTTATAACAAAGGGAGATCAACCTGTAGGCCCGTTTGGTGTAATGGGTGGATTTATGCAACCACAAGGTCATATGCAAGTTGTCATGAACGCAATTGATTTTAATTTAAACCCACAAGCAGCTCTAGATGCTCCGCGTTGGCAATGGCTGAAGGGCAAAGCAGTTCTGCTTGAGAATACTGTACCAAACTTTATTGCTCAAGACTTGGCACGGATGGGTCACCAAATTCAAGTTGCTCATAACCGGGGTGAATTCGGAAGAGGACAAATCATTTGGCGAGACCCAACTACTGGTGTCCTAGCTGGTGGAACAGAATCAAGAACAGACGGATCAATTGCAGCGTGGTAGTTAAGGCAATGCATTTTGAAGCTAAATAAAGTTTTTTTATGATAGGGGAAATGAAATGAAGCAATATCATTTATTTATCGCTTTCTTTCGCGTCGGAATGCTGGGCTATGGTGGTGGTCCAGCTTCAATTCCTTTAGTCCACAAAGAAGTCGTTGAAAAATATAAGTGGCTTAATAACGATGAGTTTAGCGATGTATTAGCGATTGGAAATGCGTTACCAGGACCAATAGCCACAAAAATTGCTGGTTATATTGGTTATCGTGTTGGTGGTTATTTAGGGATGGTTAATGCGATACTCGCAAGTATTGTGCCAACGATCTTGCTAATGATTATTATTTTAGGCTCGTTAGCATCGTATAAAGACCAACCTTGGGTTCAAGGAATGACAATGGCTGTTGTGCCTGTTGTCGGTGTCATGATGGCATTGCTTACATGGCAATTTTTCAATAATTCAAGAAAAAGTTTGGGCTGGTTAAGTAGTGTTGTTTTAATGATCGCCTCATTTGTTATGATTGGAATTTTAAGTATTCATCCTGGATTTATTATTGTTGCGCTATTACTATTTGCCTTAACAAGAACGAGTAAATCAAAGAAAGCGGGTGAACAAAGTTGATGATTTTTTGGGATATTTTCTTAGCCTTTTTTATTCCTGGAATTATTGGCTACGGTGGTGGACCAGCCTCGATACCATTAATTGAACATGAAGTTGTTCACCGCTTTGGATGGTATACAGTAGATCAATTTGGAGAAGTTTTGGCATTAGGAAATGCCCTCCCTGGTCCGATTGCCACAAAAATGGCTGGCTTTATTGGATATGAACAAGCTGGTATTTCAGGAGCAATAGTTGGAGTATTTGCGACAGTTGCTCCATCGCTAATTTTAATGATTGCCCTTCTTAGTTTACTAATGAAATTTAAAGATTCACCAAAGGTTAAAGCAATGACCAGTCTTGTCAAACCAACGATTGCCGTTTTACTCGGCTTACTTACATTTCGATTTTTTGATAATGCCTACGAGCAAATAGGCTTACTCCAAACCGGACTTTTAATTGTGATTAGTTACGTACTCCTAGAAAAAGTAAAAGTACATCCAGCATACGTTATTGCCGCGGCGCTTCTTTACGGAGGGATATTCTTGGGATCCTGACTACAAACTTTAAAAATTGTGAAAACTTCACATAGTGTCAGACGCCAAATAAAGACATATGTCTTCCACACGTGGACGAATGTAGAATGATATCGAAAATAAAAATGACATGTTCACTATGAACATGTCATTTTTATTATTATTTTATTAAGTCTATGAGGGAATAATCACGATACTTCCGTTATACTGATGAGTTTCTACTGCTTGATGTGCTAAAGCCGCTTCTTCAAAAAGGAATGTTTTCCCAACAAGGGCGGTTAGCTTCTTTTCTGCAAAAAGTTTACTGATTTCTTTTCCTGCTTCTTGTTGCACTTTTTCTGGAACTGTAAATAGGAGCAGTCCAAGCAGTGTCGCATTTTTAAAGTTTAATAAGCGCCATGGTAGCTCAGGTGTAGTATTTTTGGGTGAGCCAACGGTAATAATCCGACCACCATTCGCAATCATCTGTAAATCCTGTTCGATATTTTCACTTAATGAAACATCTAGGATAACATCGACTCCACTGCCTTCTGTAAAGGCAGTAACTTTTTCTAACAAGTTTTCTTCTTTATAAAGGATAACCTCATCGGCACCAGCAGCTTTTGCTAGACCAGCTTTTTCTTCATTTCCAGCTGTGGCGATTACAAACGCTCCCGCTGTTTTTGCTAATTGAATAGCGGCGTGACCAACTGCACCAGCTCCACCAAAAATAACGACTTTCTCATTTTTCTTTAATTGTGCTCGATAAAATAAACCGAGGTGCGCTGTAACAAAGGCCATTGCTAAGGCGGCGCCTTCAACAGCGGTAACGTGGTCTGGTAATGGATATACTTGTTCTTCTTCAACAACAATAAATTGAGCGGCTGTACCTTTGACACTAGTTCCCCAAACTCGATCACCAATCTGCCATTTTTTCACTTCTGCTCCTATTTCAACAACTGTTCCTCCTAAATCAAAATGAGGAAGATGTGGAAACTTTGCTACCGGACGTAAACCTGAACGAAAGTATGTATCGACAGGATTAATGCCGCTAGCTTCAACAGCGACTAGCATTTCAGTATCTTTAATCGTTGGTTTTTCTAGTTCCACAGTTTCAAGTACATTGGACGTTCCTTGTGTATAATAAACAACAGCTTTCAATGATAACAACTCCCTTTTCTAAATTATAAGCTTTTACGTTTTAATTTAAACCGGCTAAGCGCCGGGCTGCTTCTATTAAGTTAACTTCATTTTGGACAAGAGCAATCCGCACAAAGCCTTCTCCATTTGGCCCAAAGGCGTCCCCAGGTGTAACAAGAACCCCATTTCTAATTGCCGCTATTGTAAAATCAAAGGATTTGTATCTTTTAGGAATTTTTGCCCAAATAAACATGCCGCCATCAGGTGTCTGGACGTTCCAACCATATTTAGCTAATTCCATAATAAAAACATCACGGCGTTTTTGATACGTCTTTCTCTGTGCTTCTAGAAATTCGTCACCATCATTTAATGCTTTCACAGCTGCATATTGGATTGGCAAAAATACACCATAATCAAAATGGGACTTTAAAATAGCTAATGGTTTTAGTAGCTTGGAATTTCCGACAAGATAGCCAATCCGACTACCGGCAATATTATAACTTTTTGATAAAGAGTTAAATTCAATCGCCACTTCATCAGCACCAGGCACGGAGAAAATACTTAAGGGTCTTCTTTCGTCAAATAATAATTCACAATAAGCAAAATCATGAACAATTAAAATTTGATGTTTTTTGCCAAACTCAACCAACTTAATAAAAAATTTTTTATCGGCCACAACAGGAATTGGATTTCCTGGATATCCTACAATAAGTATTTTTGCTTTATCACATATATCGTCGGGGATATTTTCTAAAATTGGTAAAAAATTTGTTTCTTCATTTAATTGTAAATGATAAAGCTCACCACCTGCAACATTTACACTTGCTGAATAAATTGGATAGCCTGGATCAGGTACAATGACAACATCACCAGGATTTAAATAAGCTAACGCCAAGTGGGCTAACCCGTCTTGGGAGCCCATTAATTGAAGGATATCGTCAGTTTTGACAGTTATATTAAATTTCCGCTGATAATAATTAATAACTGCTTCTTGAAACTGCCATGTGCTATTAATGGCATAGCCATATAAATCTTTGTTACCGACACACCTAGCAAGTTCTTCAGTAACGAAAGGAGGTGGAGTTAAATCCGGGCTACCAATACTTAAATCAATTATGTCATGACCTAATGCAAGTTGTTCTTGTTTATATAAAAGTAATTGATTGAAAATACCTGTTGAAAGAAGACCTACTCTTTTTGAGGAGTTAATCATATTCATCGATCCTTTATGATTTTTTTGAATTCTTACTAATTATCATTGGAACGAAAAGATGACGTCAAGGGTTTATCTCAATTTTCTCGAAAATTTTCAATGAATCAATTAAAAGGGTAATGATTTCTGGGAAATCAAAAATGTGATCTTCATTAATATTTCGGTTAAAAGTTAATTGTATTTTTAAATAATACTTATCCAATTTATTTTTTTTCCAATCAAAATAAACTTGTTGTTCAATAGTTGGTCTGTTATTCCACTTTTCTGCAAGCAGATCTTCTATTATAGCCGGTGTTTTGGCGATATTTTTAATTGGTCCTTGTAAAAAAAGTACAAGCTTGCATCCTTTCAGTTGATTCGTTTCTAATATTTCATGATAAAGATCGCTTGCGGTTGCGTTAAGCTCGAGGGTTGCCGTAAATAGATGCGAGTTATTTTTCAAAGTAAAGGTAACTAAATACGAGCGTGACATAGTTGCTAAATTAACGATATCTTCGCGGTTAATAATGGCTATTTCGCCGTCAAAATCACGGTCATAAAGTTCTCCTTCAATAACAACTTTTAAGTTTTCATAAATAGTTGGATCAAACATACTATAACCCCTTAGATATTTTTCTTTATTATAATTGAAAACCTTGGATTATCAATGGTAACCGTTTGCTTCTAAAAACTAAAAAAGATTGAGCCAAAACCCAATCTTTTTTAGCGAATTAAATATTGATGACTTACCAATTTGCCTGCGTTTTCTCTGTCTAGCTCCGGCGCCTAGGTTCTCGAATGTTTCAACTTACCATGCAGAGGCAAAGTGCAGCCTCTTTATGGGTAAGCCTCCAACATTTGTCGAACCTCCCAAGGCGCCTGCACTTTTCTCTGTCTAGCTCCGGCGCCTAGGTTCTCTGCTTATCTAATTCTAATCATAGTGTTCTCTTGTTCCGTGTTCGTAGCTTGCTTCGTCGTGATGCACACCACCTCGAGCGATTATTTCTTTAATAATTTCTCGTTGTATAGTAACACCTTCAGAATTTAAATAAGGAACGACTTGTTGTAGGTTGTGATGAAAAAATTCTAATTCTTTACTTGTCCAATCTTGTTTTGACATCATCGTCAATTCAGTCATATCGCGACCAACGTACATGAAAGTACCTCCTTGGGTATTTTGCGCTTAAAAAAATGAATCTTACGTTAAAAAAAAATAATTTTATTTTATCATTTTTAGTCTTTGTAGTATCATGAGGAACTATTCGATATAATGTTTAACATACATACTCTGTAGGGGGATTTATTAATGGAACGTAAAGTTGCCTTAGTTACAGGCAGTAGCCGTGGTATTGGGAAGGAAATTGCCCTTCGTTTAGCTAAAGAAGGGTATGATCTTGTCATTAATTATGCAAGAAATAAGGTTACAGCAATGGAAACAGCTAAAGAAATAGAAAGCTTTGGTAGTAACGTTTTAGTTGTAAAGGCTAATATTGGGAAAAAAGAGAAAATAGAAGAATTATTCCATCAAATTGACAATCATTTCGGAAGGTTGGACGTATTTGTCAATAATGCAGCATCAGGGGTATTAAAACCAATCATGGAATTAGAAGAGACTCATTGGGATTGGACAATGGACATTAATAGTAAAGCACTTCTTTTTTGTGCTCAAGAAGCAGCGCGCCGAATGGAAAAAACAGGTGGGGGGAAAATAGTTTCATTAAGTTCGCTTGGTTCGATCCGTTATATTAAAAACTATACGCTAGTCGGTGTTTCAAAAGCAGCCTTAGAAGCTTTAACAAGATATTTGGCGGTAGAGCTCGCTTCGAAGAATATTGTTGTCAATGCGGTATCTGGTGGTGCGGTTGATACAGAAGCGCTTACTCACTTTCCTAATCGGGAAGAAATGTTAGAATATACTTTAAATCGTACTCCTGCAGGAAGGATCGTTACAGTAACAGATATAACAAATACAGTGATGTTTTTGTTATCAGACGAAGCATCGATGATTAGAGGCCAGACGATCATTGTTGATGGTGGAATTTCATTGTTAGTGTAAATATATAGCTATCATATTATTTTTTAAAAAATCCATTTAAACCTTAAGGATAAAAATATTTTCCGCGGGGATATTAATTCATGTGGAGGTGATACACATGAATCAAAATCAAAATCAAAATCAAAATCAAAATCAAAATCAAAATCCAGCGAAAACTAACGCACAAAAAGTAAAACAACAAAATGCAAATTCGGCTCAAGGACAAAGCCAAGAATTTGCTAGCGAAACAGATGCTCAACAAGTTCGTCAACAAAACCAACAATCTGCTCAAAAGAAGCAAAACCAACAACAGTAACTCAAAAAGCATTCCTCATTAAAATGAGGAGTGCTTTTTTTTGTTTAACGAAGCAGTATGTAGTAACTTTTTTCGGCTGCTCAATAAAAAGGAGACTGTTCCATTCCAATATAACTTTTAAAATTGTATAATGTAATTGATAGAAAAAAATGCTTGGATGAGGAATGTTGTTCAAATATTTGCATAGGAGGTGAGTTCAATTTTTTTCAAAAACGAAAAAAGGAAAGAGCAGAAAAGAAAAAATGATCAAATTATTGAAGTAACATTAGAACAAGTTAGACAAGCAATTAATATATATGCGGATGGGCTAGAACCAGGTATATCATTGCGAGCAGTCGTTTTAGATGATTACTCGATTGATTTTGAGCAATTAAAAACAACCTTGAAAGGAATACCCAATCGTCCTTTTTATATGTCAAAAGAAACGTTTGAAATATTTGAAACAGCTGAACTCCCTATGCAAATTGATCACGTTCAAAGAGCAGTAGACATGTATATACAGGAGAACGGTGAAGAACCTATTATCCCCGGAAACTGCTATGGGGAAATCAGCTACTATTTAATCAGGCATTATTTGTCTAGTGAACTTGAAGTTGAATTGTATCTCGATAGAAATGATAGGATGGTGACTCACCGACGTCCAGAATAATACAGAAAGGAGTAAGAAATGAGTTTCCCAAAGACAGGAAGCAGCATACAAGTTCAAAGCTATAAACATGATGGATCACTACATCGAATTTGGGAAGAAACGATAGTGTTAAAAGGGACGTCAAATGTTGTAATAGGTGGAAATGATCGTATTTTAGTAAAAGAATCCGATGGCAGGCATTGGCGGACTCGTGAGCCAGCTATTTGCTATTTTGATTCAGAAAAATGGTTTAATACAATTGGGATGATCCGTTCAGATGGCATTTATTATTATTGTAATCTTGGGACGCCTTTCACGTGGGATAATGAAGCATTAAAATATATTGATTATGATCTTGATATTAAAGTGTTTCCTGATATGACTTACGTTATTTTAGATGAAGATGAGTATGAAGAGCATCGAAAACTAATGAATTATCCTGCAGCTATCGATAATATTCTTCAAGCAAGTGTAGCGGAGCTAATCAGCTGGATTACGCAACGAAAAGGTCCTTTCGATCCTGATTTTATTGAAATGTGGTATGAGAGATTTCTGCAACACCGTGATTAGTATAGTGAACATCCTTTTTAAACCTTTTAGCCTAGATTTTTTCTAAAAGTCATGGCTAAGGCATCTCCAAGAAAATAATTGATTAGTATTACGGTCTATTTTGCGTCATACTAATCAGCTATTTGCTTTACGACGCCCACGTTTATTTTGAAATTCTTCTGAGGTGAGTACTTCTGAATAGTATAAAGCGCTATTTACTTTTCGTAAAACCATATACAAAAGAAATTATCGGGACAATAATAATTGGCATGCTGAAATTTGGAATTCCATTAGCGATGCCGCTAATTATTATGCATGTCATCGATAATATTATCGATGCAGACCATTTAACTAGTGTAGAAAAGACGACAGAATTAGCATGGATAATGGGTATAGTCTTTGTTATTTTAATCATTTTTAGACCCCCGATTGAATACTACCGTCAATATTTTGCCCAATGGACGAGCAGTAAAATTCTATATGATATTCGTGATCAACTTTTTTTACATATCCAAAAATTAAGCCTCCGTTTTTATTCGAATCGGAAATCTGGAGAAATTATTTCAAGGGTCATTCACGATGTTGAACAAACAAAAAGTTTTATTATTACGGGTTTAATGAATGTTTGGTTGGATCTATTTACGATTGTTGTTGCTATTATGATAATGTTTACGATGAATGTTAAGTTAACATTAGTTTCGATTGTACTACTACCATTTTACGCTTTTTCGATTAAGTTCTTTTATAGTCGTTTACGCTCACTAACAAAATTCAGGTCTCAAGCACTAGCAGAAGTACAGGGCCATCTTCATGAAAGATTGCAAGGGATGACCGTGATTCGAAGCTTTGCACTAGAAGACTATGAACAAAAAGAGTTTGATAAACGAAACTATAATTTTTTATTAAAAGCAATTGACCATACTAAGTGGAATGCGAAAACGTTCGCAGTTGTTAATACGATTACTGATATTGCGCCTTTGTTCGTTATTGGATTTGCCGGGATCCTCGTTATCAATGGTGAGCTAAGCTTAGGTGCAATGGTCGCCTTTATTGCTTATATAGACAGGCTTTACAACCCGTTAAGACGTCTTGTAAATTCTTCAACAACACTGACTCAGGCAGTTGCTTCGATGGATCGGGTTTTTGAATTTATGGATGAAAAATATGATATCGTTGATAGTCCAAAGGCAAAAGACGTAAAAGAAGTAAGGGGTGACATTCAATTTGATCACGTATCGTTTTCATATGACAATGAGAATGAGCCAATTTTAAAGGATGTTCACTTAAGTATTAAAAGTGGAGAAACAGTTGCCTTCGTTGGTATGAGTGGCGGTGGAAAAAGTACGCTAGTGGGCTTGCTGCCAAGGTTTTACGATGTAACGAAAGGGCGAATTCTTCTTGATGGAGAGGATATTCGAAATTTAAAAGTTAGGTCGTTAAGAGATCAAATTGGAATGGTCTTACAAGATAACATTATTTTTAGTGAGTCGGTAAAGTTTAATATTTTAATGGGGAAACCTGAGGCGACACGTGAAGAATTAGTTGCTGCTGCAAAAGCTGCGGACGCACATGAATTTATTATGGGACTATCTAATGGGTATGAAACTGAAATAGGTGAACGGGGAGTTAAGCTTTCAGGAGGACAAAAGCAGAGAATTGCCATTGCTAGAGTTTTCTTGAAAAGTCCGAAAATATTAATTTTTGATGAAGCAACCTCTTCGTTAGATACGGAAAGTGAGCATTGGATTCAAGTTGCCCTAGAGAGATTAGCAAAAAATCGGACTACTTTTATTGTCGCTCATCGGCTTTCGACTGTAACCCATGCGGATAAAATCGTTGTTTTAGAAAATGGTGAAATAACTGAGGTTGGTACCCATGAGGAACTGATCCGAAAAAATGGAACTTATCGTAAGCTCTTTGAAGTAAAGTAATCAAGAAAAGTTCAGGAGCTAGACAATTAAAAGCGGCACCTAAAGGTAACTTTAGGTGCCGTTTTTTTAATCATCTCTTTCTTTAATGTCTACTTCATTTTCATTTATGTGATATGTGAAAAAGATGTTTAAAAGCTTATCTAAATATTCAAGCTGGTCGCCATACTCGACTATGTGGGCAACAATTGGGAATAGGTGGAGCCATTCTTCAGAGTCAATATCTTTTTTCTTATAAAAAGCCATAAACAACTCTGTTAATTCTTGTTTACCAATACACGCTTCCTCAAGATCATCGCTAGTATCTGTTTTAACTTTCCCTGCATATTTAAGCAAAATTCGTTCGTGATAGTTTGTTAAACAGTCAAGTCGTGTTCTTATTGCAGTTTGTAATTGCTCAGGTAGGTGATGGAGCTCATTTTCACGACGATTTAAAGCTTTTAAAATTGTTAAAGCTTTATTTAATGTCGCTAGCATCTGCCGAAACAAGACGACTTTCCTAGCCTTCGAATACTTACTTTTCTTTAAAAAATTCCGTTCTTCCTTATACAAAAGGAATAAATTATAAATTTTAACCGTTGAATCTTTCAGCATTGCTAAATCTTTTTTTAACACTTTTTGTTTCGCATCATGCCTTGTTAAAAGGTTTATCCACTCAATTATGATTTCTGTACTATCATGTATCTTATGATAAAGCTGAGTTTCGTGCTTTGGTGGGATAAAAAATAAATTAATAATAAAGGCAGAAAGCACACCAATTAGAATCAGAGAAAATCTACTTGCTGCAAAACTAATAAAATCACCAGTTGGGCTCTCCATAATGATAATTACTGTTACCACAGCTAGAGGAATAATTGATTCCATCTTTAGTTTAAGGTTTATTGCAATAACGATAATGACAACAACACCAACAACAACAGGATGGTGCCCGAAAGTTAACACAAAAGTAATAGCTAAAATGGCACTGATGATGTTTGCTTGTATTTGCTCTAAAATGGTTTGAAAACTTTTTTGGATAGAAGGCTGTATCGCAAAAGTCGCCGCTATCGCCGCATACATTGGTGGTTCTAAATTAAAGAACATTGCCACATAAAGAGAAAGCGTTATGGATAAGCCGGTTTTAAAAATCCGGGCTCCAAGTTTCATATTTTAGTTAATTCCTTTCGTAGTGAATTTCTTGTAATCTAATTTTGAATATTTTTCCATAAAATAAATTAGTTCATTAAAGCGTAATATACACTTATTTTTCAAAACAATCAAGAAGCAAAAAAATTGAAAGCGCCGCTATATTTCTTCTCCGAAAAGCAGAGGCCAAACTTTATTGAAAGCTTGACGACAGAAAAATACTTATTTCCCTGTGAACCACAATAGAATCGTCTGACCTATTCTATAATACTATCTAATTTCCTTGAAAAAAAAGCTGAGCTTGAGAGGTTTTCTCAAGCTCAGCTTTTCTAAAAAGTTAAGAAAGCATAAAATTTTCGTATCTGTCTAGCTTCAAAACACATCCTTGAGTTACTTCATAGCTGGTTTTGCGACGAGTAACCGCAGGAGCAGGCACCAACGGTTTTCTCCGATAGTCGGGGCCTTGTGCTTTTCGTTCTTTATTCCGTTGAAACTGCTGGATCTGCTTGTAGCTTTGTTGGAATGACTTGTAAGAAGTGCTCTTCTGGAGTTGCAAGCAGAGTAGCGATTATTTCAGCTTCTTCTGTTTGACCACTTTTTGTTAGCGCATCTTTGTATTTAGCTAACAGTTCTGTTAAATCATCGATCCCTTTATTTGATAATGATTGAACAGATACTTGAGCGCCTTTTGCGATTCGTCGTTGT
The DNA here is from genome assembly GCA_031761875.1 of Bacillaceae bacterium IKA-2. Taxonomy (GTDB): domain Bacteria; phylum Bacillota; class Bacilli; order Bacillales; family Anaerobacillaceae; genus Anaerobacillus. The sequence continues at coordinate 4,181,097 of CP134492.1, read as the reverse complement.
AAGGCTTCTTTTGTTAAACCAAGTTCAGGTTGATGACGAAGGTAAACGACACCACCGGTCATTCCTGCACAGATCCATGGGCCTGGGTCGCCTAAAACAACGCCACGACCATTTGTCATATATTCAAAGGCGAATCCTTTAATGTTGGCGTGTACACCGATATTGGCAAAATTGTCAGTACGTAGAGGATTAGTGACACGTCCACCAATAATCATATCAGCGCCAGAAAGACGAATTCCCGCTCTTGCATCAGCATTACCCTGAATGATGAATAACCCCTTTTGAGCACCATATCCAGCGCCTTTACCTACAGAACCATTGTAGTAACGACCGTCACTTCCTTTAGCTTTTAAAATTACGAATGAGCCACCGCTAGAAGTTTTACCAATGCCATCTTGCGCACCACCTTGAACGTTAATATTAACGCCGCTACTATTATAAGCGCCAAGACCGTTACCGGGGATAGACCCGTTTTTAAAGTTTAGTGTAATATCTGGGAGCTTAAGATAAGAACCATCAAGATTACCACGGACCCTATGACAAGAGACGCGACTTCCGAGAACTCGCTGTTCAGCTGTTACTTGCGAAAATTCTCTAGATAGATCTAAATCTTCAACATTATTGTCTAAATACTCTGCGCCAACTGCAACGGCTAGGTAGCCTTCCTCAATTGGCGTTTTAGCTTCATGTTGAGGTAATTCGCTAACGGCCAACTTTTCTAGCATATTAGATAAATCCATGATCTGTTTACCGCGAGTTTGCTCAAGTAAGTCTGAGCGTCCGACAAGATCTTGGGTACGTTTTGCGCCAAGGGCTGCCGTTAATACTTGCAATTCTTTGCCAAATGCAGTGAAGAGTTTTGTTAAACCATCTACCGCTAAGTTGGACTGACGTGGGACAAACCGTCGTAATCCATGCTCTTTTGCCTGGGCTTCAGTCTCAATTTGAGTTGCTATTCCAACATGACACGTATCAAGGTGACAACCTCGGCATGTTGTACAACCGACGGCAATCATGGAAAGCGTCCCAAAACCGACGCGATTCGCTCCTAAAAGGATTACTTTCATAACGTCTAGAGAGCTGCGAAGGCCACCATCTGCCCATATTTCTACTGAATTTCGAACTCCAGCCTCAAGAAGGGCATTATGAGCTGCTTTTACGCCAATCTCTATTGGTAGTCCAACATGTTGTAAGGCATGAACCCTGGCTGCTCCCGTTCCGCCATCAAAACCACTTAGTGTAATATAATCAGCGCCGGCTTTTGCAATCCCAACGGCAATTGTACCGATGTTTGGTACGATTGGAACCTTTATTGCTACTTTCGCTTGATCATTGGCAGTTTTAATTTCAGTAACAATCTGCGCTAAATCTTCAATTGAATAGATATCATGGTTATTTGAAGGTGAAATTAAGTCTGAACCAGTTGTAGCATTCCGTGCTGCGGCAACTTTAACAGTTACTTTTGAGCCTGGCAAATGCCCTCCTTCACCTGGCTTTGCACCTTGGCCAATTTTTATTTCTATTAAATTTGTTGAATTTAGGAGCTCGATATTTACCCCGAAACGACCAGAAGCGATTTGCTGACCTCTTGTATTCGGATACTTCCCTAGCATATCTTTAATTTCTCCGCCTTCTCCGTTAAATGAAATCATATTAAGACGATCAGCAGCTTCAGCATAAGCTCGGAAGGCCACTTCATTTTGAGAACCAAACGACATGGAAGAAATCATAAATGGAAGGCTGTGAGTTTTAACTCCAATATCGACATCTTCGGGATTAATATTCTTATCTGATTCTTTTAAATCAGTTAAATGTCTAATAGAAATTGGATTTTTCAACTCGTGTTCTGCTATTTTACTTCGATAATCGTCATAAGATATAGCTCCTAATGCTAGATCACCAATCGATTTCCAAATCCGTGGGAAAAAGTGAAATAATTTACCTGCCTTAGATTTGTCATTATTAAAATCTTCGTAGCGTGCCAAGCTAGTTTTTTTCATAAAGGCAAAATTATATGTTACTTCAGTTGAGCCTAGGAAGTTAACAATATTTAAAGTATCGGCTATTTCCGTGTTTAAACCAATTGCTGAAAATAATCGCCCATAACCACGTAATTCATGGATACCAAGAGTTGAAATAACTTTTTCGATACCTTTATTTAAAGCTGAAAATAGTTTTATAGCTGGATCATCAATTTGCTCGGCTACTATTGCAAACATTAAATAAGGATTTATAATATCAGCGCCTAATCCAAAGACTACTGCTATATCATGAAGCGAGCGAATGCTTGCTGAGCGAACAGCAAGCGAACAACCACGTCGCAAGCGTTTTTCCGTTAAGCCTTGATCAATAGCTGATACAGCTAAAAGTGGATCTAGCCATAGTTGATCATCTTTATGAGCCTTTTCATCATCAAGAACAAGGAGTTCTGCACCATTTTTGATAGCGGTGGAAGCCTCATCAACTAACCGATTTAAAGCATCGCGGACAGTATCATTTTTTGAGAAGGAACAAGCCAAGTAATAAGCTGTATCAGTGTTCTTAAAGTTTGCCAAGACTTGTTCATATGAAGGGTGATCCTGTTCAGATGCCAAAAGCTCACCAGGTGATCCTTCTACTAAAATTGGTGAAGCTAGTTCAAGGACATTAAAATCTTTATGCGAGAAAGGTGAAGGACGCTTACCGATAACGACTCGAGTGGAGAAATGTTCCATTTCTCGGTCTCGGTCAATTGCCGGGTTCGTAACAACCGCAACACTTTCCTTAATAAAATCTGCTAGATTTTTTCTACCTTCGTCAAGTGAGGCAAGTGGAGCATCATGTCCTAATGAACGAATTGGTTCAACACCTTTTTCGGCCATCTGTTCAACCATTTGAATTTGTTCTCTGTCCCAACCAAAGGCTGAGTAATAATTGTTTGTCACTTTAATTTTCATCGTATGAGGTGTTTTTAAATTAGCGAGCCTTGTTGATAAACGTGAACGGCTGTCTGTAACATCGAGTCGCTTGCTTATTCGTGCGTATACTTCCTCTTGCATTTCCTCGTGAAAAAAGACTTGAATCATATTGTCCTTCCATTTCAAGCCAACTTTCTCTCCCGGTGCAAGTGGCTTCGGTTCAGATACAAATTCACTCGAAGTGAAAATCCCTTGTTCAGAAGCGAAATAGTATGAGCTTTTATTTTCGAGCATCCATAGCGGTCGTAGACCTAAGGCGTCAAGGGAAAAAGCGGCTTCATCACCGTAGCGAGAAATAATTCCAGCTGGTCCTTGGGCAAAGTGCCCCCAAGCTTCGCGAATATATGTGTAAAAATCTTGTAAATGATTTGGAAAAGCTTTAATCTCATTAATGATTGGCGGAAACATAATTTCAAGAGCTTCAAACAAACTGTAATTATGCTTACAAATAAACGTTTCAAGGGTCCGGCTTAAATCCTGAGAGTCGCTACCACCTTCTGTTAGTGGTACTCCTAGTAATTCGGCTTCATCACGAAGTTTTGCAATCGTATTAATTTCTCCGTTGTGACCAAGGACACTAAAAGGCTGAACACGGAAAAAGTTTGATAGTGTGTTCGTTGAATAGCGATTATGTCCAAGGGTCATTGTTGAAGCAACTAATGGATTCGCCAAATCTTGATAAAATTTCGGTAAAATATCGCCTGCTCCCATAACCTTATAGACAGCATGGTATTGACTTAGGGATGCGACATGTACTGAAAGATCTTTTTCAATTTCGATGATTAAATCAAATAGTTTACTTGAGAGATTTTCAATTCCAAATTTCGGTAATAGTGCAACCTGCCAAAACCAAGGCTCTTCACGGCGCCCCATGGGTCCAAGAGCGTCAGAGTTTGTTACTCGGTCACTCTCAAATACAACTTCAAAATTAGCATCTGCAAAGAAGGCATTAATTTTTTCCTTAGCATTTTGTAACTCCGTTTGATTACTTATAAAGAAATGACCAACAGTGAAATTAGGATTGTCAACAATGCTGACATCTTGGTCTGTTTTTTTTAGCTTATCTTTCCAAAGTGCACGAGGGATATCGACGTGGATACCAACCCCATCACCTTCTTCATTTATAAAACCGGCTCGATGGTTCATCTTCACCAAAGCATTGATACAGTCATCAATATTTTTCTTTGTCGGGATACGTTTCTTTTCTATCGCTGAGACAACACCACAGCTATCATGTTCTTGGTTTTTAAAACCAGTAAAACTTTCTGGGCTCCATCTTTTTTTCATCATTTTTGGTCAGGGTACTGACCTTCACCTCCTAGTAAATTGTTAACAGACTAGCTTTATCAAATTCGTATTACTAAAAGAAGCCAAGGTCTATTAAGTGGCATCTTTTAGAGATTTAAATATCGAGAGGATGCTCACGATTCGGGAAAAAAAACCAATCTTAGATTGGTTAGCTGGCGGATCGTCTAGACAATTAGAAATTGTCAGAATTGTAAAACAAGTATATCACAATTTTAAAAGAGAATCAATAATTTTATACATCTGACTGAATAAATCATTTTAATAGATATATAAGCAAAACAGGGTATCTGTGTCAGAAAACCTCCCATATTGTAAGCGTTTTCATAAGCCGCGGTAAAAGAACCTGGAAGTATTTACCCTATCCAGGTTAATAAAAGTTGTATAATTATGCATATTTAAGGACTTTGAATGTATTTTCTACAGCTTTTAATGTATAGGAAATATCTTCTTTAGTGTGTTCAGTTGTCAGAAACCATGCTTCGTATTTGGAAGGAGCTAAATTAATTCCTTCTTTAAGCATTAGTTTAAAGAATTTAGCAAACATTTGTCCATTAGTTTGCTCAGCCAATTCGTAATTTATTACTTTTTCCGTTGTGAAATAGACTGTTAATGCCCCTTTAAGGCGATTAATCGTAATTGGAATTTGGTAATCACTGGCGAGTTTGAGGATGCCTTCTTCTAGCAACTTCCCTAGTTGATCTAACCTTTCATAAACCTCTGGTTGTTGCAAAATTTCTAGGCATGCAATACCGGAACTGATAGAAGCAGGATTTCCGGCCATTGTTCCAGCTTGATAAGCCGGCCCTAAAGGAGAGACTTGTTCCATAATTTCCTTTTTCCCACCATAAGCACCAATTGGTAAACCACCTCCGATAATCTTACCTAAGACGGTTATATCGGGCTCCACCCCTAAGAGATTTTGGGCTCCGCCGTACATGAATCGAAATGCCGTAATGACTTCGTCGTATATGACAAGTGCTCCGAAAGCGTGTGTGAGTTCGTTAACTTTTTTCAGAAATCCAGGAACAGGCTCAACTATACCAAAGTTACCTACAATCGGTTCAACTAAAACTGCTGCTATTTGATCTCCCCATTTATCAAGAGCTTCAGTATAAGCAGCAATATCATTAAAAGGAACAGTAATAACGTCCTTAGCAATACTTTCGGGAACGCCAGCTGAATCAGGAGTACCAAGAGTCGCTGGTCCCGATCCCGCGGCAACTAGCACCAAATCAGAATGACCGTGGTAGCAGCCGGCAAATTTAATGATTTTGTCGCGCCCAGTATAAGCTCTAGCAACACGGATCGTTGTCATCACAGCTTCAGTGCCAGAATTGACGAAACGAATCAATTCCATCGATGGAATTGCTGATTTCAACATTTTTGCAAACTTTATTTCTAAGTTTGTAGGTGTACCGTATAATACGCCATTTTCGGCGGCGACAATAATTGCCTTTGTAATATGGGGATGAGCATGACCGGTAATAATTGGCCCGTACGCTGCTAGATAGTCGATATATTTATTTCCATCAACGTCCCAAAAATAAGCTCCCTTACCTCTTTCCATAAAAATAGGTGTACCACCGCCAACGCCTTTGTATGAACGAGAAGGGCTGTTTACCCCACCAACAATATGTTTTTGAGCTTCGGAATATAAAGTTTCTGATTTTTTAATTTCCATAAAATCCTCCTTTTTGAATAGCCACTCAAAGTAAGTTACTCAATTATTTACCATTCTACCTTATCTGTGTTATCTTAGCGACACTAACTGCATAGCTCAAAACTTGTAGGATTAGTAAGGGCGGGTTAAACTAGATTAGCTGAAAAGAGGGGGAATAACTTTTGAATATAATAGAAGTACGTAATTTACGAAAAGAATTTATATCGTATTCTAGTCGCCCAGGACTTAAAGGAGCGTTTCGGGATTTGTTTACGAGAAATTATAAAGTACTTGCCGCAGTAGATGATATTTCCTTACAACTAAAACAGGGAGAAATGGTAGGTTATATTGGAGAGAACGGGGCGGGCAAATCAACTACGATAAAAATGCTTACAGGAATTTTAACACCAACTGCAGGTTCAATTATAGTTAATGGAATGGATCCACATAAACAGCGCGAAGAGTTCGTACGGACAATAGGAGTTGTATTTGGGCAACGTTCGCAGTTGTGGTGGGATATCGCTGTTCAAGAATCGTTTAGACTCTTAAAAAAAGTTTATCGAGTCTCTGACGAAGATTATAAAAATCATATGGGTCATGTGATTGAAACATTAGAGATAGGGCCATTATTGGACAAGCCAGTCAGGAAATTATCTTTAGGTCAACGGATGCGCTGTGAATTAGCAGCAGCTTTAATTCATAACCCACCACTTCTATTTCTAGACGAACCAACGATTGGCTTAGATGTATTAGTGAAATTAAGAATAAGAAAATTCTTAAAGGAGATTAACGAAAAGTACAAAACAACGATTCTGCTGACAACGCATGATTTAACAGATATTGAAGCACTTTGTGAACGAGTTGTCCTATTAGATGAAGGGAAAATTGTTTATGACGGAAAGTTAGCTGAGTTACAAACAAATACAGTTGAGGCAAAACAAGTGGAGTTTCAATTTTTAACTGAAGTAAGGCAAGTCGATTTGCCTTCTTATGCAAACCTAAATTGGATAAGAAAAGATGCTTACACGTGGTTGGTTGGTGTTGATGGTGATGATCGGAATGTTTCGCAATTAATTAGTGAAGTAATCCATAAAAATCCAATCAAAAATGTACGTATCAATAAAATTTCTACCGAAGAAATTATTCGTAAAATATATGAAGAAGGAATGACAGTCTCGCCATGAGTATGTATCTTGAAATGATTCGGATTCGTTTTTTAATGATGCTTGCTTATCGAACTAATTATTACAGTGGTATTTTAATTTATAGTATTAATATTGGTGCTTATTATTTTCTGTGGACTGCTATATATGGTGGGAAAGAAGAAATTCAAGGCTTATCCGTTATCCAAATGACAACGTATATTACCGTCGCATGGATGGCAAGGGCATTTTACTTTAATAATATTGATCGTGAAATAGCAACTGAAATTCAAGATGGTAAAGTAGCTATTGAGATGATCCGTCCTTACAACTATTTAGGAATGAAAACGGTGCAAGGTCTTGGCGAAGGGCTGTTTCGGCTGTTATTTTTTTCTGTTCCGGGGATGTTTGTCGTTGCTTTTTTGTTTCCAGTTAGCTTTTCCGCTAGTTTTGCGACGTGGGCATTCTTTTTTGTATCGTTAGTGTTTAGTTTTATTGTTAATACACAAATTAATTTATTAACTGGGATTATGACATTCTTCTTATTTAATAATTCAGGACTAATTCGTGCCAAACGCGTTATTATTGATCTTTTTTCAGGGTTATTACTACCAATCTCATTTTATCCACTTTGGGCTCAAGACGTGATGGTGTATTTACCGTTTCAAGCGATCAGTTATATTCCTAGTATGATCTTTACTGAAGGTTTTACGGGTAGTGAAATATACTCAGCTTTAATTCTGCAAGCGTTTTGGGCGTTATTATTACTGATTCCGATTCAACTGTTATGGCTACTGGCAAAAAAACAATTAATTGTGCAGGGGGGCTAGAAGGATATGTTTTATGTTTCTATTTTCTTTCAATATGCTGCACAATATTTAAAAACGAGACTTACGTATCGAATTGATACGCTTGTGGAAATTTTCTCTGATTTCTTGTTTCAAGCAGTTAACCTTGTCTTTATATTGGTCGTCTTTGGGCACACGTCATTTTTAAATGGTTGGAGCCGTGATGAAATTATTTTTATATATGGATTTTTTCTAGTGCCATATGCGTTATTTTCCGCTTTTTTTAACATTTGGGATTTTAATGACCGTTATATTGTTAAAGGAGAGATGGATCGTGTCTTGACCCGCCCAATTCATAGTCTTTTTCAAATTATTATGGAGCGGATGGAACTTGAATCGATTTTTGGAGTCGTTACTGGGATAATAATTATGTATTATGCGGGTTCCAATCTTGGGCTAACACTAGCCTGGTATGACTTCTTTATTTTTATAGCTATGGTATTAGGTGGCGCATTTATTTATGCAGGAATTTTCATTTCGCTTGCAAGCATTGGATTTTGGTCTGATAGCCGAACCGATATCATGCCTATGATGTATAATATTGGGAATTACGGAAGATATCCAGTAGATATCTATCACCGCGTGATCCGCTTTATTTTAACGTGGATATTGCCATTTGCATTCGTGGGTGTTTATCCGGCGGCGTACTTCTTAAATCGCGAAGAATGGTATGGTTACGCCTTTTTAACTCCGTTTATGGGTTTGGTTTTCTTGACACTAGCAGTGAGCTTATGGAATTCAGGTGTAAAAAGATATCGCGGTGCTGGTAACTAAGGCATCTTCAAGAAAAAAACTAATCCATAATTTTCTATTTCGCGTCAACGTCTTTGATCAGTTATTTTCTTTACGAAGCCTAAGGACTGTCTGTCCTATTTAAAACCACCTTTTCATATAATGATGGAGGGGTGGTTTTAAATATGGGAAATGCAATTTTATTTTCAGTGATGTTGATTGCGGTAGTTGGAATTATGATGAGTGTCTTGTTATTGTTAAGAAATAAACCAGTATTTTATGGCAAACAAATTTCTGCGCGTAATTTTGTCGTTTTATTGCTTGTCTATTTAACAGTTGCTGTTGGGTTTGGCTGCTTATATATTTCATTAGAATTAATGGGGGTAACTGTACTAACTGAAGGGGAATACCGGGTTGGTGGGACGTTTTTACACCTACTAGAAGATGCTATGTATTTTAGTTCCGTTACAATTTTATCGGTCGGATATGGAGATATTACCCCGCTAGGAATCGGGCGCTGGATTGCAATGGTTGAAGCGTTTTTTGGCTACTTACTTCCGGCAGCCTTTGTGGTCTCAACAGTTGTGGGATTAAAAGATAGTCTGAAAGCAAACTAGTTGTACAAATGGTGATGTTTGGTTACGCTTATAGTATCGAATTAAATTAGAATTAGAATTTCAGATGGAGGGATTATGATGGGTTTAGAAATTGGACACTTGGCACCTGATTTTACTTGTGCTGCTAGTAATGGTAAAAATGTAGAACTTGCTGACTTTCGAGGAAAAAACGTTGTTCTTTATTTTTATCCGAAAGATTTGACCCCCGGTTGTACTACTCAGGCGTGTGATTTCCGCGATTTACATAAGGAGTTCGAAAATGTAAATGCAGTTATTTTAGGAGTGAGTCCTGATCCATTAGCTAGGCACGATAAATTCATTGAAAAGTATCGACTTCCTTTTTTGCTATTGGCTGATGAGGACCATCAAATAGCAGAGGCGTATGGGATTTGGAAACTAAAGAAAAATTTCGGCAAAGAGTACATGGGAATTGAGCGTTCCACGTTTATTATTGATAGTGAGGGAATGCTTGTAAAAGAGTGGAACAAGGTGAAAGTAAAAGACCATGTTTCAGAAGCTTTGCAATACATTAAGGAATATTTATAATATCGGGGCATTTGTCTATACGTTTTGATGCTTAGGTGAATATGAATAACTAGACAATAGCTCTTACCCTCTAAAAACTGTTGCGAGAATGTAAGTTGTTCTCGCTTTTTTTTTAATAGACCGAGAACTTATAGGAGGTTTCATAAATATGAAAGTTGTCTCATCAGCTAAGCTTAAAACAGAACAAAAAGAGAATTTAATAAATAACTATCCAGATTTACGATTTCATTTTTTTAAGAATATCGAAGAAGCGAGCGAGGATTTATTAGATGCCGATATTTTAATTACATATGGGGAAGACTTAACAACTGAAATTATTAAGAAAGTTGAATGTTTGAAGTGGATTATGGTTATTTCTGCAGGGTTAGATAAAATGCCTTTTCAAATAATCAAGAAAAAAGGAATTCTTGTCACAAACGCTAAGGGGATTCATAAAATCCCAATGGCTGAATATACTATTGCGATGATTCTACAAGTTGCACGACAGGCAAAAAAGGTGATTGAAAATGAACAAAGTCATATTTGGGATAGACGAGTATCTATGACAGAGTTAAGTGGAAAAACATTGGGGATATTAGGGGCAGGAGCAATTGGGGCACAAATTGCCACTTATGCACGTGTATTTAATATGAAGATAATCGGCTTTAATCGTAGTGGTCGTAGAGTCGAAGGCTTTGATGAAATTGTTACTAAGGAAACTTTAGATAAATTGCTAATGAAAAGTGATTTTATCGTGTCGGTATTGCCGAGTACAGCTGAAACTGTTGGCATCTTAAATAAACATACATTTAAATTGATGAAAAAATCGGCTACTTTTATAAACATAGGACGGGGCAAAAATGTTGTCGAGGAAGATTTAATCGTAGCACTAAAATCTGGAGAGATCTCTCATGCCGTTTTAGATGTATTTGGACAGGAGCCATTGCCGCAAGAACATGCGTTTTGGGAGATGAATAATGTAACAGTAACACCGCACATATCTGGTATTTCGGCAAAATATTTACCAAGGGCTATTGAAATCTTTGAGACCAATTTAAAAGTGTTTTTAGATGGTGGGAAGGATTATCTAAATATTGTTGATTTAGATAAAGGCTATTGAAGTAAATGAATTTCATAATGCAGATTCTGCGCCACTAGGACACTACATCTAGTTTAGTTAGATAATTTTCAACTAAATGTAGCTTAATGTGGCTAGTTTATTGGTATTATGAAATTCATTCAAGTAAGGAAACTAATTAATGTGTATAACAACTTTTGGATATATGAGCTTACTATAATTGTGACAGCTAAGTGAAAAGTTTCCGAATTTTTAAAATTGACACAGAATGTTAACATAAAGTATACTGATTATAACAATTATAAAGTAGGAACAATTTCTGTTTTAGAAAAGAGGTGTTGTATATGCTTCAGGAGCGATTGCAAGGTGCGCTAGACTCTTTAAAAAGTACAAAAGTTCGTATGACGCCTCAACGTCATGCCATACTAGAGTACTTATTTAAGTCAATGACACACCCAACGGCTGACGATATATATAAAGCGTTGGAAGGTAAGTTTCCTAATATGAGTGTGGCAACTGTCTACAATAACCTACGTGTCTTTAAAGAAGTAGGTCTGGTGAGAGAATTAAACTATGGTGACTCATCAAGCAGGTTCGACAGTGTGACGACTGATCACTATCATGTGGTGTGTAGCAGTTGCGGAAAGATCGTTGATTTCTATTACCCAGGGTTAGATGAAGTTGAAACCTTAGCGGAGCATGTTACAGGTTTTAAAGTAACAAGCCATCGTATGGAGATTTACGGAACTTGTCCAAAGTGTTCCGAGCAAAGCCAACATTAAAAGCTAACTTCTTTATTTAATAAGAAGTTAGCTTTTTTTTGTTTGGAATGAACTATGTTTTTTACTGCTAATTTTAAGAGCTTTAAGTGAATTGGCAAGCGTAATAATTTATTGCTTTCGGTTGTACTTCGTATTAAATTCTTTGCCTTCGAGAGTGGGATCTAGAGTTAGTGGCTCATTACAGTTCATACAAGCATCAACTCGACCGAGAACTTTTGTTTTTTTCTCGCAGTTGGGACAAATAACCTGAACTGTCTTTGTAGATATTAATCCGGTCCAAAAGTAAATAATTGTACTTAAAATAATACATAAAAAGCCAATAATCATAAATGAGACCATTAGTATTGGTGAGCCTTGAAAGAAAATCCCTCCATACATGATGATAATTCCAATGAAAATAAGTGAGAGTGCAATTGTTCTTAATTTATTAATTTTACTACTGTATTTGAATGACAAAACGATGACCTCCAGTATAAACAAATTATTTTAACTTATTATTTTTCTAGTAGATTATAGCATAAACATTTAAATAACTCTAAATGCAAGGTTGTTTGCAAAAGTTGAAGATTATCTTGTAACTGAGAAGGTTTATTGAAATAAGTGTCGAAAATAATTAATGGATATGTGGTTATGTTTAAGGAGGAAAAAAATTGGAATATATACTCAAGCATTTTTGTGAAGAGATATTAAGTCAAGAAAATACAAATGGAATTCTACTCATTAATAAAGAAATAAATATGATGAACTATAGTAGTGAGTTTGATTTTTTGTTAATTGTAGTAATAGATCAACCGCAACTAGCATCTGTCGAACAATTTGATATAAGTAATAAGTCTGTGGAGGTGTATTATTTTACTATAAATCAGATTAGTCGAATTTTAATCACCGGGAAAAACCGAGCTCTTATTGACTGGTTAATAAATGGGACTGTTGTATTTGAAAAAGATGAATATATTTCTAAATTAAGAAAAAATATTATCGATTTTCCGATTAGTGAAAGAAAATATAAAATGACAGTTGAATTCACGAAATTAATCCACAGATATACAGAGGGGAAAAAGCTATTTCAAAGTGGTCATTTGTTAGATGCATTTAATTCAATTTTACACTCCTTACATTATCTGGCACGACTCTCGGTTATCGAACACGGCTTCTATCCCGAGGTTACTGTTTGGAAGCAAGTCAAGCGATTTGAGCCGGAAATTTATAAACTATACGAAGAAATGGTTACTGGGGAAGAGAGTTTAGAAAAAAGGTTGGAATTACTATTGATTGCCAATAATTTTGCTTTAGCGTCAAAAACCAAAATAGGCGCTAGTCACTTACTTGAAATAATGAGACAAGGTAAAGAGCCGTGGTCAATTGAACAATTACTTAACCTTGATGAAATAAAGGAATACAAAATTAATTTAGTAGCACTCGTTGAATATTTAGTCAATAAGGGAATTGTTGATATTATCAAAGTGCCGACTGAGAAGGAAAATGTTTTTAAGCGATTGTTTTATATAAAATAAATTATCATGATGTTGACATTAGAAATGAAACAGGTATAATAAAGCTTGTCGCTAAAAAAGAAATTGATAGAACGTCGTCTTTTAAAAAAATAAAAAGATGTAAATATTAGTGGTGAGCGATAAAGAATATTGACTAAGATAGATTGGGATGATATATTTATAAAGTCGCTGATTTAGGTGATTGAAAACGTTTTGAACTAGTTGTTGACGAGAATAAATTATTGTGATATAATTAATTCCTTGTTGCAAAACAACAATTATTAAACTAATTGTTCTTTGAAAACTGAACACACAGCCAAGCGAAGTAGAGATAGTAATATCTCGTCAATGCAAGAAATAGGAGTGGAACTTTGATTAACGTCGAAGTGAATACTATCTATGTAAGAGAGCTAAATCAAACAACACTTTAATGGAGAGTTTGATCCTGGCTCAGGACGAACGCTGGCGGCGTGCCTAATACATGCAAGTCGAGCGGAATTTTGAGAGCTTGCTCTCAAAATTTAGCGGCGGACGGGTGAGTAACACGTGGGCAACCTGCCCTGTAGACTGGGATAACTTCGGGAAACCGAAGCTAATACCGGATAATCTTTTTTGTCACCTGACAGAAAAGTAAAAGTTGGGTTTTACCTAACACTACGGGATGGGCCCGCGGCGCATTAGCTAGTTGGTAAGGTAATGGCTTACCAAGGCGACGATGCGTAGCCGACCTGAGAGGGTGATCGGCCACACTGGGACTGAGACACGGCCCAGACTCCTACGGGAGGCAGCAGTAGGGAATCTTCCGCAATGGACGAAAGTCTGACGGAGCAACGCCGCGTGAACGATGAAGGCCTTCGGGTCGTAAAGTTCTGTTGTTAGGGAAGAACAAGTACCGTTCAAATAGGGCGGTACCTTGACGGTACCTAACCAGAAAGCCACGGCTAACTACGTGCCAGCAGCCGCGGTAATACGTAGGTGGCAAGCGTTGTCCGGAATTATTGGGCGTAAAGCGCGCGCAGGCGGTCCTTTAAGTCTGATGTGAAATCTCGTGGCTCAACCACGAGCGGCCATTGGAAACTGGGGGACTTGAGTACAGAAGAGGAGAGTGGAATTCCATGTGTAGCGGTGAAATGCGTAGATATATGGAGGAACACCAGTGGCGAAGGCGACTCTCTGGTCTGTAACTGACGCTGAGGCGCGAAAGCGTGGGGAGCAAACAGGATTAGATACCCTGGTAGTCCACGCCGTAAACGATGAGTGCTAGGTGTTAGGGGTTTCGATGCCCTTAGTGCCGAAGTTAACACATTAAGCACTCCGCCTGGGGAGTACGACCGCAAGGTTGAAACTCAAAGGAATTGACGGGGGCCCGCACAAGCAGTGGAGCATGTGGTTTAATTCGAAGCAACGCGAAGAACCTTACCAGGTCTTGACATCCTTTGACCACCCTAGAGATAGGGCTTTCCCCTTCGGGGGACAAAGTGACAGGTGGTGCATGGTTGTCGTCAGCTCGTGTCGTGAGATGTTGGGTTAAGTCCCGCAACGAGCGCAACCCTTGATCTTAGTTGCCAGCATTCAGTTGGGCACTCTAAGGTGACTGCCGGTGATAAACCGGAGGAAGGTGGGGATGACGTCAAATCATCATGCCCCTTATGACCTGGGCTACACACGTGCTACAATGGATGGTACAAAGGGTCGCAAAACCGCGAGGTCGAGCCAATCCCATAAAGCCATTCTCAGTTCGGATTGCAGGCTGCAACTCGCCTGCATGAAGCCGGAATTGCTAGTAATCGTGGATCAGCATGCCACGGTGAATACGTTCCCGGGCCTTGTACACACCGCCCGTCACACCACGAGAGTTTGTAACACCCGAAGTCGGTGGGGTAACCTAAGTTTACTTAGGAGCCAGCCGCCTAAGGTGGGACAGATGATTGGGGTGAAGTCGTAACAAGGTAGCCGTATCGGAAGGTGCGGCTGGATCACCTCCTTTCTATGGAGTTAAAACTCTAGTCGATACTTTTGCTTTCATTAGTAGAAGTACGCTTACGCTGTGTGTTCAGTTTTGGAAGAATAATCTTCCAATTTAATGTAAGGTAAATAAGAAGCGTGAAATTTGACGCTGATCATTTACCGAATCGTTCTTTGAAAACTAGATAACAACAATAACAACACATTTAAGTTTTACCGGAAAGTTTGTAAAAACGTGAAGGTAAATTTGAGTAGTCAAGAATTCAATTCGACGTAGAAATCCTTTTAACAGGTGTTTTTGTAAAAAGACACCAGGTATTTTTTCGAGAGAAGCAAGGAGATCGAGGAAGCAAGTGAAGAAATTACCGGAGTGCACTTTTGGGTGCATGAGGATAAGTTCTGAACGCCGCTGACGAAGAGATCCGCCGCTTATTACGAAAAAATTAGGTTAAGTTAGAAAGGGCGCACGGTGAATGCCTTGGCACTAGGAGCCGAAGAAGGACGGGACGAACACCGAAATGCTTTGGGGAGCTGTAAGTAAGCTTTGATCCAGAGATATCCGAATGGGGGAACCCACCATCCGTAATGGGATGGTACCCATAGCTGAATACATAGGCTATGAGGAGGCAGACCCGGGGAACTGAAACATCTAAGTACCCGGAGGAAGAGAAAGAAATTATCGATTTCCTGAGTAGCGGCGAGCGAAACGGAAACAGCCCAAACCAAGGGGCTTGCCCCTTGGGGTTGTAGGACACTCTATACGGAGTTACAAAGAAATGAAGTAGACGAAGCGATCTGGAAAGGTCCGCGAGACAAGGTAACAGCCCTGTAATCGAAACTTCATTTCCTCCAGAGTGTATCCTGAGTACGGCGGGACACGTGAAACCCCGTCGGAATCCGGGAGGACCATCTCCCAAGGCTAAATACTTCCTAGTGACCGATAGTGAACCAGTACCGTGAGGGAAAGGTGAAAAGCACCCCGGGAGGGGAGTGAAAGAGATCCTGAAACCGTGTGCCTACAAGTAGTCAAAGCCCGATGTCTTTTCCTTTGGAAAAGGCTGGGTGATGGCGTGCCTTTTGTAGAATGAACCGGCGAGTTACGATTACGTGCAAGGTTAAGCTGAGAAGGCGGAGCCGCAGCGAAAGCGAGTCTGAATAGGGCGAATGAGTACGTGGTCGTAGACCCGAAACCGTGTGATCTACCCATGTCCAGGGTGAAGTTCAGGTAACACTGAATGGAGGCCCGAACCCACGCATGTTGAAAAATGCGGGGATGAGGTGTGGGTAGGGGTGAAATGCCAATCGAACACGGAGATAGCTGGTTCTCCCCGAAATAGCTTTAGGGCTAGCCTCGAGGTGAGAGTATTGGAGGTAGAGCACTGATTGGACTAGGGGTCCCCACAGGATTACCGAATTCAGTCAAACTCCGAATGCCAATTACTTATCCTCGGGAGTCAGACTGCGAGTGCTAAGATCCGTAGTCAAGAGGGAAACAGCCCAGACCATCAGCTAAGGTCCCAAAGTATACGTTAAGTGGAGAAGGATGTGGAGTTGCCCAGACAACCAGGATGTTGGCTTAGAAGCAGCCACCATTTAAAGAGTGCGTAATAGCTCACTGGTCGAGTGACTCTGCGCCGAAAATGTACCGGGGCTAAACGTATCACCGAAGCTATGGATTGACACCTTAGGTGTCAGTGGTAGGGGAGCGTTCTAAGTGCAGCGAAGTTAGACCGTAAGGACTAGTGGAGCGCTTAGAAGTGAGAATGCCGGTATGAGTAGCGAAAAGAGGGGTGAGAATCCCCTCCGTCGAAAGCCCAAGGTTTCCTGAGGAAGGCTCGTCCTCTCAGGGTAAGTCGGGACCTAAGCCGAGGCTGAAAAGCGTAGGCGATGGACAACAGGTCGAAATTCCTGTACCACCTCCTCACCGTTTGAGTAATGGGGGGACGCAGTAAGGTAGGGTAAGCGCACTGATGGAAATGTGCGTCCAAGCAGTTAGGCTAAGAGGTAGGCAAATCCGCCTCTTGTGAAGGCTGAGCTGTGATGGCGAGCGAAATTTAGTAGCGAAGTTCCTGATCCTACACTGCCTAGAAAAGCCTCTAGCGAGGTGAGAGGTGCCCGTACCGTAAACCGACACAGGTAGGCGAGAAGAGAATTCTAAGACGCGCGGGAGAACTCTCGTTAAGGAACTCGGCAAAATGACCCCGTAACTTCGGGAGAAGGGGTGCTCTATTAGGGTGTTAAAGCCCGAGAGAGCCGCAGTGAATAGATCCAAGCGACTGTTTAGCAAAAACACAGGTCTCTGCGAAGCCGCAAGGCGAAGTATAGGGGCTGACACCTGCCCGGTGCTGGAAGGTTAAGAGGAGGGGTTATCCGTAAGGAGAAGCTCTCAATTGAAGCCCCAGTAAACGGCGGCCGTAACTATAACGGTCCTAAGGTAGCGAAATTCCTTGTCGGGTAAGTTCCGACCCGCACGAATGGTGTAACGATTTGGATACTGTCTCAACGAGAGACCCGGTGAAATTATATTACCTGTGAAGATGCAGGTTACCCGCGACAGGACGGAAAGACCCCATGGAGCTTTACTGTAGCTTGATATTGAATTTTGATACAATTTGTACAGGATAGGTAGGAGCCTTAGAAACCGGAGCGCCAGCTTCGGTGGAGGCGTCGGTGGGATACTACCCTGATTGTATTGAAATTCTAACCTAGGACCGTGATCCGGTTCGGGGACAGTGTCTGGTGGGCAGTTTGACTGGGGCGGTCGCCTCCTAAAGAGTAACGGAGGCGCCCAAAGGTTCCCTCAGAATGGTTGGAAATCATTCGTAGAGTGCAAAGGCATAAGGGAGCTTGACTGCGAGACCTACAAGTCGAGCAGGGACGAAAGTCGGGCTTAGTGATCCGGTGGTACCGCATGGAAGGGCCATCGCTCAACGGATAAAAGCTACCCTGGGGATAACAGGCTTATCTCCCCCAAGAGTCCACATCGACGGGGAGGTTTGGCACCTCGATGTCGGCTCATCGCATCCTGGGGCTGAAGTAGGTCCCAAGGGTTGGGCTGTTCGCCCATTAAAGCGGTACGCGAGCTGGGTTCAGAACGTCGTGAGACAGTTCGGTCCCTATCCGTCGCGGGCGCAGGAAATTTGAGAGGAGCTGTCCTTAGTACGAGAGGACCGGGATGGACATACCGCTGGTGTACCAGTTGTTCCGCCAGGAGCATAGCTGGGTAGCTACGTATGGAAGGGATAAGTGCTGAAAGCATCTAAGCATGAAGCCCCCCTCGAGATGAGATTTCCCTTGGAGTTAATCCAGTAAGACCCCTTAAAGATTATGAGGTTGATAGGTCTCGGGTGGACGCGTGGTGACACGTGGAGCTGAGAGATACTAATCGGTCGAGGACTTATCCTAAAAATAAGACGAATTGAATTCAATGAAGCTCAAATCTTGAATGTGTGTACGGTTGTTATCTAGTTTTCAAAGAATGAAATTCTTTGACTGAAAATAGTTTAGTGGCGATAGCGAAGAGGTCACACTCGTTCCCATGCCGAACACGATCGTTAAGCTCTTCTGCGCCGATGGTAGTTGGGGGTTTCCCCCTGTGAGAGTAGGACGTTGCTAAACTATTTATTTTATTCCACAGTAGCTCAGTGGTAGAGCTATCGGCTGTTAACCGATCGGTCGTAGGTTCGAGTCCTACCTGTGGAGCCATGGAGAGCTGTCCGAGCTGGCCGAAGGAGCACGATTGGAAATTGTGTAGGCGGGTTAAACTGTCTCGAGGGTTCGAATCCCTCGCTCTCCGCCATCGCACGTTTTTATATATGGCCCGTTGGTCAAGCGGTTAAGACACCGCCCTTTCACGGCGGTTACACGGGTTCGAATCCCGTACGGGTCACCAAAGTTTTTTTGCGTAACGAAGTGGAGAAAAAATAACTATCCTTAATTCACGCTAGTGAAAATAACTATCCTTAATCCAAGCTAGAAAAAATAACTATCAATAATTAGAGCTAGTGAAAATAACTTTCATTATACTGGAGGATTAGCTCAGCTGGGAGAGCACCTGCCTTACAAGCAGGGGGTCGGCGGTTCGAGCCCGTCATCCTCCACCATCTAGAAATAAACTAGAGCAATTAGATTAAGTACTTTATATTATCGCGGGATGGAGCAGTCTGGTAGCTCGTCGGGCTCATAACCCGAAGGTCGTAGGTTCAAATCCTACTCCCGCAACCAAATCTTAAACATCTTAATTGTGGACCCGTGGTGTAGCGGTTAACATGCCTGCCTGTCACGCAGGAGATCGCCGGTTCGATCCCGGTCGGGTCCGCCATTTTTTTATAGAAAATTTTAATGGCTCGGTAGCTCAGTCGGTAGAGCAGAGGACTGAAAATCCTCGTGTCGGCGGTTCGATTCCGTCCCGAGCCACCACTTTTTTTATTTATGCATTTGCCGGCCTAGCTCAATTGGTAGAGCAACTGACTTGTAATCAGTAGGTTGGGGGTTCAAGTCCTCTGGCCGGCACCATGGCTAGCATATTTTTTTACAGACATGGATTAACAGTAATCACATTAAAAAATTGTTTTATTGTTACTAATAATTTAAGAATGGAATTCTTTTAGTTACACTACTTGACGGAAATTCTAATAGTATGTAATATTAATTATAGTTATTATGGAGGGGTAGCGAAGTGGCTAAACGCGGCGGACTGTAAATCCGCTCCCTACGGGTTCGGCGGTTCGAACCCGTCCCCCTCCACCATTTATTTACTATAGGGGCATAGTTTAAAGGTAGAACTGAGGTCTCCAAAACCTCCAGTGTGGGTTCAATTCCTACTGCCCCTGCCAAAATATAAATACATTGAAATGGCGATTGTGGCGAAGGGGTTAACGCACCGGATTGTGGTTCCGGCATTCGTGGGTTCGAGACCCATCAGTCGCCCCATTTAAATAATATAAGTTTTTATTGGGCTATAGCCAAGCGGTAAGGCATCGGACTTTGACTCCGTCATGCGAAGGTTCGAATCCTTCTAGCCCAGCCATTTTTATGCGGGAGTAGTTCAGTGGTAGAACACCACCTTGCCAAGGTGGGGGTCGCGAGTTCGAATCTCGTCTTCCGCTCCAATTTCAAAATCGAGGCGGCATAGCCAAGTGGTAAGGCACGGGTCTGCAAAACCCCTATCCCCGGTTCAAATCCGGGTGCCGCCTCCAATTTTTTATATAAGTCTTTTTAGTTGTTGTGCCGGGGTGGTGGAAGTGGTAGACACACAGGACTTAAAATCCTGCGGTAGGTGACTATCGTGCCGGTTCAAGTCCGGCTCTCGGTACCATTTTATTTGAATTTTTGTTGTTTCACTGTAAGTTTGCGAAGAGCAAACAAAGTGGAAGAGGAGCATCTATTTTTGCTAAGTAGTTTGTAATAACGAAATAGACAATTAGTTTTAACACAACTAATTCTGTGTATTTTATACTAAAGATATGCCGGTGTGGCGGAACTGGTAGACGCGCACGACTCAAAATCGTGTTCCGCAAGGAGTGTCGGTTCGATTCCGACTACCGGTACTTAAAACGTAGTAAAATTAAGACTTCAACGATTATGTTGAGGTCTTTTTTCTGTTTTCTTAACACGACAAAAATAACTCAGAATTTTGTGCTGCACATTGAGAATGGAAGGTGTTTATGGCTAGACGTGGTGATCTAACAAATAGAAATCAAATGTTCAGCGGATTGGATAAATGAAAGGGGAGGAAAGCACTTTGGAAAAAATCTTGTATACTAGGATAAATGAAAATTAAGAAAAGAAATATGAAAAAAACGTGATACTATTGGTATTTATCATCTTTGGATAACAGTCATACTAGGTATTATTGTCATGACAAAAACCTTACAATGTTATATCTAAGTCTTTTCTAAATCATACATTTCAATACTCAAAGTGGCTTCTTTAGTATATTTACTTACTACATGGTCTCCACTATAGAGGAACGGGAGAATCGACACACCCAGAGTGTCGGTATAATTGGGATATATTAGAAATTGGTATATTTAAATAAAATCATTTGGACACTAACTAAACTCTGTAAAGATGCTTTTTTCTAAGAGTTTGAATTAATCTTGTCATATTTAGGGACAAATGTCATCTGATGATAGAAAAAGAAAAGAGTTAGAATATAAAAGGGGAAGTCTAATCCTTTTTAAAAGATCACTTTTTTAGAAAAAAAGAATCTACTATTTAGTAATAGTAAAATTTTCTCACTTTGTGGTGATAATTACCGTAAAATAAAAATATGCTGAGGGGATTATTTAAGACGGGGCCGTCGAGGAATGGTCGTCTTTCAAGGTACCGACATCAATAGAAAAGAGGTAGTATCGATGAAAAAAATGGTGGTCACATTTATTTCGATTTTGCTGTTGTTACTAACAGCATGCAGTTCTCAGACTGAAGAACAAGAGTATCATAAGTACTCAACAAATTTTCTAGATACATTTGATACAGTAGTACAGGTTATCGGCTACACAAGTTCGGAAGAGGAGTTTTTGGAGTACGTCAGTGAAATTCAGAAACGGTTCCAGAGATTTCATAAGTTATTTGACAAGTATCAAGAATATGAAGGCGTTAACAATATTAAGACAATAAATAATAATGCTGGTGCTGAGCCGGTCAAGGTGGAGCAGGAAATTATCGATTTGATTGTCTTCTCTAAAGAATGGCATGGACGGACCTATGGGAAAATGAATATAGCTGTTGGAAGTTTGCTAGAAGTATGGGATGAAAGCATCGAACAGGCAAGGAAAAACCCCGATTATGCGACATTGCCTCCAATGTCGCAACTAGAAACAGCTTCATTACATGTAAATATTGATGATATAATTGTTGATCAAGAATCTATGACAGTATTTTTGGCAGATGAAAATATGAGTTTGGATTTTGGTGCTGTAGCAAAAGGATATGCCGCAGAAGTCGTAGGTAGGGAAATGATTGAAAAAGGATTTACTTCTGGTGTGATTATATCAGGAGGAAACTGGAAGGTGTTAGGGAAACGACATGATACAGAAAGAGAACATTGGACAGTCGGGATTCAAAACCCTGAAAAACCACATGCTTTAGATGAAACAGGCATCTTAGCAAGAGTGCATACTGAGGGTAAATCGCTAGATACTAGTGGTGATTATCAGAGGTATGTAATGATTGAAGATTTACGTGTTCATCACATTATTGATGCAGAAACGCTGATGCCTGGGAATTATCACCGTGGGGTTACTGTTTTGGCAGATGATTCAGGTGTAGCAGAATTTTTAGCTACAGAGCTCTTTTTGTTGCCTTATGAACAAGGCCGGGATCTTGTGGACAGCTTAGATGGAATCGAGGCACTTTGGGTATTGAAGGATAATACAGTAAAAACTACAGAGGGAATGAAAGATAGTATGTAAAGATTAAAGAAAGACAAAAAAGTAAACAGATCAGGCACTATTTTCTTAGAGATGCCAAAAGGTGGGGTATGTGTGAAACAATCAAAAAAGATGAAACGTGGCGATTTTTTGATGCTTTTATTTACAGGGACTGTTGCTGGAGGTTTATTTTTGTGGACTGGGAGTTCAAATTGGATCAGCAGATTAACAAGAGAGGAGGGTGATCCGTTGAAGGCAAAGGTTAAAAGAGAAGGGGAAATCATCGCAGAAATAGATCTCAATTCGATTACTGATACAGAATACATTTATTTTGAGGAAGGAATTAAAGTAACAATTGAGGTCAAGCCAGGAAAAATACGGTTTTTGAGTTCGGGATGTACTGACAAGATATGCGTTAACACTGGATGGTTGACAAGAGAGGGACATATTGCAGCGTGTATGCCTTCTAGAATAGTGGTGTCTGTAACATAGAAACTGTAATCAAACGATCTTGCAAGCGAAGGATTAAGGCATTGTAAAAAAAATAATGGATCAAAGGAGAAATTCATCATACTGATCCATTATTTTTTTGAAGATGCCTAAGGCCCTATCTCAAAGAGTAAGCGTAGGTGAAAACTTCCACAATTTGGTCGGGTTGAGACTCGATCTGATCCCTATGTTCTAGGGAAGTTAGGATGAGTTCTCAGCTAGTATGATCCTGGCATTTTCATTAAGAAAATTAGGGAAAAGGGTAGGTATAGCTATGAATAAACATAAAAGGTATGGCATTATAATTATCCTCGTTACCAATGCAATTTTGATTTCGCTATTGGAATTTTTTATTTTCGTACCATTACCAATACCTGGAATAAAATTAGGGCTAGCAAATATTATCACGCTACTAGCAATTGTATTTCTGGGTTTTAGATATGTACTAAATGTTGTCGTTATCCGCTGTATGGTCGTAGCTGTTCTGACGAGAGGAGTTTTGACGCTGGCATTTAGTTTGACTGCTGGTATCTTGAGCGCCATTGTTATGGCGGTACTATACAAGAAATTTTCTAATATGTTTAGTATTAAAGGAATCAGCATAGCAGGAGCTCTCGTTCATAATACAACCCAGATTGTTGTGGCTTCCTTGATTTTAGGACAAGTTGTTATTTTTTATTATTTACCAATTTTGTTAGTAGCAGCTGTATTTACCGGTTATATAACAGGCAGTATAGGGGAGCGGGTCATTGATGAGATGGAAAAAAAAGGAGTTTTGGACAATTGACAGTGGAGTCAAGCTGTCAATTGCTTTTGTTTTAGGGATCATTCCTTTTCTAATAACTAGTCAGATCAACTTTATAATATTGGCGGGGTATCTTCTACTGACAACATTTTTTTATGGAGCTTCGATGCGTGATATGATGAAAAGCATGGCGTTGTACATGTTCATCATTATTGTTCCCTACATTTTTGGATTGTTAATGGCTACTCTGGTTTCTAAAGTAACTGGCAGTGATATGGCTATGGTTTATGGTTCTTATCAAGAAGTAGCGCTGAGGTTGATTCAGTTATTTCTTTTATGGTATGCAAGCAGCTTGTATTTTTTTTCGACGTCAACAGTAGATGTTGTCGGAGTTTTTGATAGAGTATTGTCGCCCCTAAAGCGAATGGGGGTGCCCGTTACAGACTTTTTGAAGGTTATTATGTGTGTAATAAAGGAGTTAAAGGAGTTAGCCCCGGAGGTAAAGAAGAGCTTTACTGGAAGTATGGGTAAATTAACTAAAAAAAGTTCATGGAAAAGCAAGATAAACGTAATTAGCGATGTCTTGGTATCATTTATTGTAGATTCATTTCAACGCTTAGATGAAGTAGAAGAGTACGTCAGGCAGGTAGAATCTAAAGACCTTTTTAACTACAAATGCAAAATTTCCAAAAGGGAAGTATTACTAGTAATCAGCTTTGTTGTGTTAATTGGAAGTATGATATTTTTTGAAAATCAGGTTGTCTAAGGAGTAGATAAATGGATAGGTATTACTTTTTTATTTATTTATTATATGGGTTGGTATTTATAGCAATGGGAATTTACGCTAGTGGTAAAAAGGAACAAGTAGTTGCCCAAAATGCGCTAGTAAAATCCCTTAAGTACCTTGGTGCTTTTGGGATCATACATGGTTTATCAGAGTGGGTTACTATGGTTGTGATTACAAATATGTATCAGGACGAATACGTATATCTTTTTTATATCAAACAGCTACTCAAAGCAGTTTCATTTAGCTTTCTATTGTATTTTGGTATCAGTCTGCTAGATAAGAGCGGCAAATACTGGTTAATTGTCAGAATGCTGCCTGTTTTTATACTGGCTATTTGGGTAACTGGATTGTTGGCGCTGATAGCTCAATATGGTCTGGATTACCATCTGTTACATCAAAAGTATAACAGCGTTTTAGTGCGATATTTCATGGCATTTCCAGCTAGTATCCTAACGGCTTGGGCATTATATCGCCAAGCAACTATGACGAACAAGAAAAAATTATATGATGTGCAGGTCAAATATAAACGATTGGCAGCAATTTTTTTAATTTATGGATTGGTTGATGGTCTCATAATAAAGGAAATGGATTTTTTTCCAGCAAGCGTAATTAATAATAGAATGTTTTTTGAATGGGTAGGTTTTCCAGTTCAGGTATTAAAGATAGTAATTGGAGTTGGGATTGTCTATGTGCTAGTTCAGGTAATCAATACTTTTGGATTGGAAAGAAAAGCAAGAATGAAGAAGTTAGAACAGCAAAAAATAGCTTCTGAAGAGAGAAAGAATCTTGGAATGGAGGTTCATGACAGTATCATCCAAAATATGTACGCAGCCACTTTAAAAATTAAATATTTGCATAAAAAAACAACCGGTGATGCTTACTCAGCTCAAATAGCTGAGACATACCAAGAAGTAATAGTCGATTTAGGAGATGCAATTAAAAAAACTAGAGAATTTATTTCCGATTCTACTATTGAGCAAATACAGTTAAAAGAGTTGAAAAATAGGATCATGTTACTGGTTGAAAGCTTTGATAGTAACTATGGAGAAAGCATTGTAGTTTCTTTAGACGATCATGACTCGCTTTTAGATAATGAGTTGTCGACGAAAGAATCAACCAACATCTTTTATATAGTTCAAGAAGCTGTTAGCAATTCAGTTAAACATTCTAGAGGTACGTTTATAAAGATAGAAATGGAGTCAAAGTCAAATGCTCTTCATATTAAGATAATTGATAACGGAGCAGGATTTTCTTTGGATAATGTGAATCCACTAATTCATTTTGGATTTAAAGCTATGAGTGAGCGAGCAGAGCAAATTGGTGGCACATTAAATATTCGCAATCGGAAATCAGGTACTGAAGTTGAGCTTTTAATACCTTGGAGGTGAGAGGATGAGTAACAGGATAAATGTATTCATCGTTGATGATCACAGTGTTGTTCGCAGGGGTTTGAAAATGTTTTTGGAGTTAGATAAAGAGATTGTGATTTGCGGTGAGGCTGGTAATCTGAACGAAGCAGTGGAGTTAATAAGTCAAAAAAAACCAGATCTAGTTTTACTTGACTTTAAATTGCCTGACGGAGATGGGATTATTGGGTGCCAAAAAATAAAAAGGATGTACCCAGATATCAAAATAATCATTCTCACGGCTTTTGCCAATGATGATATTATCCTAGAAGCGACCAAAGCTGGTGCAGATGCATATTTGTTAAAGGACATAGAGAGCGAACAATTGATTTCAACCATTTTTTCAGTATCTAGAGGGAAGAATACTTTGGGATCAGTGGTTACGGTCACTGAAAACCAACGAGGAAAACAACTTAATTTAAGCAATAAGGAAATCCTTATTCTGGACATGATTTCATTGGGGAAAGTTAACAAAGAAATTGCCGATAGTCTAAACATGGCCGAAAAAACGGTGCGGAATAATATTAGTAGAATTTTTAAAAAAATAAATGTGGCCAATAGAACAGAAGCTGCTAGTTTCTGGATTAGACAACGGGGTTTATAAGGAAAAATCTACTCTTGAGCAAGGTATAATGTCATTATTATCTAATCTTCAAGTTAAGACACAGGTAAGACATATTGAAGGACATATGTCACCACCATAGTTTTTCACAATCATGTTATATTTTTTATGCAAGTGAAAAACATATAAATGGAGGGGAATAGTTATGAAAAAGATTTCATTATTATTTATGATGATGTTTCTAGCAATTACACTAATCTTGATGGGATGTAACGAAGATACAGCAGTTGAAGAAGAACAGCCTGATACAGAGGAACCTGCTGGAGAGGAAACTCCTGATGGTAAAACTGCATATGACGATGGAACATACAGAGGGATATATGGAGACCGTGATCAATTACAGGTCAGTTTTCAGTTTGAGCTTGAGGATAACGTGTTTACTGACGTAGGTTTCAGACAGTTGGCACATGGAGAAAATGATTATCGTCTAATGGAAGAAGGGGACGAAGGGTTTGTGTTTTTGCAGCAGTACGAACAGGCAATTGCCTACCTAGTTGGAAAGCCATTAGAAGCGTTTAATGATTTATATTCACCAGAAGACTTTGTAGATGATATTGATGGTAATAGTGGTGCTACTATTAGGTCGAGCAAGATAGTTTCAGCTATTAAAGATGGTTTGAATAGAGGGTTATATAATCCTGCAAATGATGATTTCAGCAGAGCAATAGGTACTTATGACGATGGAGCATACAGAGGGATATACGGGGACCGTGATCAATTACAGGTCGGTTTTCAGTTTGAACTTGAGGGTAACGTATTTACTGACGTAAGTTTCAGACAGTTGGCTCATGGGGAAAATGACTATCGTCTAATGGAAGAAGGAGACGAAGGATATGAGTTTTTACAGCAGTACGAACAGGCAATTGCCTACCTAGTCGGAAAGCCATTAGAAGCGATTTATGATCTGCATTCACCAGGAGACTTCGTAGATGATGTTGATGGCAATAGTGGTGCAACGATTAGATCGAACAAGATATTTTCAGCTATTAAAGATGGTTTGAATAGAGGGTTATATAAACCATCAAACGAGGATTTTAGCAGAGATATGAGTGCATATGAAGATGGAAGATACAGAGGGATATACGGAGACCGTGATCTTTTGCAGGTAAGTATTCAGTTTGAGATTGAGGAAAACGTATTTACCGACGTAAGTTTCAGACAACTAGCACATGACGAAAATGACTATCGTCTAATGGAAGAAGGAGACGAAGGATATGAGTTTTTGCAGCAGTACGAACAGGCAATTGCCTACCTAGTAGGAAAGCCATTAGAAGCAATTTATGATTTGCACTCACCAGGAGACTTCGTAGATGACGTTGATGGCAACAGTGGTGCAACGATTAGATCGAACAAGGTATTTTCAGCCATCAAGGATGGTTTGAATAGAGGGATTTATTAATATTAAACAATATTAATAACCAAAAATTCAAACATTGGAGGCGATTAGAGATGTTCAAAAAGATGAATAAGAAGTTATTTTTAATTATTTTGGCAAGTGTATTTGCTGGCATCGTGTTAGCGGTTATTACCAATCAGGGAGTTAGTGCAACAACGCAAACTAGTTTTTGCTTAACTTGTCATGATGCACCTGAATTCTCGGAGTTGCGTGAGGCCAGACCACACGCTAAAATTGATTGCTTAAGCTGTCATGGAGAAGGATTTACCCAAGATAAAATTAACGGGGTGGGGCATCTTTTCAGTACTATTACTGGTAGACACGATCCAAATAATTATCTTGACATTAAAACTGAAGTACCAAACGATAAGTGCCTTACTTGTCACAATATAGATAACATTGAACGTGAACGAAGCGTTTTGTTAAACCATAAGGATTCTATTTCTGATGGAAATAGTTGTACATCAGGAGGCTGTCACAATGTAGAATTTATGCATGGGGAACTTGGAGATTATTCATCAGGTTACTTAAAAGATGACTTAGAAGATTAAGCTATAAAAACTAAGTGCACAGATTGTGATGAACATTTTAAAGTAATACATTAAGAAGATGATTTCTGTATCAACAGGAATTATCTTCTTAAAATTTTTATATGGCTTAACGTTCTTAGTGGTCTTGCTTAGTAGCGTTTAAGATCCGTACCTTGAAAAAGACCTCAGCAATCAATCGTATCGAGTAAATCTCTAGCATCTTCAAGAACGTCATTGACGTGTCGGTAGAAAGGAATAAGCATCATATTTTTTGATAAGTAAAAGGGCTAAAATAGAGACAAACTGGACCGATTCCCTCATAGTTTACGACAACCTCGTAATAACGCGTATTGCGTTTACGGCACTGCTTTTCTTTTTGTTCCTTTTTTAATTTTTCCCGTTAAAGAAGCCAGAAGTCAGGTTTTGAATCCGATCTTACTTCCTTCTTGAATTAAATCTGATGACACAGAGATCTAATTTGAAGGATTTCATGACATCACCTATAATAGGACAACGAGAAAACCGTTGGATGACCGATGCGAATCATTGTGTCAGTTAGGCATTCGTTGAGCAATCAGGAACGATTATCATGGCAATGTATGGACAAGGAAAGACCAGAGGTCAATCAACTGAACTGTTAATTGAAACTAAAATTAATTTACGGTCTTTTTGCTTCTTTCATGCTCAATATTGAAATTTTACACCTCTTTTGGAGATGTACGAATAAACTGTGATAAATTATCAATGCGGACGATAGGTAATTTGAGATAGCAAATTTATTGACAATAAATTCAGAATAATTTAAACTAAACACATGAATACGTATTCGTGGGAGAGAGATTTTGTATGACGTCGTCAAAAGAAGTGGCTATAAAAGCTGGTGTATCTCAATCAACAGTATCTAGAGTATTAAATGATTCATCTAAAGTAAGGCCAGAAGTAGTAGAAAAAGTAAAGTGGGCTATAAAAGAACTAAATTACAGACCTAACTCGATTGCGAGATCGTTAGTAAAGCAAACAACAAACACAATTGCTTTAATTTCTGGGTCGTTACATAATCAATTTTATGTAGAAACAACGGCTGCAATTGTTTGTTATGCAAGAGAACAAGGATATAATGTTAATGTTAATTTTGATTTTGATAGTGCAAAGGATCATACTACATTTTATGAGGATGTGATGAATGAACAAGTTGATGGAATAATCTTATCTTCTATTTTGTATGACGATCCTATTTTCGATAAACTATCACAGCTCGGAGTTCGATTTGTTATGTTAAATCGGATTCATAAACAAGGAGAACATTACGTTGAAATGGATAATTACCAGGCCGGTCAGCAAGCTGCTGAACATTTAGTTAATCTAGGTCACAGAACGATAGGTTGGATTGGTGGTTCTTTACAAGCTTCTACTTTTTTTGGACGATATCAAGGTTTTAGAGACTTTCTATTAGAAAAAAAAATTCCAGTATATGACGAGTTTTTTTTCGAAAATGATACAAGCAAAAAAGAAGTTACAAAAGCATTAGAAACAATGCTTGCTTATAGAAACCGTCCATCAGCTATTTTTGCCGCAAATGATTCAATAGCTTTTTATATTATCGATTATTTAGACTCTAAGGGGTACTCAATACCTGAAGATATAAGTTTAATTGGTTTAGATGATGTTGAGTGGAGTGGACATAGTCGCATCCAATTAACGACAGTAAGGGTAAAGGATAGGCAATCATTAGGGTTAACCGCAGTTAAAGTTTTAATGGACTTAATGTTAAATGATGAATCAAAGGATAAGAATCAAATTACACTACCAACCGAAATAGTAATTAGAAAAACTACATCTCAAGTGTAGTTTTTCATTAAAAAGAGTTTGAATACGTATTCAAAGAAGCTTAACTACTAAACTAAGGAGTGGATCAACATGTTTAAAGGCTTAATGTATATAAACGGTGAATGGGTAGGGGATAATTATGAAATAATTGAAGTTTTAAATCCAGCAACTGGAGAAATAGTCGGTACAGTGCCTTTGGGAGGCAAAGAAGAAACGCGCGAAGCAATTGAGGGAGCTGAAGTAGCATTTGGTCAATGGTCAAAGCTGACTGCCAATGTGCGTGCGAATTACATGATGAAATGGCATGATTTAATATTAGAAAATAAACAAGAGATAGCAAGATTAATAACAGTAGAAATGGGTAAACCTTTGGAGGAGGCAAAAAATGAAATTATGTCCTCGGTTTCGTATATATCCTGGTATGCTGAAGAAGGGAAAAGGGTTTATGGTCGGACTGTACCGGCTAGCGCTACCAATAAAAGAATCCATGTTTGGAAGCAACCAGTAGGAGTAGTAGCAGGGATTACCCCATGGAATTTTCCGGCAGCTATGATGATAAGGAAGATTGCACCAGCTTTAGCCGCAGGTTGTACTTTTGTAGGTAAGCCTGCGGAACTTACGCCACTAACTACGATCCGACTTGCTCAGTTAGCGGAGCAAGCTGGAATTCCAAAAGGTGTTATAAATATTATTACTGGTGATCCAAAAGCCATTGGTCAAGAGATGACAAGTAACCCGATTATAAAGAAGTTAACATTCACTGGGTCCACAGAAGTTGGAAAGCTATTAATGCGCCAGAGTGCAGAAAATATGTTAAATTTATCTCTTGAATTAGGTGGTCATGCTCCAATTATCATTTTAGATGATGCAGACTTAGACAAAGCGGTTGCAGGTGTTATGGCATCTAAGTTCCGTAATGCAGGACAAACGTGCATTTGTGGAAACCGAATTTATGTTCATAAACCTATCGAGCAAGCATTCCTAGATAAATTTAAACAAGAAGTAGAAAAACTTAAAGTCGGTAACGGGTTAGAAAATGGCATTACAATTGGACCACTTATTAATCGACAAGGATATGAGAAAGTTTTCAAACATGTTGAAGATGCTAAAGAAAAAGGTGCTTTTGTAGTTAGTGGTGGAACTGGTTGGAATAAAGAAGAAGCCTATTTTTATGAACCTACTATCCTTACAGGTGTTACGAATGACATGGTAATCATGAATGAAGAAACATTTGGTCCAGTTGCTCCTATACAAACGTTTGAGGATGTTGAAGAAGCAATAAATAGCGCAAATGCTTCACAGTTTGGTCTTAGTGCCTATGTTTTTTCAGAAAGTATTACTAAAGGAATGAAAGTAGTTGAGGGATTAGATTATGGAATTGTCGGCTGGAATGATGGTGCTCCGTCTGCAGCCCAAGCTCCATTTGGCGGAATGAAAGAAAGTGGCACGGGTCGAGAAGGTGGTATAGAAGGGCTTGAAGCTTTCCTAGAAACTAAATATGTATCTATTGGTCTATAATTACTAGAATAATAAAAAGTTCTGCTTTTTCATACGAAAAATCGATTACCATAAAATAGTGAGACAATATAAAACACCTTCGGAAAAGGTACGCTTGAAATAGGTACTTAAACCGGAGGGTGTTATTGCGTGGATAAAAACCGACCTTAACTTTAGCAATCTACTTTTTGGGAATTGAAGTTGCTTACCAAATTCAATTGACACCCATTAAGGGCAAACGATGCCAGGCTATGATCCAAGAGCGGTTAAAGGTTTAGGTGTTACTTTTGCGACTTCTCCAATGGGTGCTGACCATACAGCTGGTCAAACGATCAGAGCTCAAATTGATCATCGTTCGCCAGAAGGTCAGGTAGAACTCTCTAAAAATGCCCAAACAGTTAATACGATTTGGGATATTCTTGGTATGTGTATGTTTAGCGCGGGAGCTGTTCAAAATCGGTGGGAGATTGTCGGTGTGTTAGTTTCTGCTTACACAGGTGAGAACTTTACTGGTGATGTATCGTAAATATGGCCAATGAGACGTTAAATGATGGCGATCAACTTGAATTACTAATCCCACTGTCGGGAGGGTAAAACATTTGGTTAAATCAAGTTAAGGAGGCTAGATTTTTGGAATCTAGCCTATTTTTACACAATGAGTGTTGTAAAATATATAAAGACTTAATTTAGATAAATAGAGAGAAGAGAGATAGTCTCGAAGGTTTTACAACATGAGGCTGGCATGATGGCCTTTTAAGTAAGAACCAATCACCCTTGTGATAATGCCTTATGGCTAAGGATTAATGAAAAAATTCATGGAAATGAATTGAAATGTCAAGCTCAATTCCTTTAAGAGTTAGAGGTCATTTCCTCATCCCTACCCTCATCCCTACCCTCACCCTACTCTCTCTATTCCTTAATCATTTGATAAAGAGTGAATAAATCTTTTTTAGACAGAATATTTGGCACTGGATAAAGAGGATTAGCTTCTTTTATCGCACGCTCTACGAGCAATGGAATATCGTTATCAACAATGCCGGTTACTTTATTGGGGATTTTCATACTTTCATTAAGCTTTTTTATTTCATCAATAAACTTCGTTGCCTTTTGTTCAGAGGTGTCAGTTGGCTTACTAACTCCAACCAAATCGGCAAGCTCTGCTAAAGGTTTATGTACTGACTTACCGTAATATTCCAGAACATAAGGTAAGATAATTGCATTGGCTAGTCCATGAGGGACGGAGTAAAATCCACCAAGAGTATGTGCAATTGCGTGTACATAGCCAA
The DNA here is from genome assembly GCA_031761875.1 of Bacillaceae bacterium IKA-2. Lineage (GTDB taxonomy): Bacteria > Bacillota > Bacilli > Bacillales > Anaerobacillaceae > Anaerobacillus. The sequence goes on along the minus strand of CP134492.1, from coordinate 4,148,029 downwards.
CGTATGCCCGAGTAAATGAAATGCCTGCCATATAAGCAGCTTTTTGCATTTTCGTACGTGCGTTTATGTTTGTCCCGTTTGTATAAGCCTCATATATGTTTTCAAAAATTAATTTTACAGCATCTCTACTGCACTGTTTTGTCTCCTTTGTGTTGCTTCTGCCAATATAGGCCTCAATCGCATGTGTTAAGGCATCGATTCCTGTGGTTGCAGTAATATGTTGTGGCAGTTTAATAGTAAGTAATGGGTCAAGTACTGCATAATGAGGGATCAGTGACATATCATTAATTGCATATTTTTCATGAGTTGCACTGTTAGTTATTACTGCAGCGATTGTAGCTTCGCTTCCGGTTCCGGCTGTTGTTGGAATGGCAAACAGGAGCGGGATTTTCTTCCTTACCTTTAATTCACCTTTCATCTCTGGAATACTTTTATTAGGTCTTGCTACACGGGCACCAACGCCTTTTGCACAATCCATTGGTGAGCCGCCGCCAAAAGCTACAATCCCTTTGCAATTATTAGCTTTAAACATCTGCAAGGCCTCTTCAATATTCTCAATCGTTGGATTGGGAATAGTTCTGTCAAACACGACAAAGTCTACGCCCACATCACTTAAGCCTTTGTATAATTCATCTATTAGTCCGAGTGCTGTAATACCTTTGTCTGTCACTATTAGAACACTATCAATATCTTTACTTTTTATTAGCTTTGGTAGTTTCATTAAGCTATTTTCACCTTCTAATAACTCTGGTTTACGCCAAGGCAATATGTAAGAAACCATTTTAAAGACATTTTGATAAATCCGACAATATAATTTATACATAATATTCCCCCTCGTTTCTAAGTAAAGCTTATGATCTGATAATAAAATGATATCGGTTTTTTGGTCTACCAATTTTACGGTATTCCATATTCACTTCAACTATTCCACAAATGACAAGGTATTCTAGATAGCGTCTTGCAGTGACTCGAGCAATACCGAGTACTTCGGCGGTCTCATCAGCAGCAAAAGATTTTTCTTCTTCCTTTAAAAATTCGGAAACTCTTGCCAACGTTACTGAGTTTAATCCTTTTGGCAGAGTGTTGCCCTTTTTTGTTTCTATTTGAAACAACATCGAATCTAGTTCAGCTTGTGTGACTTCTTTATTATTTTTAAACTGCCGTTGAATCGTAAGATAATTTTCAAAAGCTTGCTGAATTCGTTGAAATGTAAAGGGCTTAACGATATAGTCAATTGCTCCATGTTGTAAGGAACATTTTACTGTTTCAAGATCACTAGCGGCGGTAATCATAATAATGTCAGTCTTATACCCTTCTGTACGAAGCTGTTTTAATGTTTCAAGACCGTTTTGATTAGGCATATAAACATCGATAATTGCTAAGTCAGGATTTAATTTTCTAATTAATTCAATTCCCTCAATGCCATTTGAAGCAGTTCCAATTATTTTAAACCCATTTAGCAGTTCAATATATTTTCGATTAACTGCTTGTACCATTGGATCATCTTCTATCAGAATAACATTTACGATTTCCTTTGACATGCGCTTCACATCCTTGTTATGTAAACTCCATAAATTTGATCTTATAACGATCCCAAAAAACTAATCAAAATGTAAAGTGCTTTACCAACTTGGCTTAAATAATAATAATTAACGATCAAATGTTACGTAGAATGTGGCTCCTTCGCCCAGTTTACTTTCTACATCTATTACTCCATGGCCATTATTTACGATTTGCTTAACTAAATGGAGACCGATACCTTGATTTTTTCCATGCTTTGTTGAGAACCCATCTTTAAAAATATTTGATACATCTTCGTCTGAAATTCCAGAGCCATTATCTTCAATTAAAAGCATAAGTGTATGTTCAGATTGTTCAATGCTGACAAAAATTTCTTTCTCAGTGTCAGAAATGTTTTTAAAAGAATCAAATGCATTTTCAATTAAATTCCCTAAAATGATCACAAAGTCATGATGGTCTAAACCTTTTGGAAAAGAAGTAAGCATGCTACGTCTGTTAATGTTAACCATAATCCCAAGTTCTTTTCCGCGACTTACTTTGCTTAGGAGTAACCCTGAAATGCTGTCATCCTTAATATTTTTACTTAAAAACCGGGTTAATTCACTTTGTTCATCCGTTTCTTGTAAGACATAGTTTAAAGCATTGTCTTTATTACCTAATTGGATTAATCCAGCAATCGTGTGCAGTTTATTGATATGCTCATGGTTTTGGACTCGCAGTGCACTAACGAATGCCTTGACCCCCGTTAATTCTTCTGCAAGGTTTTTCATTTCTGTTAAGTCCTGAAAGATAGCGACAGCACCGACCGCTTCGTTATTTACTTTGATTGGAATGTGGCTACTTAGCAAGTTGAGCTTTTGAACTTGAATCTCTTTGTTAAAAAAAGGTGTTTCCATATGTAATATTTTTGGGAGCATTGTATCAGAGATAATCTCACGAATATTTTTACCAACGACATCTTCGCTAATTGAAAACATTGCTTTAGCTTTATTATTAAAAATTGTTATTTTTTCTTTTGAATCAATGGCAATAAACCCTTCTTGCATAGCATTAAACGTTTCGGTACGTTCGACTAACATTTTAGCGATTTCATAAGGTTCTAAATGAAACATTTGTTTTTTAATATGATAAGCAAGTATCAATGCACCCAAGCCAGCAAACAATAGTGAAAGACTTGAAGTTAAGATTATTTCTGATTTCAAGCTTGCAAGTACTTCAAAAAATGTCGGAAGTATAAAACCAGCAACAACGACACCGATTTGTTGATGCTTTTCGTTAAGAATCGGTGCAAATGCCCGAATCGCTGTTCCAGCTTCACCGCGAGCTTTTGTCGTATAGATATGTTCAGCAAAGGCCGGGTTTTGATCACTACCCAACGATACTTTACCAATCATTGTAGAAACAGGGTGGGAATGGCGAATTCGTTCCATATCGAGTACGACGATGTAGTCGGCATTATGGGTGCCCCGAATCGGCTCAACAATTTGGTTGATAGAATCCTTTTTAATTGTGTGATTTGTGAGTTTATCAGATATTTCTGTTAGTCCAGCGACCGTCCTCGCAGCAACAAAAGATTGTTGTTTCATTTCTAGTTCTTTTGCTTGGATGAAATTTGATATAACAACAAACCCTGATATTAAGAGAGATAAACTAACGATGAAGAGAATTAAAATGGTAATCTTAGTTTGCATCGTCACCCGAATCATAAATGTTATTCCTCTCTATGGATTGAAATAATAGTACTATTAAAAATAGATTTTACTAATGTAATATTATCATGTACGATAAATAAATAGTGAAAATTAATAGAAACGTGAGGTCAACATGAAATCTTTTCTTTGGATTAAAATTTTACTAATGTTGATTGTGACAATCGGCTTCTTTTTGACGATAAATATGTTTGCAACAGAAGAGCTGTTTTATGATGGTGATCAGGAAGGGCTGAACGAACAAATTGTCATTCGCTTCAGCCATGTTGTTGCTGAAAACACGCCAAAAGGGTTGGCTGCACAAAGATTTGCTGAAATAATCAATGAAAAATCTGCAGGGCGAGTTAGAGTAGAAGTATTTCCAAATGGGGCTTTATTTTCTGATAGTGATGAATTTTCGGCATTAGTACAAAATGACATTGAGATGATTGCTCCTAGTTTTTCGAAAATGACAGAGATCGCACCTGAATGGGAATTATTTGATCTTCCTTTTTTATTTGAACGTTTAGAAGATGTCGAAGAGGTGTTTACAGGGGAAATAGGTGAACATTTATTATCAAAGCTAAATAAAAAAGGTGTTAAAGGGTTATCTTTATGGAGCAATGGCTTCAAGCAAATGACAAGCTCTCAAAAACCGCTAGTGCTACCAGAAGATTTTAAAAATCAAAATTTTCGAATTATGCCAAGCCGCATTATTGAAAAACAGTTTCGAATTTTAAATGCAAATCCAATTGCCATTCCGTTTAATGACGTTTATAATTCGCTTGAAACGTTTGAAATTGACGGACAGGAAAATACAATTTCAAATATCTATTCGAGACGATGGTATGAGCTTCAGCGTTTCATGACAATTAGTAATCACGGCTATCTAGGATATACGGTGATGATGAATGGTGATTTTTGGAATGAGCTTCCAGCTGATATCCAAATGCAAATGACCGAAGCGATGACCGAAACGACAAAATGGATTTTGCAAGAATCTAAACGGATGAACAACGAACTGCTATCTAAAATCGAAAAAGAATTTGACATAAAAATCCATTATTTAACAGAGGAAGAGAAGCGGATCTGGAAGGAGACTCTAGAACCGGTTTACCAATTGTTCATTGCGGAAGCGAATCCTGGACTAGTTGAACTAGTTGAAAAACTAAATTAAGAAAGAAAAAGGTGGGCGGGCTGCTCATCTTTTTTTCTACGACCAAAACGACCAAAAACAAACATTATTACCAAAAACAAAATCACCTTGAATTTTCAGTTAATATAAAAGAAACAGAAAATTGAAAGCGTTATCAAGAATAATCTTTGCAAAGAAAAGAACAGTGGGGCCGTCTTTTCTCTAACATACGAAGCTATACTTGCTAGTTTAATTAAATAAAAAATTCAGGGGGAATTAGTGTGAGTTACTTTTCAGGAATTTGGGGCCAGTTATGGCAATCACATTCAAATGTTAAACAAATACTGACATTTTCAATGCCATTACGTAAGGAAAATACAGTTCGCAAGGAAGAGTCAGTAACAATAAAATTTCCAAAAAAATCATTAGATAAAGGGCCTTATAAAGAACCTTTATATAAAAGAACTCAGTTTATTGGGCTTCTTTTAGGACCGAGCTTATTTGTCCTAACGCTATTATTTTTCTCACCTGTAGGATTGTCTTTCGAAGGAACAGCTGTTTTAGCAACAACTTTGTGGGTTGCAACATGGTGGATTACCGAGGCAATTCCGATCCCAGTTGCATCACTACTGCCGATATTATTGTTTCCGCTTACAGGTGCATTGGACACTAATACTGTAACGTCCGCCTATGGGGATTCTATCATCTTTTTATTTCTTGGTGGATTTTTGATTGCCTTAGCAATGGAAAAGTGGAATTTACATAAACGAATAGCGGTAACGATTATTATTCTAGTTGGCACGAGTACGAACAGACTAATTTTAGGTTTTATGGTAGCGACAGGATTTTTGTCGATGTGGATTTCAAATACGGCTGCTGCAATGATGATGGTACCAATCGGTAGCGCAATTATTAAACAAGCTTCAGAAGCAAAGGATCCAAGAATAGGTAAGATTGATTATGAAGAAAACTTCAGTAAAAGTATCATGCTTGGGATTGGATTTTCTGCATCAATTGGTGGTGCTGGTACTCTTATCGGAACCCCACCAAATATGATTTTAGCTGGGGTTGTTAATCAACTTTACGGTGTTCAAATTTCTTTTGGTGCTTGGATGGTATTTGCTATTCCAATAGTAATAGTTCTAATGGCATCTACATGGTTGTACCTTATAAAAGTTGCTTTTCCAGTGAAGATGAAAGAACTTCCAGGTGGAAAAGAGTTAATTAGTAAGCAGAAGAGCGAATTAGGGAAAATAACCTATGAAGAAAAGATGGTGTTAGGGGTATTCTTATTTGCAGCATTTATGTGGATTACAAGTTCGTTAATTTGGCAAAATTTCATTCCAGGATTAAATGATACAATGATTGCGTTAGTAGCTGCAGGATCTTTATTCCTTATTCCTTCGCTTAGCAAACGCGGATCATTCCTTCTTGACTGGAGTTCGACGAAGCAATTACCTTGGGGTATTTTGTTGCTTTTTGGTGGGGGTTTAGCAATTGCCGCTGGGTTTCGTGATTCAGGTCTAGCAGTTTGGATGGGAGAGCAATTGACAGTGTTAGATGGGGTAAGTGTTATTGTTGTTATTTTAATAGTAACAATATTCGTTAAGTTTTTAACGGAAATCACGTCAAATACCGCTACTGCAACGATGATTATTCCAATTATGGCAGCACTTGCAGCAGCGGTAGGTATTCACCCTTATGCACTGATGTTTGCAGCGACATTATCTGCATCATGTGCATTTATGCTACCAGTAGCAACACCACCAAATGCGGTCGTCTTTGCATCCGGATATATAAAAATTACTGATATGGCAAGGTCAGGTTTTTGGGTGAACATTATTTCTATTGCTTTAATCGTTATGGCGGTTTATTTTTACTTACCACTCGTATGGGGACTTGACTTAATGTCAACGCTTTAAACGCCAGGAGTAAGATCTCAAAATGAAACGATAAAAAAATATAAAAAGCCGATACTCTAATCGTTCAGAGTATCGGCTTTATGCTATTTAAATGTTGATTTGAACTTGTTTCATTTTAACATCAGGTGGAGTCGATTCTTCGTCGTGATTGTTTTTTTGTATCAACAAATTTGTTTACCAACTATTGAGAACTATTTTTGCATTTCAATATAAAGCTGTTGATAAGCTTTATATTCGTCTTTCATACCGATAACTTGGTAAATCTTTGAGAGCCATTGAACGGGTTTGGGATCATTATTATGCAATTCCATCTCCCAACTAAAGCATTCAATCGCTTTGTCGAATTGATTAAATTGATAGTAAAATTCGCCTAATAACTGTTGTTGATTCGGATCTTCACTAAGGATCTGCATTTTATTTATGATTTCAATAATTGGAAGTGAAAGTTGAGAGTCCCTCACAGGTGTCAGCCATTCTTTTATAAAATTAATATCTTTGTTTTTAAATAGCTGAGTTACACATTTTCGTAGTATTTTTTCTAATTTTTCAGGCTCTGATTTAAATAAAGGAAGTAAAATATAGTTTATTTTTTCAATCTGAACGTTACTATCTTCTAAATTAAGATTTTCTAAAATGCCTTCTAATGTTCGTACTTGAGAGGCGTTCAAATCAAGGCTCTGTTCTGAAATTAAGCTAATCGCTTCTTCGACCTTATTGAGTTTAAAAAACTTTTCTATTAAATCAAGGTGCAGTTCAGGGGAGTTAGGAACTGACAAAGATAAATCTGCTAAAATATCTGTAATTTCTTCATCATGTAAATGTTCTCCTAGAAGTTGTAAAAGATTGTGATAAGTATCGTTTGAAGGAGTTAATGAAAATTTATAAATAAATAGTGATATTAAATCAGACCACCGGGATTCATTAGATAAGATGGACACGAGTCGTTGAAAAGATTGCTGATTTTCTTTCTGTAAAAAAAGTGATTGTTCTACAAAAATTAAATCCTTTTTAAACAAATCCTCAGAAAGTTCTTTATAAAGATCTGCATATTTTTTAAATGCGAGACTACCGGCTAATGGTTTTACCCAACTATGGTCAGGAGTAAAATGTAAGAGAATTTGAATTATTTTATAGCCTTCGAATAATTGTCCGTTACGCTGAAATTGGTAAAAAATATTTTGAATATGTTTGAATAACTCCTTTTGAGGAGTAAATGACTCAAAGTATGTTAAAATAAGAGCTTTTTCCTGTTGTGTATATTGGGTTTCAAGTTTTTTCATTAATTGGTCAAAGCTTAGGGATTTTAGTGGGCTACAAGAAGAATATAAAGTGTTGATGAGTGGATGTGGATGATGAAAAATAATGCCTTTTTTAAATGCATTGGCAATATGTGAATTAAGTTTTAGACGTGTAGCCTTTCTCGCGGTCAGGAAGTTATCTTTGAAAAAGAACAGGTAATATACCTCATTATTTTCAGTATAAGTTTCAATGATTTTAGACTGGGCATATACGGTCATACTAGTCACGTGTAAGCGAATTGGTTGCTTTTTATCATAAAGTAAAAATTCGTTTTTGTGCACAAAAAAACCTCCTATTGTCATTTAAACTATACCATATTTTCTTTCTATTATCACTATTTACAGAATTAGGATAATTTACAGAGAAGAGGAAGTGGTTTTAAAAGACTTTAGCGGCGAAGACACTCATAAGTACTGTTCGTCCTGATACTCCCACACCTATAGGAGATGGGCTTTCCCGTTCGGGTAGTTCGTTAATAGTTAATCGGCTTAAAAATTTTCACAGAATAATATTATCGAAAAAATTCACGTTTACTAAATGATAGAAACATAGTAATCTTAAATGGTTGTATTTGTCAACTCAAAAGCGGTCCACGAATCAGTTGAAAAAAGGTCCACTTATTTAGTTGGTTTTAGCCATGACATTGTCTCTTCAAATCGGTGACTTACTTCTCGTGAAATATCTAAGATATGTGATTTGTGAGCAAGTCTATCTACAATTGCACCAGTAAGCATCGGGTCTTTAAAAATCTCTTCCCAGCGATCAAAAGCCAAGTTTGTTGTTATGATTATTGATCCTTTATCGTTTCTATTTGATAATAAATTAAATAGTATTTCACAACCAATTTTGTCAAATGATACGTATCCCAGTTCATCTAAAACGACAAGACTGTACTTTTCAAATTTGGTTTTATATTGCGATAGTTTGCTTTCACTCATTGCTTCTTTTAACTCTATTATTAAGTTAGGTACAGAGATAAACAATACACTTTTGCCTTCCAAACACGCCTTAATACCAAGCCCAATACTATAATGTGATTTCCCGCAGCCAGGAGATCCTATTAAGATTATATTTTCTTTATTTTCAATGAACTGCAACGTTTCTAGTTCTTCGAATTTCGGTATAAATTTCTTATGGTACTTACTCTTGTCGAAGTCTTCTAAGTACTTGTTAAGAGGGAATTTAGCCCTTCTGAGTCTATGTTTTAAACCATTCTCAAGCCTTAGTTCTAATTCTCTTTCGAGTAGACGACTTATCAGCTCTCGGTGGGTCATGTTTGTATGGTTTGCTTCATCAAGAAGCATTTGATAATTGGTTTTTATATAGGGTAATTTTAGTATATGGGCCATTTCTTGTATTTGCATTTATTCCACCTCCGAGAAACATAATTCGTTATATCTAGATACTTGCCTTGTAGCGATGTTGCTAAGTGCAGTTTTATCTATGTGCATAGATGGAATAATATCGATATGAGATTTATTGTATGTTTCTAGAATCAATAGTATTTCTTCGATTGGTTTATCATCATTTTCTTGAATGATCTCTATGAATTTTTTCTTGTTTCTGCTAAAATTAGTATCATAGATGGCTTTTAACCTTGGTATGCTTTTTAGAGCGTGGGAGTTCTTGATTGCACCTGGTTTTTTGTTTAATGAGTTTAAGTAATGTTTAATTTTAATACTTATCTCGTTAGTACCATCTATTTTTTTGTGTTCACAAACGAGTATGTTGTTTGAATAAAAGCCTATTGTGTCGTAATATTTCTTGATTGTTATTAAGCGTCCTACAAGATACTCCGGTACTGAATAGTGGTTGTTATCAACTCGTACAAAACTATATTTATTTGGTTTTTGCACTGTAACTGTTGCAAGATCAAGCTTTGGTTTTGTAGGTTGAAGATGTTTTATTTCTTCAGAAATAGTGCTGTCTTTATTGAGTTCTATCAATATAGTATTCAAGTATTCACGTGCATCATCGAATGTCTTAAACTTATAAGTTAACGCAAATGCTTTGTTCCTAATTATCTTCACGCTGCCCTCCACATGACCCTTCTCGTTTCCACTGAAACAATTAGTGACGTTGATATCGAATCCGTAGTAGAGTGACAATTTTAGCAAATTCTCATTGAGGACTTTTTCAGTTTTACCTATGAATTTTGATACTACATTTCTCATATTGTCGTACACAATCTCTGAATAAACGCCACCTAACATATCGAAGAAACGCACATGAGAATCCATAAAGACGTCTTGCTTTTGATTCTTATATAAATACGCCCATCTGAAATCAGCAGCTGGTGAAGATAGTACAGCTAGATGATAGGTATTGATCTCCCCGTTTATTTCTAACTTCACTTCGCCAAAATCATATTCAAGTCTTTGCCCTAAATCATATGATTGTTTAATAAAGCATTCCTTAGGTTTGTTTCTTTTTTCTCTGATTTTATTTGTAATAGTTGTATATCCAATATCAAACTTTTCATTGACTAGCATTTGGTGAATTTGCAAATTAGTCAGCTGTTGTTTATGTCGACCTAACTCTTTACACTTTTCAGATTCACTCTCTAGGATTTCGTCTAATCTGGTATCGATTTCTGCTGTGTACTTTCTTGGCTTTCTATTTTGAGCATTATACTTTGGTGCCTCGCATATTTTTTCTTGTACTTCTTGTACTTCTTTTTTATTAACGTCTAAGGCATTCAACAGAGTATTGTTCTTCTGGTACTCATTCCAATAGATTGCGACTGTTTTCCGATTGATGTTTAAAAGCTTGGCAGCTTTTCTATTGGATACACCTTGCTGCTTTAGTTTTATTATTGCATGTTTGTCCATTATCTCAATCACTCCATCCCACCCCTTTACTGCCATCATAACAGTAAGAGATTAGTGTTAAAGTACTGGACCGTTTTTCAATTGATATTATTCTATTAATGGGCCACTTTTAGAGTATCATAAACAATCACTTAATGATTAGTGGAATTAACATAATAAAAGCGTATAAACTTACTACTAATCCGCTAATCATACCTGCTTTCATTTTCGTCATTTTCTTTACTCCCCTTAACTAATTAATTCATTTTCATTAGTATGTACGGAAATAAGTATTCATAAACCTGCTGAAACTATTAAATTACAATTTGAAACTCTGACAACAGGGGACAGGCACCTTTTCTCAGAAGTCCCTGTTAAAATAATCTCACATTCCTCTAATGTGAGGAGAAAAGAAAGATAGGAAATCAAATCAGATAAGAGATAAGCGAAGGCCTGATCTCCTATTAGTGAGAGCCGAGTGTTGCTTTTCTCCAACCTTCAGCTACCTTATCTTCAGGAAGTATCACTTGAAATATTTCTGATGAATATTGATTCACCTCAATTATTTCTCCGTACTGTGCAAAATTTTCCTTTGTTATATTATGCAGCGCTATATTCATGTTTCGCCTCTTTTAATCATCGTTAACCTCTTTGAATAACTTGGTTTACCACAAATCCTACTTCAATTTGCTTGCTTAAACTATTAAATACTAGGACAAGGGTGAGAAAAGGTGCCTGTCCCCTTTTTTCACCCGCAATATAATGACGTCCTTATAATTTCTTTGTTGATAGATCTTTTCAGGAGGCGGGTGATGCTCCTGGTTCAGCTCTAAAAACAGCTTTGTTTCCTTTTTCTTTTCTCGCGTTCTCTTTCCCGAGGCATCGATGGCAACGTTTCGTGCGATACTAAACATCCATATTTTAGGATAATATTCATATCGAAAAGAAGTTTCCTTCCTCATCGCTTTAATAAATACTTCCTGTAAAAGAGCTTCTAAATCCATTTTTCCAGTGTAATAGATTAAGAAGTTAAGGACGTCATCCCCATATTGTCTGAACCATGATGTAATTTGATCCTGATTATTCAAGTGCTCTCCCCCTATTACGTTAATCATTAATACGACGCTGCGAATTTAAGATAATTACACTTTTCTAAAAAAACATTCTTTGAAAATAGTGTTTATTTTAACGTTTTGTACCTCACAAGTAAATCCGATAATAATATTACCAACATCTTCTTTATCAATAACTCAATAGAACTAGTCTATGATAGTGGCATTTTCTTTTCTTTCGTCGTACAGGAAACTCTTCAAAATCGTATCAAATGACAAAATTTTCAGCATATTATGTCTATATAAGGAGTTATAACGAGTTAAGTTGCAATAGACGTCGCTAAAAGTCGACTAGTATCTCTCAGCGATTAATCTGCCATTTGCTTAAAATGATCAAGACATATATTGTGTACAATGTACTAAAAGGTCGTTAAAAAAATATTTAACGTTTTTAACAATCTAAATAAATCAAAAAGAAAAGGAGGGAAGTAATGATCCGTGTAGCAGGTAAATTGTTACCCATTGATACTGTTTTATTTGATAAAGATGGTACTCTAGTAGATTTTAAATCCCTTTGGTTCACCTGGATTAATGATATTCACTCATTTTTAAATTCTTCACTATCCATAAATGACCCAAACTTTAAACAAGATATTTGGCAGTCTCTTGGTGTCACAGAAAATAACGTAGATCCAAAGAGCCCCATAGCGATAGGCAGTTTAAATGATAGCAAAATCATCATTGCTTATAGGCTGTATCAGCTAGGGATACCTTGGGACCAAGCAATAGAGCTTGTAACCCAGAGCATTCTGTATGCGAATAAACGCCAAAGTGAATCGGAGACGATTATACCTATTGAAGGGGTCAATAATTTATTAAGTAAAATGAAAGAAAGCGGAATGACTTTAGGTGTCCTTACTGCTGATGAAACCGATCAAGCTGTGCAACACTTGGAAACATTAAATCTTGCTCACTATTTTGATTTTATTATCGGTAATGACCAAGTAGAAAAAGGAAAGCCATACCCTGATATGGCCTATCTAGCAGCTAAGCGCCATGGATTTTCACTAAAGCGTGCCGCGATGATTGGCGATACAAATGGGGATATGAAACTAGGTAAAAATGCAGGAACACTTGCCTCTATTGGCCTTACCACGTATGCAAAAGACGACAGTCATCTAGAAGATGCTGACTACAAAATTGATTGTTACAGTAAAATCGAAGTAATTAAATAATAAGAAAATGAAAATTCCACAATGTATGGAATTTATAGGAGGAAATAAAAATGAAATTTATTTTTAAATCGGTTATAGGACTTTTACTTATCTTTATATTAAGTGCTTGCGGTGGAAATGACGAAAATACGGTCGCATTATACACACACAATGATGAGGGAGAAATGCAAGCTTTCGCTTCTGCACTAGAAGAGGAAACTGGAGTAAATATTGATATCTTAAGAATGTCTAGTGAAGCATCATGGAGCCGTATAGATGCAGAATATCCAAATGTTGGAGCAGATATGCAATGGGGAATGTTACACAGTTTTGCGTTAATTGCTACAGAAGAAGACATGCTAGAATCTTATCATTCTCCGACATGGGATGACGTGCCTGCTGAATTTAAAGATCCAGATGGTAAGTGGTACGGTTGGTCTTATTGGTTCAATGTCCTTGCAATAAACGATGATCTACTAGATGAACTTGGCCTTGATAAGCCAGAATCTTGGGAAGACCTTTTAGATCCACAATATAAAGGAGAAATTGTATTACCTGATCCTGGTACATCTGGAACTGCCTTCTTATTTGTTTCCGCAATCATGCAAATAATGGGTGAAGAAGAAGGTTGGGAATACCTTAAAAAACTAGATGAAAATGTCGGTCAATATTCTCAATCTGGATCTGCGCCAGCTCAAATGGTTGCTCAAGGCGAGTACGCTATCGGTATTACGTGGGACCAAGCTGTCTTTGATCGAATGGATGAAGGATATCCTATTAGCGCAGTTATTCCTGAAGAAGGCGTTGGTTTTGACTTAGACGTTGCTTGGATTTTCAAAGATGCTGACAATAAAGAAGCAGCTAAAAAAGTAATCGACTTTATCGGTTCCGATGAAGGAATGGGACTTGCTTCAGAATTTCGATCTATGGTTACAAAACCCGGTATGAGTGCAGAACTGGACTTTGATCCTAATTTTATTGATTATGACGCCGTTTGGGCAGCCGAAAACCGTGAACGTATTATGGAAGAATTTCAAAATAAATTTAACTAAATGAATTTCATAATGCAGATTCTACGCCACTACGTGAGCTTTATGTAGCTAGTTAATTTGTATTATGAAATTGATTCCACTAAACAATAGAAGGGATTTTTATAATGTCCACACTAAGGGGAGCTATAAAAGCTAAAGCACGACCAAGAATTGAACCCGGTTTTGCAGTGGCAGCTATCATCATAGCTGCCCTTCTTATATTATTTATATTAGCACCTGTCTTGGCTGTACTTTTGCGCAGCTTTGGTGTTGGAACCGGTGAATTAACTTTTCAATATTACGCACAATTTTTCCAAAGCGCGTCTTATTTTAGGGCTTTCATAAACAGTATTTCAGCAGGTCTTATTTCAACATCTATTATTATTATGATTAGTATTCCGTTCGCTCTCTATGTAACGAGGTCAAAGAGCATGCTTTCAAAAGTGTATCGAGGAATTGGACTTTTACCTTTAGTTGCGCCTCCATTTATTTTTTCGCTTGCTCTGATTATCTTGTTCGGTAGAAGGGGCGTTGTGACAGACTGGATTAATAGTATTACAGGTTTAGAGATTAGTATTTACGGATTTTGGGGTGTTGTTATTGCCCAAGTCCTTGGTTATTTTCCAGTTGCTTACATGATGATCGAGAGTTCATTGAGGTCGATAAATCCAACCGTGGAGAATGCCTCGCAAGACCTTGGAGCAAGTCAAATGAAAACAATTCGATCTGTAACTCTCCCATTAGCAGGAACAGCAATTTTGAAAGCAGGTTTAATTGTTTTTGTTATGGCTTTAGCAGATTTCTCTAACCCACTTATAATCGGTGGTGGCGAATCATTCTTGGCATCAGATGCCTTCCTGCTTGTAACAGGTCGACAAAACCTTGAAATGGCGGCCGTTTTAGGCGTGTTTCTAATCATGCCAAGCTTACTTGTGTTCTTATTTCAAACATACTTGTTAAAAGATCACGAAACAGCATCAACCAATAACTCTAGTGCACAAAATAATCCATTGAATAGTAAAGTGAAAAGTTTTGTATTTTCAATCAGCACACTCATGGTCCTTTTTATCTCGCTTATGTTTATCATGGTTATCCTAGGCGCATTTGTGCAAATTATCGGAATCAATAATACATTCACTTTGTCTCATTTTTCTGATCAATCAGGATGGAACTTCTTATGGAATAGTGTCGTTGTTTCGTTTTTTGCTGCTTTAATTGCTTCAGGATTAGGGATTTTACAAGGATACCTTTCAGTGAGAAAAAATATTCCTGCAAAGAAATTCCTTGAATTTATAGCGTTATTCGGGCTTGCCGTCCCTGGAACAGTTATGGGTATCGGTTACGTTCTGATCTTTAATGGACCACCACTATTTTTAACAGGAACGGTATTATTACTAGTCTTAAATATGGCATTCCGCAAGATTGGTGTTGGTTTAGAGTCAGGAATAAGTAACCTTCAACAAATTGACAAATCTATGGAGGAAGCCTCATCAGACCTTGGAGCAGGACCATACCGTACAATTTGGAGGGTCGTTGTGCCGCTTCTCACCCCAGCATTTATGGCTGGTTTCGTCTATACATTTATGACAGCGATGGTATCAGTTAGCTCGGTGATTTTCTTGATTTCACCTGGTAATAACTTAGCAGCTGCTTATATTCTAAATTTAGCAGACCAAGCAGCAATAGGGCGTGCATCCGCGATGTCATTTATCTTAATTCTCATCGTTCTCGCTTGTATGGGACTATTAAAATTCATTGAAAAACGAAGTAAGCTATCGGTTTAAGGAGGAATTAGTTTTGGGTAATCAAGCAATCTTACAAGTTAAGAATATTGTTAAATCATTTGGAGATGTTGACGTATTAAAAAACATTTCCATCGATATTGAAGAAGGAGAACTCGTCACTTTTATCGGTCCAAGCGGAAGTGGGAAAACAACTTTATTACGAGTCCTCGGAGGGTTCCACCCGCAAACATCAGGAGAGGTCATTATTAATGGGGAATCTGTAGATCATTTACCCCCAGAAAAAAGAATGACTGGGATGGTATTTCAAAACTATGCATTGTTTCCACATATGACCGTGTATAAAAATATTGAATATGGACTAAATCTACTAAAGATATCGAAACAAGAAAAAGCGGAATTAATAAAAGATGCTCTTTTACAAGTTCAATTAGAAGGTTATGAGAATCGAAAACCAAGTGCATTAAGTGGAGGACAGCAACAAAGGGTAGCAATTGCTCGCTGTCTTGTCCTCAAGCCAAAGGTGCTTCTATTAGATGAACCCCTCTCTAATCTTGACGCAAACTTACGAATGACGATGAGAGATGAGATTCGCCGTTTAAAAGAAGAGCTTAACTTAACAATTGTTTTTGTCACACATGATCAAGAGGAAGCCCTAAGTATTTCAGATAGAGTTCTAGTCTTAAAAGATGGCGTGGTTCAACAATTAGACAGTCCAGCCGACGTCTATCAGTATCCAGCCAATGAATTTGTCGCGAATTTCGTTGGCCACGCCAACATTATTAAAGGGGTATTTGAACAAAAGGACAAGCAGACTATCTTTCAATCATCAGAAGAAAAATTAATTCAATTCCAAGTCACACAAACCGGGGACAATTTGAAAAACGGCTTAGGGATTCTCCGACCAGAGATGGTAAGAATCGATGATAACAGCACCGTAAAAGGGAAACTTATTAAAACAGTTTATCACGTATAAATGCTAACATAAGAATGTACATAAATGATGGTCTAAGGATGTACAGTTTCGGTGATATTCCTGCATAATATTCTTGAGGTGAATATTATGCATTATCATGTCGACGTAACTACCAATCTTGAAATAAATAGTCTTAGAGACTTACCAAAATTAAAAATTCTAATGGAGAATCTAAACATGAAAATTAATAAAAGCATGTTAGCACGTGAAATGGGTGTAGATCGAAGAACCATTGATAGATATCTGAAAGGTAATATTCCTAAAGAAACTCGTACACGCTTATCTAAAATTGATGACTATTACACGACTATTTCTTTACTTCTTTCAACAGAAGCGAAACAGCGATTTTTTTACAAAAGAATTCTCTGGCAATATTTAACGGATAATCATTGTTTAGATTGTGCTCAATCCAGCTTCCGTTCTTACATCTCAAAAAGGCCTGAGTTTCAAAGCTACTTTAACTCAGATAAAGGAAGCAAGCCAATCAAACCTATTATCCGTTTCGAAACACCACCCGCTGAACAAGCACAGTTGGATTGGAAAGAAGACATTCGTTACATGACGAAAGACGGAGAAATAGTCAGTGTAAACGTTTGTGTACTCTTACTATCATTTTCAAGGTTCCGTACCTATCATCTTTCGATTTCAAAATCACAAAGCGTGTTATTTTCGTTTTTAATGGAAAGTTTTGAAGCAATTGGGGGAATTCCGAAAACGATTTTGACAGACAATATGAAAACCGTTATGGATGTCGCTCGAACAGAGTATAAAAAGGGGGTTGTGAATGAGCGATTTGATCAATTTTCAAAAGACTGTGGTTTTGAAGTGAAACCATGCATTGCGGGGAGACCAAGAACAAAGGCTAAAGTTGAGGCACCGATGAAATTGATCGACGAAATTCATGCCTACCAAGGAAAATTCAATTATGAAGAACTACATCAATTTGTTCAAAAACTATGTAATCGAATCAATAATAGTTATCACCAAGGAACGGGGAAAATACCTATTTTAGCTTTAGAAAAAGAAAAAGATCACTTAGTCCCATTACCACGGAAACAACTAAGAGATCTCTACAAAATCAACCATACACTTGTGAAAGTCAATACTTCCAATATGATATCCTACAAGTCCAACCAGTATTCAGTTCCAGCTGGATACAAAGGAAAAACCGTAGGTTTACAAGTATACGATGACCATATATACATGTATTATAACACGGTATTAATTGTCGAGCATCGTATCAGTCAAACAAAAATTAATTATAAGCAAGAACATTACCTAGACGCCTTATCTAAAGGGTTACCTCGTACTGTGAATATTGATGAGTTGGCCAAGAAGAATTTAGAGGCAATTGATGAGGTGTATCGAAATGAATAGCAGTTACGTCAAACTAGTTCAAAATCTAGACTACTTAAACATGAAGCAAATGATGGTTCATCTGGATGAAACGATAGATTTTATGACACATAATCAATTATCCTTTGTCGATACCTTACTTAAATTAACAGGTTATGAGATTGAGATGAAAGAGAAGAATATGATCACAGCCATGGTAAAAGTGGCGGCTTTCCCGCACTTAAAAGAAGTTAAGGACTTTGATTTCGACTTTCAACCATCAATAAATAAACAGCAAATTCTTGATTTCACCACTCTTCGTTTCTTAGAACGAAGAGAAAATATTGTTTTTTTAGGACCTAGTGGGGTGGGGAAAACTCACCTGGCAACTTCAATAGGGATTGCCGCAGCAAAAAAAAGGACGAGCACCTATTTCATTAAATGTAACGAATTAATTCTTAATCTAAAGAGAGCAAAATTAGAAAATCGTTTGGAAACCAGGATAAAACATTATGCAAAATATAGACTTCTTATTATTGATGAAATCGGCTATTTACCGATTGACGCCGAGGATGCAAAACTCTTTTTCCAACTGATTGATTTACGTTACGAAAAGAAGAGTACGATTTTAACAACGAATTCAAATTTCAAGTCATGGGACGAGGTATTTCAGGATACGAAAATTGCGAATGCGATATTAGATCGGGTCCTCCATCATGCGACAGTAGTGAATATCATAGGGAATTCCTATCGTCTCAAAGATCATATGAAGAAGGAAGATTAACAAAAGTGTACATTCTTAAACGATCAAAAGTGTACATGTTTACGTTGACATTTATAATCACGGCAGTTACGTCCGTTACTTTGTTCAAGTTGGTGACCAAAATATCATGATTGACGATAACAATCCATTCAAAAAAGAAATTTTAAAACCAGGGCAAACCGTAGGCATCACATTCCCTAGTGAAATGCATGTTATACCAGGTGTAGACTGAACTTCGGGTGTCTGTCCCCTTGTCCCCTAAAAATAGTCATTTTATTAAGTACATGGAGGCATTTAACTTAGTTATTAGTAAGAGATTGATGATCATGAGATTCGGGGACAGGCACCTTGTCCCACCATATTTTTACAATTAGAGTCTTGAGATAAGGTAGGATGCATTTCTCTTATCATATTTTATAGAATTTCAGCTAAAGTGAGCTCCGAGATCTAGTTTTTCAACTAGATTTAGGAGCTCTTTTTGTTTTAGTGAGCGTTTCTCAGCCACTGTGACAAACGACTTGGTTTGGCAAAGATCTTTCGCCTTTCGACTGTGAGCATTCCGGTAAGGGTGCCGTAGTAATATGATTCAGTTACTGTGACACCCCGGTAATATCTTTTTCCAAGTGGAATGAGTTCCCGATGATGCTGTAATTTAATAAATTTTTTTAAAAATGAGGATTCTTACTGGATTAGGGTTTTGTCTTAAGAACTAATCTTTGCTTTTTCGGTTGTCACGTTAATTACAATAGGTTTTAATTATTGATCCATCGTTGAAACGGATACCCTTCTATATTTCTTAAGATCCTCGTAGAAACTAGCCTTTGCAGCTTCATAATAAGGTGGACAACAGGGGACAGGCACCTTTTCTCAGAAGTCCCTGTTAAAATAATCTCACATTCCTCTAATGTGAGGAGAAAAGAAAGATAGGAAATCAAATCAGATAAGAGATAAGCGAAGGCCTGATCTCCTATTAGTGAGAGCCGAGTGTTGCTTTTCTCCAACCATCAGGCACCTTATCTTCAGATAGTATCACTTAAAATATTTCTGATGAATATTGTTTCACCTCAATTATTTCTCCGTACGGTGCAAAATTTTCCTTTTGTAAATTATGCAGCGCTATATTCATGTTTCGCCTCTTTTAATCATCGTTAACCTCTTTGAATAACTTGATTTACCACAAATCCTACTTCAATTTGCTTGCGTAAACTATTAAATACTAGGACAAGGGTGAGAAAAGGTGCCTGTCCCCTTTTTTCACCCATTAGCTAAGAAGTACAATATTGCACAAGTCGGTACGACGAAATTGAGATTTTGAAAGCATTTACATTAGCTTCTAGTGGCATCTATAATGAGGTTAACTAGTTGATTGACTTTTTTTGAAAATCTAAAATTGCACATGTGTAAAGGTTGTGTTGTTATGATATTGGATGAAAGGTGTACACAAATCATCACCGTACTTTTTAATTCTAAAGAATGTGTATCCGTTGATATGCTTACTAGCCAATTGCGGATATCGAAGCGGACGGTGTATTATGACGTCCAAAAAATAAACTTTTGGTTGGAAGAAAATAAATTACCGCCAGTCAAGAAAAAGCATGGTAAAGGTTATTATTTAGAGCAGGAAGCAAGGGAGATCGTACCTAAGCTAATTGGTAAAATCAACAAGTTCCAATATATTTATAGCATGGAAGAACGAGTGACTTTAATTGCTGTTGAATTGTTAACAAGCCAAATGCCAGTGTTTCTAGAAGATTTGATTGAGTTAACACAAGTGAGTAGAGCAACGACTTCGAATGACCTGAAGGAAATTAAAAAGATTTTTTCGCAGCACCAATTAGAAGTCAATTTTCACAGAAATAACGGCTATAAAACTAAAGGTAAAGAAGAGCATAAGCGACAATTGTTAGTGAACTATTTGGCAGAATTAATGACAACAAAAAAAGACTGGAACAATTTGATAGGTCAGATCAAGCTACCTTTTTATGAGAATGATTTCGGGCCTAAAGGATTCTCTGTTCAGTTAAACAGTATGAAACCACTCATCGCAGAATGTGAAGCAGAGCTAGCGATTGAGCTAACAGACGAAATGGTTCATCTTTTAGCGTTAAAATTGATCGTAATTATTCAGAGACTAAAGCAAGGAAATCGAATCACGATCGATATCGATGAACAGGAAGCGTTAATTTCCACTACTGAATATCGTGCAGCTATAAATATTGGTAGGAAGCTTGAGGCGTTATATAGCATTCATGTTCCAGATAGTGAAATATGCTTCATCACGATGAACTTACTTGGTTCTAAAGTGAATTATTCGGAATTAGAAGATAGCCAAAGTCAAGAAATGAAAAAACTTAGAGGAACGGTTAAAAGTATTGTTCAAGATTTTCAAAATTATGCTTGTATTCTCTTCCAAGACAGTTACCAGATTGAAGAGTCTTTGTTCAAACATTTAAAGCCAGCGTATTATCGTATTAAGTATAATGTCAGTTTAAAAGATGAAAATACAGAAAATGTGCAGCGAGAATTCCCTGAGATTTTTGAACTAACAAAAAAATCGATCGGTCAACTTGAAGAATTACTTGGTACAAAGGTAAAAGATTCGGAAGCCGCATATATTGCCATGCATTTCGGTGGTTGGCTGCAACGGGAAGGAAAGAAACCTGTTCAAAGGAAAAAAGCAATTATTGTTTGCGAAAATGGATTGGGTACTTCCAATATATTGTGGGGGCAGTTGGAAAAAATCATTGCAGCCGTCGACATTATTGGATGTATTTCACAAAGGCAGTATGAAAATAAAAGTTATGACGTTGACTTTGTTTTTGCTACAGCCACAATTAAAAATAAAAAACATCCTGTGCTAATTGTCAATCCTATTCTGACAGATCGGGATAAAGAGGCAGTTTTATCATTTGTAAATAACCACAATAATTATTCTGCAGCTCAGAAAGTGGGAACTCCCACCCTTCCTGCAATCATGAATATCGTCAGAAAACACACAACAGTTCTTGATGAGAAAGAACTGCTTCAAGATTTATCATTATTATTTAGCTTAGAACAAAGTATTAACAAGCTTAGGGAGGAAAAACCTGTGTTAAACGAACTACTAACAAAGGAAACGATTCAATATGTAGGAAAAGTAACAAACTGGCAGGAAGCTATCCGGCTGGCTGCAGAACCGTTGAAGACTATTGGAAGCATTACCGAGGAATATGTTGAAGCAATGATCGCAAATGTCGATGAGATGGGTCCTTATGTTGTCATAGCTCCGGAAATCGCACTACCACATGCTCGACCAGAGTATGGTGTGAAAAAAATCGGTATGAGCCTTTTAAGATTAGGCGAGAGTGTTTATTTTTCAAAAGAAGAAAGGCATCGTGCGAGCTTAATCGTTGTTTTAGCAGCGGTTGATAATGAAAAGCATTTAAAAGCACTAGCCCAATTGTCGACAATGCTATCAGACGAAGAAATGCTACAAAAATTGATGGATGCTGAAAGTATTGAAGAGATTATGAAATATATTGACCAATATTCTACATTATAAAGGAGAGATTTAGGATGAAAAAAATATTAGTTGTTTGTGGTAATGGATTAGGAACTAGCTTTATCGTTGAGATGAATGTGAAAGCAATTTTAAAAGAGTTAGGTTTAGAGGCGGAGGTTTCACACACTGACTTAACGACAAGTAAGTCAGAATATGCTGATTTTTATTTAGGCGCAGCGGATCTACTTGAAAATTTAGAAGACGGAAAAAGAAACGTCATTAAATTAACTAACATTATGGATAAAAAAGAACTTCGAAAGGCAATAGAGACAAATCTAAAGGAGGTTTAAAAAATGGTAGATTTAATTATGAAGGATATTCTCGGGACCCCTGCAATTTTAGTTGGTTTATTCGCGCTTTTTGGTTTACTACTACAACGAGCTGCGATTACGAATGTTATTTCTGGTACATTAAAAACCGTAATGGGCTTTGTAATATTAGGTGCTGGTGCTGGAGTAATTGTAGGTTCCCTCGACAAATTTTCAAGTATGTTTGATCATGCATTTAACATTCAAGGTGTTATTCCAAATAACGAAGCAATCGTAGCGTTGGCTCAAGATGCTTTCGGTACGGAAACGGCGATGATAATGCTGTTCGGTATGCTAGTAAATATACTGTTAGCAAGAGTAACTCCGTTTAAATATATCTTTCTAACTGGACACCACACGATGTTTATGGCTTGCTTGATCGCAGTTATTTTAATGACAGGCGGAATGTCAGGTTTCCCACTTGTATTTATCGGATCAATCATTCTGGGATCGCTTATGGTGCTTATGCCAGCTTTAATTACACCATATACTCGTAAAATTACGGGTTCGGATGATTTCACTATTGGTCACTTTGGTTCGATTGGTTACTTCGTTTCAGCATTTGTTGGTGAAAAGGTAGGTAAAAATTCTAAATCTACGGAAGAACTTAAAGTTCCTAAATCACTAGGATTTTTACGGGATACTTCCGTTGCGGTAGCATTAACAATGTTTATTCTCTTTTTCATCGTAGCGCTTTTTTCAGGCCCTACATTTATTGAATCTCAACTCAGCGAAGGAACAAATTTCCTAGTATTTGCTTTCTTGCAAGGTTTGACTTTTGCTGCAGGTGTTTATATCATTTTAGCTGGTGTACGTATGTTATTAGCTGAAATTGTCCCAGCGTTTAAAGGAATTGCCGATAAAATCGTACCAAATGCGATTCCAGCATTGGATTGTCCAGCAATATTCCCTTTTGCAAACAATGCAGTTATTATTGGTTTCATATTTAGTTTCATTGCAGGCTTAATTAGTATGTTTTTACTGCCACTGGTTGGTTTAAGTGTCATTGTACCTGGACTTGTACCTCACTTCTTCACGGGTGCGGCGGCGGGAGTATTCGGTAATGCAACAGGTGGAAGAAGAGGTGCGATATTTGGTTCTATGGCTAATGGTTTCCTTATTAGTTTCTTACCAGCCTTACTACTACCAGTCCTCGGTATCCTTGGATTCGAAGGAACAACTTTCGGAGATTCTGACTTCGGAGTAGTTGGTCTTTTACTTGGCGGTATAGTTGAACTATTCTCTTCACCAGCAATATTTATTTCAGTTATTCTAGCTATCCTAGTTGCCATCTTTGGAATTGGAATTTTGATAAATAAAAAAAATAATCCAAAAGAAGAAGAAGCAGCTTAGGGTATAGAGTAAACCTGGTGCCTGGGCAATTAACACTGGTTCCCTGGCACCAAACTTTTCAGGTACATCTGATTTACACGGTGCACCACTAGGAAAAGAGATAATTAAAAAAATAAAAAAATATGGAGGAGACTATGAAGTTTTTTATTGATACTGCAAATCTTGATGAGATCAAAAAAGCATATAGAATTGGTATTTTAGCGGGTGTTACAACCAATCCGTCTTTAGTAGCTAAAGAAGGTGTGAAATTCGAAGAACGTATTGCCGAAATCTGCCAAGCAGTTCCACATGTAGAATCGGTATCGGCTGAAGTAACTCCAGATGCGCTTACAGCTGATGCAATGATCGCTCAAGCTGATGAGCTTATTAAAATTAACGGTGGGGATGAGAAAGTTACGATTAAAGTCCCAATGACATTAGCTGGTTTAGAGGCTTGTCGTTATCTTGCAGACAAAGGTGTTAAAACCAATGTTACGCTTATTTTCACTGTAAACCAAGCACTCTTGGCTGCCCGAGCAGGTGCCACATATGTTTCTCCATTCGTAGGGCGTTTGGATGATATTTCTGAAGATGGAGTACAATTAGTAAGCAAGATTGCTGAATTATTCCGTGTTCAAAACTTAGAGTCACAAATTATTGCAGCTTCTGTTCGACACCCAGATCATGTAACCCGTGTGGCTATGGCAGGTGCCCATATTTCGACTGTTCCTTATAGTGTAATTGAGCAACTTACTAAGCATCCACTAACGGATCAAGGTCTAGAAAAATTTGCTTCTGATTGGGAAAAAACGAATAAAAAATAATAAATTGAGTGGGACAAGAGGGACAGGCACCTTTTCCCAGAAAAATAGTAGTTTTTAGTTTACCAACCAAATTAAATTTTATATTGCAAAAGTACGGATTGATTTTCTCGATTCGTGCTTTTTTTATATAAAAAAATATTATGTTTATTTTTCAAAAGCGACACATCGATCCGGAAATCGGTCGAAAAGTGGCAAAAAATCGGAAACGGTTAAAAGCATATTTAATTGAATGAATTTCATAATACCAAAAACTAGCCATAATAATCTACATCTAGTTTAAAATGTTTTAATTCAACTAGATGTAGATTCATGTGGAGCGAAACCTACATTATGAAATTCATTCAATTAACTATTTAAATGAAATGAAGCAAAAAGACAAAAGCCACTGTTATGGCTTTTTTATCGATAAACTTAGTTTTTTTTAGATTAAATTGCTAAGTGAATGCAATTCCCAGACGGATCAGAGGTAACAAAAGCACCATTTACTTCAGTGACGGCTAGACCAAGCTGCTTTAGATTAGCTACGAGATTATCTCTTGCTGAAGTATCTGGAAGAATTAATGTAAATGATTCGAGTCCAACACTATTTTTTGGAGGTGTAGGAGCGCCAACACCAGCCCAAGTATTTAAGGCAATATGATGATGGTATTTTCCGGTAGAGATGAAAAGCACCTGAGCTCCATAGCGGTTCACCACTTCAAAGCCGAGTCCATTAGTATAAAATTCTTCAGTTTTTTGTAAATCAGATACGTGTAAATGGATATGTCCCATCACCGTACCAGCAGGTAGACCCTTCCATGACTGCTCCTGTTTTCTACTTGAAAGCAGGTTCGCAAAATTCAACGGATCTACTGTCATTGCGACTTCACCGTTATTCCAAACCCATGCAGAAGGTTCACGGTCAACATAAATTTCAATGCTATTCCCGTCTGGGTCTGATAAATATAAAGCTTCACTGACAAGATGGTCTGATGACCCAATTTGGATACGATTTTCAATAAAATGATTGACAATATTCGCTAAATCTGACCGATGAGGCAAAAGCAGGGCAAAGTGATATAACCCCGTAGTCTTTGCTTGCCTCGGTTCAACATTTTCCGGTTGTTCAATTGACAACACGCTGCTTTTACCATCTGTAGTTAATTTAACGGTTGTTTTAGTTTGTTCGAGAATTTTAAAACCGATTACTTCTTGATAATACTTAAGAGAGCGTTCTAAATTTTCTACCTTAATTTTTACATGACCTATAAAAGTACTTGGTTTACTATGAAATCCCATTTATATTCCTCCTAATATTTTCTGCTTACTGAGAATCAAAAAAATTATTATCTAAAGAGGAAGCAGATTTTATTTGTGAAAACGAGCCTTGTCTTAGTTGGTTACTTTATATAAGTAAGTTTATTTGTATAACTTAATTTTGTCTAATAACATTGTTCAAGCTTTAGCATCTCAGGAGCTTTTCCCTTAAGGAGAAGTTGCGATAATGTTCTTTTATTTGTCTAGTGCTGTTACAGAATTATCCGAACGAGAATACCATCTCCTTTAGGGTGGGAGTATCAGCGCGAATTCTACTTCAATTTGCTTGCGAACACTATTAAATACTGGGAAAAGGTGCCTGTCCCTCTTGTCGCACGAAACCAGAAAAAACCCCTCAAGCGATAATCGCAAGAGGGGTTTATCACTCTAGGTGACCCAACCATACCTTCCATCACATCTTTTAGAAAACTAAACCAACTTAGTCATTTCAACGCTTTATTAATAAAATAATCCAACGAATGATATGATGTTTGTTGTTTCCTAAGTTCGTTACTAGATATTTTTAAGCTTGACACCTTTTTACGAGTAAACTTTCCTTTCAATGAGCTTTAGAATTTAGAATAGTGTTAAAAGTTACGATTGTTTTGCGTTTGTCTTTTGGCTTAAGACTTCGCCACAAATCCCTTTAGCACATCTACACTAAACCTTTACCTTACTGTTAGAAAAACTACAACGCTTCTTAACTGTGTGTTTTTGCATTCACTCCACTTTAAGATTACTATAGTGTAAGCGAAATGCTTCCAAGGCACCTAGTAATAGTGCTTACTTTAGAGTTTATTACAGGCTGCAAGATCAAGAGCATTTGCAATTCCTGTTTAGCTCACTTAATGGTAAGCGCTTTCAAGGAAACCGCCGAAGGATTGACTGAGTCACCTAGAGTGATAAGTGATTTTCTTTCCTTGTTTTTATTATAGCAGATACATTTATAGAAGTCTAGATAAAAATCTAAATATTTTGAATAAAATAAAAAATGGAGAGGAGGGACAGGCACCTTTTCCCAGAAGGACAATAATGCCGCCTCTTGAAGGGAGATGGCATTTGTTATCATCACTTAATTTTTACTTTTGATTCAGAAAAAGGTGAACCTTTAGCATTCACTACTAACTGGATCATCGAATCGTTGAGGAGATTGAGTTTTTTTCAATACGGTGCAGTAAATACAATGTGATCATTACTGGGAAACCATATTCACTTAACAGTGGGATCCACATCTCCATTAGTTTCAGCTCCTTTCTTATTTTTTAGATGAGAAAAGGGAGAAACAATTTACAGAATAAAAGCGTAGCCACTGAAAAAGTATTTGTTTTTAAGAATTAGTTATTATAGGCAGTCAAAAATGTTTCCCTAACCTCCAAACGGGCCTCAAGAGCGATCCTAGAGGCTCCTTTTTTTAAAAATATTTTTCATCTTTGAAAAATCGACTTTTTCAGTGGCCTTATAAAAACCGAGAGCATCTTTGCCCTCGGTCGGTTTCCTATACACCTTTTTAGCTTTCCTAACAGTAGGCATCAACAAAGAGGGCGAGCAAATTGGAAATGTGCTCAAAAGGCTTGATAACATTTAACTAAGCCAACAAGAAGACATTAGGGGATCGCTTAACTAATATTTTCTAGATCGACTACTACTAATTTTTTACTTGCTTTATCAACGATTAATTCGGTATTTTCCAGTGCTAACGCTAAACTCTGTTCTGAGTTCGCTACTTGATTTAATAACATGTAAGCTCTAGCTAATGCCTCGTATCCGTATGCAACGAAAAATGGTGCGAGTTCTGAATCAAGACTAACTGTTAGACATCGCTTAGCATAGTACAGCGCTTCTGTCCCGTTTTCTATTTCCGCATATACTCGTGCTAGCTGCCAATAGCCGACCGATATATTTTGAGGAGTATGCTCCTCGACTTGTGTCCAGTTCCAAAAAGAAGCATGACATAGATGAACCATTTCTTCTGCGTCAGCTTCTGTTCGCTCTTTTTTATCAAGTAAATCCCATACTCTATTAAAACAATTTACCGCCAATTGTTTATATGTAAAACTAGTATTTTGATTTTCCATTTGACTATCTCCATTTCACTTATTATTTGCTTCTTAAGTTTAACTCAAATTCCCAGTGAAAAAAACACCGTTTTAGCTTACGGAGAACCTTTGATGCTTGTCTGTTGCGATCCAATATAGGTCCAGACCGAATGCGTTGGATAACTTAAAAAAAACACCAAAATCCTAAGATTCTGGTGTTTAGAAGTTTTAATTTTTTGTTATTGAATGAATTCATAATGCAGATTCTGCGCCACTAGGCAACTTGTTGGTAATTCAAGTTACTAGGTAAGTTTATATGGCTAGTTTATTGGTATTATGAAATTCATTCTATTGTATTGAAAATTCTTCTATTCTTAATAATTCTTCTGGTTTTTTGCCAATTGGATCTTGATGGAAGTATTCACGAATCACACCATTATTTAAATAGTTAGCAATTGAGACCATGATCATCCCTTGGTCAAGTGCGAGATAAACTTTTGCAATCTCTCCAGTCTCGACATTAACGGAGTCATAAAAACCATATTTGCTATACATGTTTAAATCTTTCAGTACTTTAATGTTTTTCTGAACTTCTCTTGGTGCATAATCTAAAGCAAGAAAGGTAGCATGTGGAGTTACTGTTGCTTCATCTTGATAGCCCGCTGTTCCAAGTGGAGTAGCGCCGAATTCACTATATCCTTCTGGAGTAGCCGCTGGTGAGAAACCCCATGCTTTATATCCTTTGTCCTTAGCATAAGCAATTTGAACCTCTACATGACGTTGATTGTTTAATCCTAAAGCCTTTGTTCCTAAATCTTTTTCCTTTAATACGATACCTGGCATAAGACCTTCAAACATACTACCGCCCCAACTCGGGACATACTTTATATCATTGTATTGATAGTGTCCTTGAAATACTGAAACGCCGCCATATTCCGTTGTATATCCAGTTGGAATTTGTGCTTGCCAATCCCACTCGGGCGGTAGTGTTCGGTACAACTTCCACCAATGTTCTTCTGGCACGTCCCCTTTACCAATTGCAATATAACTTCCTACACGTGGCTCTGTGTAAAACATTCCGTAATGATGGTCAGTTAGTTTTCCTGCAACCACATCATAACCGCCACGGAACTGACCAACTTCTGCGTCGTATAGTGTTGTATAATTCATATTTTCAACGAGTTTACTTGTTTGTCCGTTTAATTCTTTATACGCTTGCCCAACAACAATTAATCCTGCTGAAAGCCAACCATTATCAACCTGGGAAATAAATTGTCCCCAGTCTACCTTAAGTGATCCATCTTCTGTGTAATACCAGTTATAATAAAGCCCGTTCCATTTCTCTAGGTCTTCTAACGTATTTAACGTTACTTGAATGCGTTTGACAGCCTCTTTTTCCGTAATGAATCCCATCTGTTGTGCCGACACGGTACTCATCATATACATCGCAATATTTGTTGGAGATGTATGAGCCGCTTCTTTTTCCCCTTCATCAGTAAAACGTACCTCATCATAAGTCAATCCTGTTTTAGGATCTGTATAGTCCTGAAAAAATTTGTACGTTTTCTTTGCAATCGCTTTCAATTCTGCTTGCAAAGCAACATCTTTTCCAACTTTACTTGCTGAAGCAGGTGTTACTGCAAAAGCACTTGGGATAAAAATAAGGTTAGTGAAAAAGCTGAACATAATTAGAAAGCAAACCATTTTCCTTTTATTCATAATTTTCCCCTTTCAAATTTTAATAATGGTAGTGATCGAAACGTTTCGACAACAGTATACCATGAAGATAGTGTGAAAGTTAAGTTTTTTTAATATTAAATTTGTATTTCTACGGTAAAAAAGTTTCTCGACGAGGGTGATTTTCGAAACGTTTCGATAAAAAAAGTGGGATGCAAAGGGGGGACAGGCACCTTTTCCCAGAAGTGAGTGAAGCGGATATCGGTGCCAATAATATAGGTTTTATTTTGTTCAATGCTATAAGAAATTGTGTTTCTTCTTCAGAATCTGTCACCTTGTAACAATAGAAAACAGAAACCCCCCTCAAGCTAAAAATCGCAAGAGGGGGGTTATCATTCTAGGTGACCCAATCAATAAATCATACGAGTAATAAATTCTTTATTTTTCTACTTTTTCTTTGTTAGAAAACCAAGGCCTATTAAACTTAATAATGAACCCAGGCCCATTCCACCATATGCTAGGGTAGAGTCGTGACCTAAATCAACAAACTGAGAAGAAAGTTGCCCTAACTGAGTTCGTGAAAGTTCAGCAGCCGTTGAATTATATTCAATAAAGCCAAAAATAAAGGAACCAATACCTATTAATAAAAGGACTCCACCAATAAATTTTAAATTCATAATTAATCACTCCTTTTATAACCATTATTGTCATAGTTTCCTAGAATTATACATGACTGCGACAAAGCAAGGTGAAAGACAGAGGGGGACAGGTCCCTTGTCCAAAGTCGAGTCAGTAGGATATCGGTATCTGTCAGACGACCGAGCTAAGGTGAATTTTAGGTATCTACTTCCAAGGGGAAAAAGTAGTGGTACCACTCGATACTTGTCCAACGGATGTTCTCGACAAATATCGATAAGGCCAGTATAGTTTACAACGTTAAAAAAAAGCTTAGAGAGGTTCTCTAAACTTTTTTATAAGATATAATCCTTTAGCGACTATATCTATTGTAGTGGGGTGGGTTTGTCTTAAGAATAAATCTTTGGTTATTGGGTTGTTACGTTAATTACATTAGGTTTTAATTATTGATCCATCGTCGAAACGGATACCCTTCTATATTTCTTGAGATCCTCGTAGAAACTAGCCTTTGTAGCTTCATAATAAGGTGCAACATACAAAAAACCTAATCCAAATGTAAAAACTCCAAAAATAAACCAACCGAGAAAGCTCAACCATAAATAAAATAATCTTCCCTTGTGTCCCTTCATCATGACCTTGCTGCGCCTGATTGCTTCTAACCCACTAATACCTGGATTATCTACCATGATGTAATAAGACATCGAATAACGTAAGATAGCAATAATGCCAGGAATAATTAATAGGAGCAGCCATAGAAAAATAAAAATCAATTGTAGAATGTGCAAAACAAAGTTCTGGAAAAAATACGTGAATCCATCAAACAAATTCTTAAATATCGCATTCTGTGAACGGGTAAATCTCAGAAACAGGTTGCTTAGCCCATACGTAAGCGGTCCAGTTAGGACTAAGCCTAGTATCGATATTATGCTTTCAAAGGAGGTCATTGCTTGATCCGTTCTACTGTCTATAAAGGCAGCTGTTAGTACCCAAACAATGACACAAGCTCCAATCGCTAGCCCCCAATTACCTACTAAACTTCTCTTTCCTTCTAGTTTCAAATCGGCATTGATTTTCATTAACACACACCTTTCTAAACCATTTAAAATAGATTTTATTCATAAAACAATATTCATCTCAGTAGCATCTAAGAACTTGTTCTATCTTTAGGCGCTCTTTTTATTTTTAATTAAACGATTAAATAATTTGGATAAGACAACAAGGGGACAGGTTCCTTTTCCCAAAGTTGAGTGGATCGGATAGCAGTGCTAGGGATAGCGGTGAAGCAAGCTCGATATATAAAAGGGGTGTGGTTCTCGTCTAGCTGCTTACTATGTTAGCATTTATACTCAATTCATGTTGCCCATTTTTTCAAACAGCGTTAACCTCTTTGAATCACTTGGTTTATCGCAATTTTACCCCAGTTTGCTTACGAATACTTTTAAATACTGGGAAAAGGTGCCTGTCCCCTTTTCCCAAAAAAAATAAGCCCCTCATGCTAAAATTGCAAGAGGGGCTTATCACTCTAGGTGACCCAACCATACCTTCCATCACATCTTTTTAGAAAACTAAACCAACTTGGTCATTTCAACGCTAAATTAATTAAACGAATGATATGATGTTTGTTGTTTCCTAAATGTGTTACTAGATATTTTTAATTAAGCTTGATACCTTATTACGAGTGAACTTTCCTTTCAGTTAGCCTTAGAATTATAGAATAGCGTATAAAGTTACGATTGTTTTGCGATTGTCTTAAAGACTTCGCCCCAAATTCCTTTAATACAACTACACTAAAGCTTTTCCTTACTGTTAGAAAAATTACATCGCTATTGGTTGGTTGTGCATTTTTTGCATTCACTTCACTTCAAAATTATGTTAGTGTAAGTGAAATGCGTCTAAGTTACCTAGTAAACGTGCTTACTATAGAGTTTACTAACAGGCTACAAGATAAAGCATTTGTAATTCCTGTTTCGCTACTTACAGATAAGCGCTTTCAAGGAAACTGACGAAGGATTGACTGAGTCACCTAGAGTGATAAGTGATTTTCTTTCCTTGTATTTATTATAACAGATACATATTGGTAAGTCTAGAATTAATTGTAAATATTTTCAATTAATTAAAAGATAGAAGGGGACAGGTCCCTTTTCCCAAAGTTGAGTGGATCGGAATCGGTGCTAGGTAGAGAGTGGCGAAGCAAGCTCGTCATCTGTATAACGGGGATGTGATTCTCGTGAAGCTGCTTGCTATGTTATGTATCGCTAAATTCATGTTGTCCATTTTTTCAAACAGCGTTAACTTCTTTGGATAACTTGGCTTATCACCAATTTTACCCTGTTTACTTGCGAATACTTTTAAATACTGGGAAAAGGTGCCTGTCCCCAAAAACCACCTGTCCCCGAAAATCAAAAACCGTCCGAGAAATTTCGGCAGTAGCCCCCCTTAAAATTAAGTTTAGGAACGTATGGATAAGATGTAGACATTTAAATGTTTTAGGTTCCGAAAGTAGGTGTGTGTCAATTGTATTGTCATAAATGTGGAGCAAATATACATAAGGAAAGCCATTTTTGCTCGAACTGTGCAGCAAAAGTAGAAACTGTAAAAGTGACGGGTACAAGCGTTGACAATCGCCGTAGAAAGTTGATCTGGTTGCTTCCGGCTGTCACTTTTTTTATTGCGTTTGTGGTTATCGGTAGTTTTTTTCTCTATGAAACGAGGACTAACAGCGAGGTAGAAGCCTTGGTGCAAGAAGGTGAAGCGAAGGCCCTTGAAGGAAACCTCCTAAGTGCAAAAGCAACCTTTGAACAAGTTTTACAAAAACGTCCGAAGCATACTGCAGCCGCATTTAATATCGAAGTGGTTGAACGGGGACAACGCTATGAAGTGTTATTAGATCAAGCAGCTAGCTTTTCTGAAAAAAAACAACTTGACGAGGGCTTACTTATTTTAGACGAATTAGAGCTAGAATTAGCGGAGCAAGAGGGGCCTTTTTTTGATCGATTAAAAGAACAATCTAAACAACAAATCGCTTCTTTAACAGTAGCAAGTGTTAATAAAGCTCAGTTGGAGAAAAATACGATAGAAGAAATAGTAGACCTTTTAGAAAAAATTAAAGATTTCACGAGTGAAGAAGCTAAGGAAATGGACGAGCTTTTAAAAAGAAAACTGATTGATCTAGCCATCAATCAAGGCGAGACCTACTTGAAAAAAAATCAATTTACCGAAGCCGAGATTGAATTTGATCGTGGCCTATCTTATGACCCCACAAATGAAAAGCTATTAACATATAAAGAAACTGTAAAAAAAGAACGAATCACTTTTAAGCAAGCAGAGCAAAAACGTCTCGAAAACGCGACTGACAAAGCTGCCGAGGAAGATCATTTCAATTCAACAAAAGCAGTCATGCCGACCGTGTTTGAGTTTAATTATGATGAAGACGAGGGTGAGTTGAGTGTTTGGGGAGAAGTCAAAAATGTTGGTACTCGTCCCATTAATGAAATAGATATTCACTATACGATTTTTGACAAAGACGGCAATGAACTTGAAAATTACCGAACGTCCGTGTCTCCATATAAACTAATGCCAAATGAGATAGGCTATTTTGAGGGAACTCTATTAATTTCTGAAACTGTCGGGAACGTGGAGATGGATGATTATGACTGGGTAGTCGAATAAGGAGATGAAACGATGACGAAACGCTGGGGCATTACAATTTTACTTACGCTGTTTATTTTATGTGGCGCCTTCTTTATGTTTCGATACATAGATCAAATGTTTGTAGATTATAATGGCAGTGGCTCATCTGCATTAGCATCTATTAAAGAAAGCGAAAAGGTAGAAATCGCTGGAACTGTCTTTAACGAAAATAGCATCGATTTGAAAAAAGTGATTAGTAAAAATCAGTCAAAGGTTGTTCAAATCGAGGGCGATGAAGAGTTAGGCTCAGGATTTTTATATAATGATAAAGGTGACATTATTACTAATGCTCATATCGTTGAGGGAGCTTCGACTGTCCTCGTTCGCATGACCGATACCCAAACGTACCAGGGAACAGTTATTGGTATCGGTGAGGCGATTGATGTTGCGGTAGTTCGTGTCAAAGAGCTTGAAAATCTAGAGCCAATGAGCATTGCTTT
This sequence comes from Bacillaceae bacterium IKA-2, assembly GCA_031761875.1. Lineage (GTDB taxonomy): Bacteria > Bacillota > Bacilli > Bacillales > Anaerobacillaceae > Anaerobacillus. The sequence continues at coordinate 4,113,761 of CP134492.1, read as the reverse complement.
TGATTATGAAGGTGAGGTTGGAGATGGAGTGATCGCCATGGGCAGTCCCCGTGGATATCAAAATACGGTTACAACCGGGATTATTAGTGCCTTAAATCGAAATTTCACTTTGCCGCCCTACCAATTTAACGAAGCCTATCAAATATCAGCGCCAATTGCAGCAGGAAGCAGTGGTGGACCGTTACTCTTGGCAACAACGGGAGAAGTTGTTGGCATTAATTCTGCCGCTTACCAAGGTGAAATCATCGGCTTTTCGATTCCAATTAAAAATATTTGGTCCCTTGTTACTGCATGGTCGGAGGGGGAATACCCAGAAGAGCCGATCAGTTACCACCGTATGTACTTAAATCAAGAGGAAGCTAGTTATCTCATTCACTACTTTTATGAAAGTATCTCAAACCATGATTATGTGACCGCCTATTCTCTCTTAGGCAATGACTGGCAGTCGAGCGTAAGTTATGAGGAATTTCGAACTAGCTATCAAACAACATATGCAGTTGATGTGATCGACTTCGAAACAACAATTGATGATGACATGGCTAATTTCAGAGCTGAAATTGAAGTGCTTGAATTAGCTGAAAACGGAGAACTTATTGAAAGCACGCACCAAGTTGAATACCAGGTCGGAATTGAAAATGATCAGATGAAAATTTTAGAACCCTGATTGGGAAAGAGGGACAGGCACCTTTTCCCATGCGAGACGTTTGAAGTGATTGAGTTTCGAAAGTAAGGCGTCAAGAGGGTGAAGGAATTGACAGTATCGTATACTGATATAAAGTACAGACATGGATTATGAAAGGAGGAAAAATAAATGGATTTAAACTTAAAAAACAAGGTTGCTATTATAACTGGTGGAAGTAAGGGGATTGGACTCGGAAGTGCTTTATTATTAGCAAAAGAAGGTGCCGATGTCGCTATTTGTGGAAGAGATAAGAACAAACTTCAAGAAGCAGCTGCTCTGATTAAAGAGGAAACTGGAAGGGATGTATATTTCGCATCTAAAGATGTTACCTCTAAAAAAGATTGTGATGATTTTGTCAGAGAGACTGCTGAACACTTTGGTGGGGTTGATATTTTAATAAACAATGCAGGTCAATCCGCAGCACAGCCCTTTGATCTAATTAATGAGGAAATGTGGAGAAGTGATCTAGATTTAAAATTATTTGCCGCTATCCATTGTTCTAATGCAGCTATCCCATATATGAAAGAAAAAGGTGGCGGAGTCATTATCAATGTAACAGCCACAATCGCAAAAACGGCTCCTGCTTCATCACTACCAACTTCAGTCAGTAGAGCAGCAGGAATGACGTTAACAAATGCGATGAGTAAAGACCTAGGTAAATATAATATACGAGTCAACACCGTTTGTATCGGACTGATTAGAAGTGAGCAAATTGAAAGAATGTGGAAAAAAGATCATCCTGATTTATCTTGGGATGAATTTTCAAAATTACCGTCTCACAAAATACCGTTAGGAAGAATTGGTGATACGCACGAAGCAGCCAATGTGATCGGATTCTTAGTATCTGATGCGGCCTTATATGTTACAGGGACTTCCGTAAATATTGATGGTGGTAAGGGAGAAGCTTTATAAGTGGGAAAGAGGGACAGGCACCTTGTCCCAATCGCGAGGGGCAAGGTGCCTGGTGTCCCATTCGATCTCCACTTCGATCAAATTGACTTGCAATTTTAGGTTCAGAAAAGAATAAATCAGGCTATGAGAAAAGGAGTGTGAACTATGACGAAAAGGCTGTTATTCATTGGTGATAGTATAACGGAAAGTGGAAGGTATGAGGATGAAAGAGGAATTGGTAATGGATATGTGAATGTAATTTACAATAAGCTGATTGCAGAAGATCCTTCTTTGCAAATCTTCAATCGAGGGGTTGGAGGAGATAAAATTACCGATCTTGAGGAGCGCTGGGATGAAGATGTCTTATCACTTAATCCAGATATTCTTTCTGTGTCAATTGGCGTTAATGATGTTTGGCATCAATTGGATCACCCTGATTCGTCACTAGTTGATCCAATTCAATTTGAATTGATTTATCGAAGACTATTGCAAAGCATTGACCCTAAAGTGAAAGTTATTTTAATGGAGCCAACAATTATTACAGAAAGCATTTCATCTGAAGGAAATAAACAATTGAAGGTATATGCAGCTATTGTACGAAAAATCGCCAAAGAATTAAGTGCTAATCTTGTTCCAACCTTTACTGTTTTCATGGATAGATTAGAAAAAGGAAATCACTTAAAATTAACAACAGATGGTGTACATATGACGAAAGAGGGAAATGAATTGATGGCAGAAACTTGGTTAACCGCTGTTTCAACAGAAAACTTCTCCAGTTGAACATTCTTGTCAAGAAGGACAAGGGTATCATTCATAGATAACGAAGAAAAACGGTAGAATTGGGGAGTAATTAAATGAATAAAAAGATCAGGATGCTACACAGTGAAGACTATCCCTATTTGGAAGCGATGGATACAGCAATAGAAGATGATTATGTAGGACGTATTTTTCATAGACTGACAACGGGAAACCATCGTATGTATGGACTATTTCTAGATAAACAAATGGTCAGTATGGGTGGATATAGCATTTTTTCTGGGCGTTATGCGATGTTAGGACGATTACGGAGCGACCGTCGCTTTCGAGGGAATGAGTTTGCAACAGAACTGTTAGCTTACATTAAGAATGAAGCATCTCAAGTGAGCGGCATTCAGTGGGTAGGTGCGAATACACAGGAGGATAACATACCTGCACGTCGTGTCATCGAAAAGCTTGAGTTAACCCCCTATTCGGTATTACATGGTGCGATTACAAAAGACACGTCTGCACTTGAGTCAGCTGCAAAGCCCTGGAATCCAATTTATTCTATAGAACGAAAGAAGTCTTGGCTCAGAGAAGTTTATCTGAAATCCTCGTCCGTCTTTCCATATGAATGTTATTACTCCTTTCCTGCTTCAAATGCTTTATTTCAGGAACACGATTTAGATAAATGGGGTTTTTATGAAAACGAATCAGAGACGCGCGTTCTTATTACAAAGTACGATCAAAAAGATCACCATTATTTACACGCTATCTATCCTTGGAGTGATATCACGGCACAAAAGGGATTGTGGGAAACAATTTCAAACGATTACCGCAAGTTAACGAAACAAACAGAAGGTGACACGTACATTTGGATCGATTTAACGAAAGAAGCAGTTCAATGTCTACCCGTTGCCCACAAATTTGAACTGCCTTCGCCATGGATTTTATATGGATCGCAGACAGAGGCTATGTCACTAAATAATACGAACTAACATTTCCGACAAATGATGAAGGAATTTACGATCTCAGCTTAGCGTAGTAACAGACGTTGAAAAATTAACATCAATTTATCAACAAATGAAACTAGAGTAGGCGGAAAATAGGCTTTATGCTGAAACCTGGTATTTGGTTGCAATCAATGATTTCAGTAATTGGATTTAAATGAAAAAACGATGCTATTATCGTACACTATCTATGAACCACCAAGTATGGCAACGGAAAAAAGGTAGGAGTTTGAAATATGAAGCCAATCTATTACGGATTACTAGTTTTCCTTACGACTTTTTTAATGGGATCTTCTTTTACTATTGGTAAGATTGGTTTAACCTATGTTTCACCGCTGTTACTGGTTGGCATTCGCTTTACCATTGCCGGTATTTTGATGGCGTTATTAGTCAGGAAAAAGCCTCTGCCGCGCTTCCGACTTGATTGGCTAAGGATTTTTCTGGTAGGTTTCTTTCAGACGGCCGGTGTAATGGGTTGTATATTTTTGAGTTTAAGAACAATTACAGCAGGAGAATCTTCTATTTTAACATTTAGTAATCCTTTGATGGTTGTCATTTTAGGAACGATCTTTCTCGGAATTAGATTCCGACTGATCCAATGGATCGGAGTTATTACTGGGTTTATTGGTGTGTTTATTACGCTTGGATTTCATCTACAATTAAATGTTGGGACGTTACTGGGACTTGGTGCGGCACTTTCATGGTCAATTGCGACAATCTTAATTAAAAAATGGGGAAGTCGATTCAATATCTGGGTGTTAACCGCTTACCAGATGCTTTTTGGTGGCATTCTCCTTTTAGTAATGGGTGTAACAGTAGAGACACCTAAACTTATCATTAATACGACATCTATTGCTATTATTTTATGGCTTGCAATTATGGCTTCAATTGTCCAATTTGCGATATGGTTTTATTTGTTGAATAAAAGCGATCCAGGTAAAACAAGTGCCTTCCTCTTTTTAGCGCCTTTTTTCGGGATACTAACGGGATGGCTATTTCTGAATGAAGTCGTTGGATGGCATGTTTATTTAGGAGGACTACTGATTTTTATCGGAATTTTCCTTGTAAACTGGACATTCTCAAAGAAAAGTGGAAACCAGGGACAGGCACCGTTTCCCAAAAGTGGTTGAATTGGATATCGGTGCGAAGCATGACTTATCGACAAAGTCGTGCAAGGGGTCGAACCTCTGTTACCACCCAACAGTGGGAAAAGGTGCCTGTCCCCGATTATGCAGTCTTTTTTTTTCGATTAATATTTTTAATGAAAAAGAACGCGCTAACTTTTACTAGAACAGATAGTAGCATCAGTAGAAGGACCGAAACCAAACTTCCTGCAGTATTAATATAAACGTCAAGAATTCTACCACTTCGATTAATGATGAAATGTTGATGAACTTCATCGATGAGCCCGATCAATGAAGCTGAACCGAAAGCTAGTAATCCTTTTAGAAACAATCGATCAATTGGTATAATCAGGAATATGATACTAGCAAGAAAGCCATAGGCTAAAAAATGACTAATTTTTCGTGTTGTTAAGGAAGGAAGTTCTTCCTTAAACGAATAAAAGTCATAGAAGGAACTATTTCGATCGAGAAAAAATAAAATAGAAGCATC